>CAJYQM010000542.1 GCA_913777025.1 uncultured Massilia sp. | reverse complement strand
ATTCAGCGGCGCGCCGCCCAGGTGGTAGGCCAGCAGGAAGCGCATCAGCTGCTTGCTCTGGGCCTGGGTCTGGGGGTCGCCGTACTCCTCGCGTTCCATGTCCATCAAGGTCTTGCCGGACACCAGGGGCCAGGTGTCCGCGGCGACCGCCGTGCGTGCGCCGCGTTCCGGGTCGACCACGTAGCGCCCTTCCGCCTCGACCGGCGCGCGCGTGTTGGTGCAGCGCGTGAGGTCGGCGGCAACCCCGGTTTCCTTAAGTAAGGCCCGTTCGAATTTTCGCAAGGCGATTTGTGCGGGTTCCCCGTGCGCCAGTTCGTTCAGCGTGGCGACATAGTGGTCGAACAGCTTCGGGTGCGCGTCGTCGCGCGCCAGCAGCTTGACCAGCAACTCGTTCAGGTAAAAGCCGCACAGCAGGGCCGTCTTTTCCAGCGGCAGCATGCCGCCGACCCATTCGGCGTCGATCAGGGTGCGCAGTTCGGACTTGCCGGAAAACGAGACGGACAGGGGCTGGAAGGTCTGCAGCACGCCGCGCAGCTTGGACAGCGGCCGTTTCGCGCCCTTCGCGACCACGGCGATGCGCCCGAAGTCGCGCGTGAACATGTCGACGATCAGGCTGGTTTCCTTGTAGGGATAGCTGTGCAGCACGAAGCCAGGCTGGCCCAGCACCTTGCCGTCACGCCCGGCCGGCAGGCGGCGCCGGTCGGGCCGGGCCGGGGGCACGGCCGCCAGCGCCAATGGCGCGATAGGCACTGCAGGGGCAAGCGCAGGCACAGGCGCATAAGGTACGCGCGCTTCTTGAACGCTGTCGGGAATGTCGTCGTCCTGGCCGGGCATGCGCTTGAGGATACCCCTTATTCGTAGCCGTAGGCGCGCAGACCGGCTTCGTTGTCGGCCCAGCCGGATTTGACCTTGACCCAGATCTCGAGATAGACCGGGCCGCCGAACAGTTTTTCCATGTCCAGGCGCGATTGGGTCGAAATCTCTTTCAGGCGCGCACCCTTGTTACCGATGAGCATGGCCTTGTGGGTATCGCGCTCGACCAGGATGGCGGCGAACACGCGGCGCAAATTGCCTTCCTGGATGAACTGTTCGATCAGCACAGTGCTGGTATAGGGCAATTCGTCGCCCACCAGGCGGAACACCTTTTCGCGCACGATCTCGGCCGCCAGGAATTTCTCGCTGCGGTCGGTGATGTCGTCCGGGCCGAAGATCGGCGGATTTTCCGGCAGGTGGCGCCGGATCTCGCCTTCCAGCGCGTCGACCTGGAAGCGCAGCTTGGCCGAGACCGGCACCACGGCGGTGAAGTCGCGCAGCGCGGCCAGTTTGGCGGCGAAGGGCATCAGCTCGGCCTTGTCCTTCATGCGGTCCGACTTGTTGATCACCAGGATCACCGGCACGTTCTTCGGCAACAGGTCCAGCACCTGCTGGTCGGCCGGGCCAAAGGTGCCGGCCTCGACCAGGAACAGGATCACGTCGCTGGCGGTCAGGGTGTTCGAGACCGTCTTGTTCAGCGTCTTGTTCAGCGCATTCGCGTGGCGGGTCTGGAAACCCGGGGTGTCGACGTAGATGAACTGGGCGTCGCCCTTGGTCTGGATGCCGGTGATGCGGTGGCGCGTGGTCTGGGCCTTGCGCGAGGTGATCGAGACCTTGGCGCCGATCAGCACGTTCATCAGCGTCGACTTGCCGACGTTCGGCCGGCCGACGATGGCGATATAGCCGCAGCGGAAGTGTTCCGGCACGCCGGCCGCCTGTGCATCGTTGTTGTCGTCGGCTTGGATTTCGGTGTTCATAGTGTTCTTACGGCTGATGGGTTTGTTGGCGCGATTGCGGGTCTTCCGCCTGCATCGAGAGCTCGCCCTGGTCGCTGTTCTGGTCGGCGCTTTGATCGGTTGCGATGCCCGCCAGCTTCAGTTGCGCCGAGCGCTGCTTGGCCTTGCGCATGCCGCCCGGCCCTTTCTGCACGGCCTGTTCGGCGACGTCCAGCGCCAGGCGCGCCGCGGCCTGTTCGCCGGCGCGGCGGCTGCCGCCGCGGCCGAAGACCTGGATGCCGAGCTTGGGCACCAGGCACTCGATCTCGAATTCCTGGCTGTGGGCGGCGCCGTGGGTGGCGACCACGTTATAGGTCGGCAGCGAGATTTTCTTGCTCTGCAGGAATTCCTGCAGCAGGGTCTTGGCATCCTTGCCCAGCGTGCGCGGATCGACCGAATCCAGCAGCGGGATGTAGAAGGCGCGGATCGTGGCGCGCGCGCAATCGAAGCCGCCGTCGAGGAAGATCGCGCCCAGCAGCGCTTCGAGCGTGTCGGCCAGGATCGAGGGACGGCGGAAACCGCCCGACTTGAGTTCGCCCTCGCCCAGGCGCAGGAAATTCGACAGTTCCAGTTTCTGGGCGATCTCGTACAGCGATTGCTGCTTGACGAGGTTGGCGCGCAGGCGCGACAGGTCGCCCTCGGCGAGGCCGTTGAAACGCTCGTACAGGATCGACGCGACGACGCAGTTCAGGACCGAGTCGCCCAGGAATTCGAGGCGTTCGTTATGCAGACTGCTGTGGCTACGATGGGTCAGCGCCTGCTGCAACAGGCTCGGATCCCGGAAGCTGTAACCCAGGCGCGTTTGCAATAACTGAAGATTCATTGTCATATTTCTCTGGTTGGGCACGCGGCAAGGGACGACTGCCGTGCACCCGCCGCTTCGACCGCGCCCGGTCTGCGTCGCAGGCCGGTTGACTACTGTGCCGCCTTGTCGGCGTCGGGCACCACGCCGCTCGGGTCGGTGGTGCCGGCAAAATCGAACAGCAGGCTGGTGTTGCCGACCAGCGGCACCCGCTTTTCGTAGCGGAAGGCGACCTGGACCTGTCCGTCTTCGCGGTCGATCATCAGGTCGCGGCCACGGATGGCATCGACGTTGTTGACCTCCGCATTCTTGTCGAATGCCTCGCGGATCGCGCGCGGCTCGCCGCCGGCGGCCTTGGCCTTGACGATCGCACCCTTGATGGCGCGGTACTCGATCCAGGCCGGCGTGACCTTGATCAGCACCAGTGCGATCGCGCCCAGCACGACCAGCGCGCCGAGCAGGCCGGACAGCGTGATGCCGCTTTCCGCGTTGATTCGATAACGTTTTGCTTTGCGCTGCTCACCTGCCTGCATCGAGGTTCCCCTGGATTAGTGGATACCGCCGATGCGCTTCAGGTTGCCGAAGTTCATCCAAACAAACACAGCCTTGCCGACGATGTTCTGGTCCGGCACGAAGCCCCAGTAGCGGCTGTCTGCGCTGTTGTCGCGGTTATCGCCCATCATGAAATAATTGCCCTCAGGTACGATACAGGTAAATTTATCGTAGGAATAGGTGCAATTCTCGTGATGGGGGAAATCCTCCACGGCACTCAGGTTGATGGTGCGCGCTTCATCCATGTTCAGGATGCGGTGCGGCGCATTCGCCAGCTTTTCCAGGAACTGCTTGTGGTACACGGGGCGCTCGTCGTCGAGGTACTCGTCCATCGCTTCGTACTGGACCGGGACGCCGTTGACGGTCAGGCGCTTGTTCTCGTAGGTGATTTTATCACCGGGGACGCCGATGACGCGCTTGATGTAATCCTGCGTCATGTCCTTCGGATACTTGAAGACCATGACGTCACCGCGTTGCGGATTGCCCACTTCGACGATTTTCTTGTTGATCACCGGCAGGCGGATGCCGTAGTCGAACTTGTTCACCAGGATCAGGTCGCCCACCAGCAGGGTCGGCACCATCGACGAGGATGGGATCTTGAACGGCTCGAACAGGAAAGAGCGCAGGAAGAACACCAGCGCGATCACCGGGAAGAAGCTGCCCGAATACTCGACCCAGGTCGGCTGGCGCAGGATCGACGCTTCCAGCGCCGCGCGGTTGCCGTTGTCGACCTTGATGCCGTCGGCGGTCAGCTTGGCGTGGCGCGCATCGTACTCGGCCAGGGCCGCATTGGCCCTGGCGCGGCGCTGCTTGGACAGCACGAACACGTCCAGGAACCAGATGACGCCCGTGACCACCATGGCCACGAACAGGATCAGGGCAAAATTCCCGAGAATCAATTGCAGGTTCATTTGTCTTCCACTTGGAGGATGGCCAGGAAGGCTTCTTGCGGGATCTCGACCGAACCCACCTGTTTCATGCGCTTCTTGCCGGCTTTTTGTTTTTCAAGCAGTTTCTTCTTGCGGCTGATGTCGCCGCCGTAGCACTTGGCCAGCACGTTCTTGCGCATCGCCTTCACGTTTTCACGCGAGATGATGGTCGCGCCGATCGCGGCCTGGATCGCCACGTCGAACATCTGGCGCGGGATCAGCTCGCGCATCTTGGCCGCCACCTGGCGTCCGCGGTACGCGGCGTTGGCGCGGTGCACGATGATCGCCAGCGCATCGACCTTCTCGCTGTTGATCAGCATGTCCACCTTGACCACGTCGGCCGCGCGGTATTCCTTGAACTCATAATCCATCGACGCATAGCCGCGCGAGGTCGACTTCAGGCGGTCGAAGAAGTCCAGCACGATCTCGGCCATCGGGATCTCGTACACCAGTTTGACCTGGCGGCCGTGGTAGCTCA
>CAJYQM010000541.1 GCA_913777025.1 uncultured Massilia sp. | reverse complement strand
TGGTCCAGACCAACATGACCAACTCGCGCCTGACCGATCCGGAAATCCTGGAGTTCCGCTTCCCGGTGCGGCTGGAGAGCTACGCGATCCGCGCCGGCTCGGGCGGGGCGGGGCGCTGGCACGGCGGCAATGGCGGGGTGCGCAAGCTGCGCTTCCTGGAACCGATGACGGCGGCGATCCTGTCCAACAACCGGCTGCATGCGCCCTTCGGCATGGCCGGCGGGGAACCGGGGGCGCAGGGGCGCAACCTGGTGCTGCGCGCGGATGGCGGCGTCGAGGCGCTGGGACACATCGGCAAGGTCGACATGGCGCCCGGCGACGTGTTCGTCGTCGAGACGCCGGGTGGCGGGGGCTACGGCAAGGAGTAAAGGCTGGCGCTGCGGGGCTCAGGTCGAAATACCGTACTTGCGCTTGGCAGCCAGCAGCTCCGCATCCAGCGCCTGCAGCCTGGGGTGGGCCGGATCGAGTGCGCGGATATGCTCCAGCTGCGCCACGCACAGTGCGGCGAGCCCTTCGTCCCAGCCCATCTCCATCACCTGGCGCAGGATGCCGCCGGCCACCGCGATCATCACCTGCAGGCTGTTCGGCGCCATGCGCAGCGCTTCCAGCAGGGTCTGCACCGCGCCGCGCACGTCGCCCATGTTGCGCTTTTCGTCGGCCACGCCGAGCAGGATCTGCGCCTGTGCGCGCAGCTGCCTGTTCATGCCGTCGGCCAGGTCGGGGCGGCCCGCCTGCACGAAGACATCGAGCGCCTGGCGCGCCGAGATGCCGTCGCCGTCGCCGCCCATGCTGGTGATCAGTACGCCGGCCGCTTCGTCGTCGAGGCGCTGGGCCAGGCAGGCGCGCGCCAGGTCGATGCGCATGCCGGACGAGAGCATGCCGCCGCCGCGCACGGCGTGCGCGGCCTGTTTCAATTCGCCGACCGTGGCGGCCTTGTCGCCGGCCGCCTCGTGCAGCAGCGCGGCGGCCATCGCCTTGCAGGCGACCAGTTCGGGCGAGCCGCGCAGCGACCGTTCGAGGTCGCGGATCACGCCGGTCGCGCCGAGCGGATCGCCCTTGCGCACCAGCGCTTTCACCAGCTGCACGTGGTCTTCGGGGCTGCGGAATTCCGAGTAGCGCGAACGCGCGACCACCTGGCGGAAGGATTTTTCGGCTTGCGCGGCGTCGCCGGTTTCGAGCGCCACCTCGCCCAGGCGGCGCTGGCGCCGCACCATGTGGGGCGAGATCGCCACCGCCTCTTCGAGCGTCTTCCTGGCCTGCGCGTGTTCGCCTCGCTGGACGCGGCACTGGGCCAGCAGGTCGTAGGCCGCCATCAGGCGCGGATTGTCGGCGATGAGGGCCTCGAGCTGCTCGATGGCGTCCGGCACCCGGTCCTGCGCCGCCAGCGCGCGCGCCAACCCCAGCCTGGCCCAGCCCAGCGGCCTGGCGGCCAGCACGTGGCGGTAGACGCCCTCGGCCTGCGCCGGCTCCTTCAGCGACGCGTGCAGTTCGGCGCGCAGGCGCGCGAAGTCGAGGGCGTAGCGCGGCTTGCCCGTGGCGCCGTCGATGCAGGCCTGGATGGCGGCGCGCGAATCGCCCTGCGCCACCCTTTGATAAGCCGGGAGCAGGGCGGCGCGCCGTTCCAGCGCGCGCGCGATGCGCTCGCCCAGCATGCCGGCGGTGAAAGGCTTCAGCACGTAGTCGGTGGGCGCCAGTTCGGCCGCGCCCAGCACCTTGTCCTCGGCGCCTTCGCTGGTGATCATGATGAAGATGGCCCAGGGCGCGATGAGCTTGTGGTGACGCAGGTCTTCCAGCAGCTGCTGGCCGTCCTGGCTGTCGCCGCCGGCACCCGGGCCGCCCAGGTCGTACTCGCACAGGATCACGTCGTAGCTCTTCTTCGCCAGCTGCCTGACGGCGGCGCCGGCATTGACCGCGAACTCGACGCGCGAGATGCCCGACTGGTTGAGCATGTTCTGTACATTGGTGCGGATGACCGGGTTCGGGTCCACGACCAGTACGGTGAGCTGGCTGCTCACTGGATTATTCTGTTGGTTTGGGTCTGGCATGCTCTCGTCTCTCCGCCGCTACGATACCGCTTACTTGTCCCTCCAGCAACCGTGCATAAGCTGCAAGACCGGGGGCAGTGCAACACTGTATAATAGCGGGCTATCTTCCACCCGCAGCCACGCTGCATCAACCGACTTCCAAGCCATGTTGATTCTGCCGGGTTCCAACGCCCTCTCCGCCTTCCGTAGCCAACGCCTCCTCGCGCAGTTGCAAGCCGTCGCCCCGACGATCGCCGCCGTGCAAGCCCGTTTCTACCATTTCATCGATGCCAGCGCGCCCCTGTCCACGGAGGACACCGAGCGCCTGTCGGCCATGCTTACCTACGGGGAGCCGGTGCCTGAAACGCAGTACGAGGGCGTGACCGAGGAGTTCTTCGTGATCACGCGCCTGGGCACGATCTCGCCCTGGGCCTCGAAAGCGACCGACATCGCGCACAACTGCGGCATGGCCTACACGGTGGTGCTGAAAAGCGGCATCTTGGGTACCGGCTTTGGCGCACCGAAAAAGCTGCCCGAAAACGAGATCGCGGCGGTGGCCGCGCTGCTGCACGACCGCATGACCGAGACGGTGCTGCGCAGTGCCGACCAGGCGAATGCCCTGTTCGATGAACTCGAAGGCCGTCCGCTCGAATCGATCGACATCCTCGGCAGCACCGGCCGCGCCGCGCTGGCGCAGGCCAACGTCGACATGGGCCTGGCCCTGGCGGAAGACGAAATCGACTACCTGTTCGACGCCTTCACCCGCGTGCAGCGCAACCCGACCGACGTCGAACTGATGATGTTCGCGCAGGCCAACAGCGAACACTGCCGCCACAAGATCTTCAACGCCGAATGGACCATCGACGGCGTCAAGCAGGACAAGAGCCTGTTCCAGATGATCAAGAATACCCACCAGCTGCAGCCCAAGGGTACGATCGTCGCCTACAGCGACAACTCGGCGATCATGGAAGGCGCGCAGGCGATGCGCTTCTTCCCGCAGGGTGAAGGCCATGCCTACGCGCCCGCGACGCAGCTGACCCACACCCTGATGAAGGTCGAGACCCACAACCACCCA
>CAJYQM010000540.1 GCA_913777025.1 uncultured Massilia sp. | reverse complement strand
CCTGAACAACAACCCGCTGAACCCCGTCATCGCCGAGCGCTCGTTCGGCGCCGACCCGGTGCGCGCCACGGAACTCGCGCTGGCCTGGATGGCCGGCAGCGAATCCGAAGGCGTGGCCTGCTGCGTCAAGCACTTCCCCGGCCACGGCGATACCCACGTCGATTCGCACCGCGACCTGCCGACGGTGGCCAAGCCCCTGGCCGACCTGCAGCGCTTCGAATTCGCGCCCTTCCGCACCGCGGCGCCGCACGCGCCGGCCATGATGACGGCCCACATCGTCTATCCGGCCCTGGATCCGGACCATCCCGCCACGATGTCGCGCGCCATCCTGCACGACCTGCTGCGCACGGAATGGGATTACCGCGGCGTGATCATCACCGACGGCATGGACATGCACGCGATCGCGCACCGCTACGGCGCCGGCCAGGCCGCCGTCAACGCGCTGCTGGCAGGCGCCGACATGGTGATGGCGATCGGCAGCCGCGAGACGCAGGAGGAAACGCTGGATGCGATCGCCGCGGCCATCGTCGACGGCCGCCTGCCGGTCGACGAGGTGCAGGCGCGCCTGGCGCGCCTGCGCTCGCTCGCCCTGGCCCATCCGGCCGGCGCCCCGCCCTACGCCACCGAAGAGGCAGACCGCGCGCTGATGGCGCGCGCCTGGCAGCGCGGCCTCACGGCGCGCGGCAACCCGCGCCGTCCGGCACCGGGCGCCAGGGTGCGCCTGGTGGCGCGCCAGGACGTGGTCAGCGACGGCGTGTCGGAAGCCGGGGTGCCGGCCGAGCGCATCGCGGCGTCGCTGCGCCAGCTGTACGACGTGGAACTCGCGACCTTCGCCGACGCCGACAGCTTCGACTGGGCCAGCCTGCCGCAGGACGGCCGCTTCACGATGCTGGCCTCGACCTCGCGCCGGCGCTACGGGGCGCACGCGCGCGCCGGCTGGCGCCCGGACCTGCACATCGCGCTATGGAACCCCTACCAGGCGCTCGACATCGACGCCCCGGCCCTGATGACCTATGGTTTCGCGCCGCCGGCGCTGGCCGCCGTCAATGCCTGGCTGGCAGGCAGCATCGACGCCGCCGGCCATTGCCCGGTGCCGGGATTCTGACGCCCGGCGGTAACGCATTGTAACGACGCCCGCGAGCGGGGCGCGGCTGCGGCACAATTGCGCGCAAGCCGCGCCCGCATTTGCACTTTGTGGGACAATGCACGCTTTGTCTGAATTGGCAAAGTCACCACTGTCTTGTGTATATGTGACGGTGGAATTTTCTAGTCATCAAGAGAAGGATTATTCATGTCCCAATTCCGTTTTGCCCGTCTTGCCCTGATGCTGGCCGCCATTGGCCTGAATGCCGCTCCGGCCCTGATGCACAGCGCCTCCGCGCAGAACAAGGACGCGGCTGCCGCCGCCCAGCCGCCGGCGGATTCCGTTCGCCCGGAATTGTTCAAGCTGCTCGATCCGGCCCAGATCAAGCCGCTGATGGACGCCAAGAATTATGGCGAGGTCAAGAACCGCGTCACCCAGGCCGAAGCCGTCCAGAACCGTACCCCGTACGAGAACTACGTGCTGAACCGCATGAAGCTGTCGCTGGCCACCGCCACCAATGACGAAGCGGGCCAGACCGCCGCCCTGGAAGCCATCCTGGCCTCGGGCAAGCTGCCGGCCACCGACCAGGCGAACTTCACGCAGGCACTGGCCGGCACCTACTACAACGCCAAGAACTATCCGAAGGCGATCGAGTGGTACACCCAGTTCCAGACCAAGTTCCCGCAACAGGCCGCCAGCGTCAACGCCCCGCTGGTGCGTTCCTACTACCTGAGCGGCGACTACGCGACCGCGACCAAGCTGCTGCGCCCGCAGATCGAAGCCGCCGACCAGGCCGGCAAGGCGCCGGCGTCGGAAGACCTGCGCATGTTCGCCTCGGCCGCCAACAAGGTCAAGGATGACGCCGGCTACCTGTACGGCCTGGAAAAGCTGGCCGCCTACTACCCGACCGACGACTACTGGACCGACGTGATCAGCCGCGGCGTGTTCCGCCGTCCGGGCTTCAACCAGGAAGTCTTCGTCACCGACGCGCTGCGCCTGCAGTTTGCCGCGGTGCAGAAGATGTCGCCGGAAGGCTATGCCGACCTGGCCGAACTGGCGCTGAAGGACGGTTTCCCGACCGAAGCCAAGAAGGTCGTGGACGCGGGCTTCGCCGCCGGCGTGCTGGGCACCGGCGGCAACGCCGCCAAGGACAAGCAGCTGCGCGACCGCGCCAACAAGGAAGCCGCCAACGACGCCAAGAACATCGCGTCGGGCGAAGCCTCGGCCGCCAAGTCGAAGACCGGCGCCGGCCTGGTCAACCTGGGCTGGGCCTACGTCAGCATGGACCAGTTCGACAAGGGCATCGGCTTCATCGAGCAGGGTATCGCCAAGGGCGGCCTGAAGTCGCCTGACGAAGCCAAGCTGCGCCTGGGCATGGCCTACGCGGCAGCCGGCCGCAAGGACCAGGCGATCAAGACCTTCGAGACCGTGAAAGGCAGCGGCGGCGCGTCCGACCTCGCCAAGTACTGGATCCTGCTGGTGAACCACCCGGCCAAGGGTGGCGCGGTGGCCGCAGCCAAGTAATTCCCGCGCCCGTCGTGCACTGAGGCGGTGCAGGCTTGTCAAGCCTGCACCGCTTTTTCTTTTGTTGAGGTTCTGTTAGTTCGCGTACGGGCCGATCAATGTCGCGGTTTCATAATTGCTGGCACAATCATTTCGAAAGACCGTCATGACCAATGTGCGCAAGGGCCAGGCGCCCGCGAAACTCGACCGCAACGAATTCCACCTGCGTTTCATGCGCAAGTTCTACGATCCCTCGTTCGAACAGGTCGGCCAGCAACTGGCGGCCGTCGAGGAAGTCGCCTGGAAGAACTACGTCGAGTCGCACAAGGCGCCGATCACGGTCAAGGCCGGTCCCGGCTTCGCGGATCCGGACTACGACTTGTCGGTCGAGTGGAAGGAAGCGCATGACCGCCTGCTGGCCGCCGAGGCGCGCCAGAAAGACCCGGCCACGCCCAGCCGCGTGCTCCTGATCAATGCATCGGCCCGCAACGACGGCAGCTGCCCCAGCGAGATGTCGAAGTCCTACCGCCTGTCCAAGATGTGCGAAGACGTGCTGCACGACGCGCAGATCGAGACCGACCTGCTCGACCTGTCGCTGCTGACCTCGGACTACGAGCGCCGCATCCACCCATGCAAGGCCTGCGTGTCCACCGCGATGCCGCTGTGCCACTGGCCCTGCAGTTGCTACCCGAACCATTCGCTGAGCCAGGACAACGACTGGATGAACGAGATCTACGAGCGCTGGGTGCAGGCGCACGCGATCATCATCCTGAGCCCGGTCTACTGGTACCAGGTGCCGGCCGTGCTGAAACTCATGATCGACCGCCTGGTCTGCGCCGACGGCGGCAACCCGGACCCGAGCTCCACCCACGGCAAGAAACCCGAGGAAGCCAAGGCCCTGGAAAAAGACTGGGACTACCCGAAACACCTGGCGGGACGCGCCTACGGCCTGGTGATCCACGGCGACGTCGCCGGCATCGAATCGACGCGCCGTTCGCTGTCCGACTGGCTGGACTGGATGGGCCTGGTGGCCGCCGGCCCGACCTCGCAGCTCGACCGCTTCGTCGGCTATTACGAATCGTATGCGGACAGCCACGACACCCTGGAAAAGGACACCGCCTTCCAGCAGGAAGTGCGCAACGTGGCGCAATCGGTGGCCAATACGGTCAAGCTGATCCGCGCCGGCAAGCTGGTGCAGCCGGACCTCGAGCTCCCGCGACCGCGGCCGAAATGACCCTCTGGAAAGGCGGTCCTTTTTTGGTATGATCGGCGCACATTCCACTCACGGTCCGCCGCATGTCCACCGCCTCTCCCCTTGCGCAGCTGATGCACACCCTGTCTGCCACCAGCAACCTGCCGCTGTACCAGCAGTTGCAGCGGGCGCTGCGCGAGGCGATCGAGCGCGGCGTGTTCGGCCCGGCCGAGGCATTGCCGGCCGAGCGCCAGCTGGCCACCGAGCTCGACATCTCGCGCATCACCGTGCGCAAGGCGATCGACGGCCTGGTCGACGAAGGCCTGCTGGTGCGCCGCGCGGGCTCCGGCAACTTCATCAACACCCGCATCGAAAAGAACTTCGCCAGGCTGACCTCGTTCTCCGAAGACATGCGCTCGCGCGGCCGCACGCCGCGCAGCGTCTGGCTCAGGCGCGCCGAAGGCACGGTCACGCCCGAGGAAGCGCTGCGCCTGCGCTTGTCCCCCGGTGCCGCCGTCTACCGTTTCCACCGTATCCGCTACGCCGACGAGATGCCGATGTGCCTCGAATACGCGACCATCGCCGCCAGCGCCCTGCCCTCGCTGGAAGCGGTCGACGTCTCGATGTACGAAGCCCTGGAAGCCGCCGGCAAGCGCCCGGTGCGCGCGCTGCAGCGCCTGTCGGCCCTGCTGCTGAACGCCGAGCAGGCGCGGCTGCTGCAATCGAAGGAAGGCGACGCCGGCCTGTGCGTCGAGCGCCTCGGCTTCTTGCGCGACGGCCAGGCGGTGGAATTCTGCCGCTCCTACTTCCGCGGCGACATGTATGACTTCGTCGCCGAACTGAGCGCGGCCTGAGCCATGACAGAGATGCGCTTCGACGCCGCCACGCTGCAGGAAATGCGCCAATTCAACCGCAAGCTGGCCGGCCTGCCGCGTTTCGGCATGAAATACCGGCCGCTGGCCCGCCTCGGACAAGGCTTGCTGCGCCTGTCCCAGGTCGGCGCCGACCGCAGGCTGGCCCGGGCCGGCATCCTGGCCGAAGACCGGCGCATCGCCGACCAGGTGCGCGTGCGCATCCTGCGCCCGGCTGCGGGGCCCGTGCGCGCCCTCGTGCTCGACATCCACGGCGGTGGCTGGGTGTTCGGCAATGCGCGCATGGATGACAAGCTGAATGCGGCCCTGGTCCAGGCCTGCGGCGTGGCGGTGGTGTCGGTCGATTACCGGCTCGCCCGCGGCACGCCGATCCAGGGCCTGATGGACGACTGCCTGGCGGCGGCCCACTGGCTGCTCGGCGGCGGCTTGCCGGACCATGAGGACTTGCCGGTGTTCATGATCGGCGAATCGGCCGGCGGCCATCTGGCGGCGGCGACGCTCTTGCGCCTGGCGGACTGGCCGCACCTGCTGGAAAAAATCGCCGGGGCGGTGCTCTACTACGGCCTGTATGACTTTACCGGCACCCCGAGCGTGCGCCAGGCCGGCCCCGACACGCTGGTGCTGAACGGTCCGGAGATGGCGGCTTCATTGCGCATGCTGACGCCCGGCCTGAGCGATGCCGAACGGCGCCTGGCGCCGCTCTCGCCGCTGTACGGCGACCTGGCCGGCATGCCGCCGGCGCTGATGTGTGCGGGGGAAATCGACCCGCTGCGCGACGATACGATTACAATGGCGGCCCGCTGGCGCGCCGCGATCGGCATGGAAGCTGTCGAACTGCAGCTGTTGCCGGACACGCCGCACGGCGTGATCCACTTCCCGGTGCGCATGGCGCAGCAGGTCACGGCCCGTGCCCACGCATGGATCCGCGCCCGGATCGACGCCGCCAGCAAGACTTCCCTTTCACCC
>CAJYQM010000539.1 GCA_913777025.1 uncultured Massilia sp. | reverse complement strand
CCGACGAAGCCCAGGCGCTCCTGGATGGCGCGCAGGATCACGCCGACCGTGGCCGAGATGACGGCATAACCGAGGATGGCGCCGATGCGGCTGTTGGCGATGCGCAGGCCGTCGCGCAGCGTCGGGGTGCCGCCGTCGAGCCGGATCATGACGGCGCCGACCAGCGCCGCATTGAAGTAGAAGATGACGAAGTACTGGACGACGTAGAACAGGAAGGCCACCGACATCAGGCCGCCGCGGCCCAGGGCATCGGGCGAGGCCAGGCCGAACACGGGCAGGGCGAAGCCGAGTACCACCAGCAGCCAGGCCGCGGCCGAAAACAGTGGAAACCACAGCAGGCGATTGTCCTGCCGCAACACGGCGGCGCTTGCGCGGACGAGTTCGAAACTGCGCTTGAAGCGGTCAAACATGGGCGACTCCTGCTTGGGGATATTGCCGAATATTATCCGGAACGCCGGGCCAGAAATGCGCGCTTTGTCACAGGCAAGGTCCCTGCCGCACGTTCCAGTACCAGGGCCAGTCCGTAGCAGCACACCAGCACCGGCAGGTACACCATGAAATTCCAGTCCTGCAATTTGCCGAAATATGCCCGGTACAGGGCGACGCCCGCCAGGACGATGAACATGTGCGACAGGTACAGCTCGTAGCTCAGCTGCCCCATGCGCGCCAGCCAGCCCAGGCCACGGCGCGGCGCCGGCGGCTGTGCGTAACAGGCGATCAGGAGCAGGCTGGCGCCCAGGCACAGCGCATACAAATTCGACTTGAACAGGTATTTGTGCACCAGGTCGCCCCAGCCCAGCACGGCCAGGATGCAGAGGGCGCCGGCCAGCCCGAGGACGCGGGCGCCACGCAAGCCGGGCGTCCAGCGCCGCGCCAGCAGGGCCGCCAGCACGCCCCAGGCGATCGCCGCCATGCCGGGCAGGTAGGCTTTTTCCCACCAGACCTCGTTTTCGACCGGCACCAGCGCGCGCAAGGGACCGATGGCCAGCGCCCACACCAGCAGCAATCCTACCAGCGCCCGCCGCGGCAGCCACAGGCACAGCAGCGGAAAGCCGATATAGAAGGCTTCCTCGATGGACAGCGACCACAGCACGTCCCAGCCGGCCGGCGCCCAGCCGGTACGGCCTTCGTACCAGTTGAAGGTGAAGCTGAGCGCCGAGCCGAGCAGGCCCGGCACCGTCTGGCTGTCCGTCTCGGGCGCGAAGCCGGTCACGCCAAGCCAGCCCAGCCCGCTCAGCAGCGCCAGCGTGCACAGCAGCAGCGGCAGGATGCGCCGCGCCCGCGCCCGGTAGAACTGGCCGAGCCTGACCTTCGCCAGGTCGCCGTCGCGTTCGAGGATACGGATCGTGATCAGGAAGCCGGAGATCACGAAGAAGATGAAGACGGCTTCGTAGCCGTTGAAGCTGATGGCGTTCAGCAGCCGTTTGGGCAGCCATGCGCCGAGCAGGCTGGGGCGCAGCGGCAGGCGGAAGGGCAGGGCGAGGTGGTGGACCACCACCAGCAGGATGGCCAGGCCACGCAGGCAATCGATGCCGACATTGCGCGATGCAGGATGGGTCGCGAGGGATGGTGGGGTTATCATCAGGACATTATCGCCCTAATTGAACACCGATTGAACATCAGGGTTTTAACAGCAAAGCCGGAACTTAAATAGACTTGCCTAATCATAGTCAATATGGGCAAGTTACTTTCCATTGGAGCGGCTGCACACGCACTGGGCGTGTCGACGGGTACGCTCCGGCGCTGGGAAGCCAGTGGCCGCCTGGTGCCGGCGCGTACCGAAGGTGGACAGCGTCGCTACGATCTGGCCGCGTTGAAGCCCGGCATGACGCATCGCGCGCCGACTGCACGTAAAACGATAGCGTATGCCCGCGTGTCCAGCCATGATCAACAAGACGACCTGGCACGCCAGAAGCAGGTACTGGAATTGTATTGTGTACGCCAAGGTTGGGAATTCGAGCTCATCGACGATCTCGGCTCGGGGATGAATTACCAGAAGAAGGGGCTCAGCCGCCTTCTGGGCGCCATCATCGATGGAGAGGTCGGCCGGCTGGTAATCGTGCACATGGACCGCTTGTTACGATTCGGCGCAGAACTTGTGTTCGCGATCTGCCAGGCCAGAGAAGTCGAGGTGGTCATTATCAACCAGGGCGAAGACAGCACGTTCGAGGAAGAGCTGGCCAATGACGTGCTGGAGATCATCACGGTCTTTTCGGTCCGGCTGTACGGCAGCCGCAGCCATAAAAATCGCAAGCTGATCGATGGCGTGCGCGCGGCAGTGAAGGATGCGCAATGCTGAAGGCACATCGCATCCGACTCGATCTGAACAATACGCAGCGTACTCACCTGGCGCGCGCAGTCGGCGTTGCGCGCTTCGCGTACAACTGGGCGCTGACCGAATGGAAAGTCCAGTACACCGCATGGAAGGCCGACCCGGCCTTGCAAAAACCGAGCGAGGCCGCCTTGCGGCGCCAGCTCAACGCCATCAAGCGAGAGCAGTTTCCCTGGATGCTGGACGTGACCAAGTGCGCGCCACAGATGGCAATCATGCAACTGGGCCGGGCTTTCGAAAATTTCTTCGCCGGGCGCGCACGCTATCCGACCTACCGGTCCAAGGGCGTGGACGACCGGGTCACGATCAGCAACGATCAGTTCCATGTCGACGGCAGGCGCCTGCGCATACCCAAGCTGGGCTGGGTGCGCATGCGCGAAGCCTTGCGCTTCACGGGCCGCGTCGTCTCGGCTTGCGTTTCACGAACCGCCGACCACTGGTATGCAAGCATCACCGTCGATTGCCCCGATCCGCCGCAGCCACCTGCCGAGAACCAAGGCGCGGTGGGTGTCGACCTGGGCATCACACGCCTCGCCACCTTGTCCACGGGCGAGACCATCGAGGGACCGAAAGCCTTGAAGCGCATGCTGGACAAGATGCGCCGCCTTTCACGTGCATTGAGCCGCAAGGTCAAGGGCTCGGCCAACCGGGCCAAGGCCAGGTTGAAGCTGGCCAGGCTGCACGAGCGGATCACGCATCTTCGGCGTGAAGGCTTGCACCGGCTCACCAGCAGCCTCGCGCGCCGTTTTCACACGATCGGCATCGAAGACCTGAACGTCAAGGGCATGCTGCGTAACCGAATCTTGGCGCGATCCATCGCCGACATGGGTTTTCATGAATTCCGGCGCCAGCTCGTGTACAAGGCAACATGGCGCGGCAGCCAGGTCGTTTTAATCGATCGCTGGTACCCGAGCAGCAAGACGTGTTCGGCTTGCGCTCATGTGCTTGAAGCGCTGACGCTGGCGCAGCGTACGTGGACTTGCCCGGACTGTGGCGCCGCACATGACCGCGATGTCAACGCGGCTGTCAACCTGATGCATATGGCGGTGAGTTCCACC
>CAJYQM010000538.1 GCA_913777025.1 uncultured Massilia sp. | reverse complement strand
CACACTTCCTTCAGGTTGGACCAGAGACGGCCCTGGCGCTGGCGACCGGCTTCCATCTGTGACGAGTGCAGGGTCGACTGGGAGGCGTTGCGTTGTTCTGACATTGGCTGGGACTGCATACTCATCTCCAGGTAAGGAAATCAAGGTTTCAGGCGGCTGGTCTGCGGCCTGGCCAGAAGCGGGAGCGAAAGCTCCGCGCAGTCTGACTGGACACGGATATGGACCGCAAGCAAGTCGAAACGCTGAAATCAGTATGCCAACACGAGTTCGGCATTCATATCAGTAACGGCTGAATGTGTAGGTAGGAAGGTGCGTCAGTTTGTAGGAATTCTCTGACCAGTTCGGCGCGTCCCAGAGGGCGGGAGCGGGATGAGGCGTGTAGGATAAAGGTGGAGGGGCGGCCTTCGGCAAATGGCGTTCGAGCCGGCCCCAGCGCAACGAATGTGGCGTCGTGGAGTCAAAACCAGTTTCAGGGTACGCGATTCAAGCCTTCATCGGCGCCAGCAAGCGGTGCGCGACAGCGTACTGGACCATTTCCGACAACGAGGTCATGCCCATTTTCTGCATGATCCGGGTCTTGTGGGTGCTGACCGTCTTCACCGACAAATGCAGGTTGTTGGCGATTTCGGTGATCGATTTGCCGCTCACCAGCAGCGAGAACACCTCGAACTCGCGGTCCGATAATTGCTTGTGCAACAACTGCTCGTTGGGCGCCATGATGTTCAGCGCCAACTGCTCGGCCACCTCGGTGCTGATGTAGGGCCGGCCGGACGCCACCTTGCGGATCGCGCCGACCAGCTGGGTACCCGCGCTCTCCTTGGTCAGGTAGCCCTGGGCACCGGCCCGGATGGCGCGCACCGCGTACTGTTCCTCCTCGTGCATCGTGAGGATGAGGATGGCCAGCTTGGGGGCTTCGCTGCGGACCTGGCGGATCAGGTCGACGCCGCTGCGTCCGGGCATCGACAGGTCCAGCAGCAGCAGGTCGAACCCGCCCTGGCGCACCAGCGACAGCACTTCGAAGCCATTGATGGCTTCACCGACGATTTCGATGTCGAGCGCACCGTCGAGGATGCGCTTGAGGCCTTCGCGCATGATCGTGTGGTCGTCGGCGATGACAATGCGAATCATGGACATCCCCATTCCTATGTATGTATGCGGTGAGCCCGTGCTGAATCCTAGCACTTGAATGCCGGTCTCATGCAATTTTTTAACGAAAAGTCATTCCTCGCAGGCCGACGCCCGCGTTCATGCCCCAGGGGTATGCGACTCAGGTACCAGGCTCGCGGATCAGCCGGTGCACCAGCACCGGGCGGGTCGTCTGCGCCAGCACCTTGTTGGTTACACTGCCCAGCAGCAACTGTCCCCAGCCGCTGCGGCCGTGCGAGCCCATGAAGATCAGGTCGCACTGTTGCTGCTCGGCCACGTCGACGATCTTGAGCGCGGCGGCGTCGGAAAATGCCGTCATGCAGCTGTGCTTCAGGCCTGCCTGGTCCGCTGCGCGCATGATCGATCCCATGTATTCCTCGCCCATCCGGCGCATCTGGTCGATGTACTCTTCCTCGCTGGGGTAGGAAGGCGGGATGACTTCGACATACACGGGGTACTGGTACTCGGGCGCGACGAACAGGGCCAGCACGTCGGCGCCCATCTGTTGCGCGAATTTGACGCCGGCGCAAGCCGTGTGCTGCGAGACCGCGGAGCCGTCGGTGGTGATCAGAATTTTCTGGTACATGGTGAGTCCTCCCTCACGTCACGCCAGCTTCCATTGTAGTGCGGCTTTTCGGGCTTGGCCGATCATAAATGCTTGATCTTGCTCAGAGATGTGTTCGCTGACCCGCGCGAAAACCGTGGTTGTCGCAAAGCAGCATGCGATAAAAAAATACAACACTTGCTTTGTGAAAATATTCATAAACCGAGTAAATGATTGTTGCGTTACCAAGTTTACTGAGGCATTCGCAACGCCGCCGTTTCGAAAGATTTACCTACGGCAACCACGCTGCTACACTCGTGGATAACTTTTGGCCGGCGTATTGACGGCGGCCCCCGCACCCACAGCACAGATCATCGCGACATTTACACATTATGGAGAAGCAGGGATTATGACCGACGCCGCTGACGATTTCGACGCACTATTCGAGGAAGTGGCAGCGCAGCGAGCCAGCGCGCCGGCCCCCGCGCCCACGCCGGCTCCAGCACCCACGCCGGCTGCAGAAAGCGCGGACACCGACGACCTCGAGGCCCTGTTCGACCAGGTTGCATCGAGCGCTGCGCCCGCCGTGGCCGCACCTGCACCCGCGCCGGCGGTGGCAGTGGTGGCTGCCGCTGCCGCCGAACCGACCGACGAACACGAAAAAGGCATGTACGAACGCCTCGGCGGCATCGTGCGCGTGATGCACGACTCGCTGCGCGAGCTGGGCTACGACAAGGCGCTGACCGAAGCCTCGTCCCAGATCGTGGACGCCCAGGACCGCCTGGAGTACGTCGCCACCTTGACCGAACAGGCCGCCAACAAGGTGCTCAACACCCTGGACGACGGCATGCCGGCCCAGGACCTGCTGTCCAAGCAGGCCAAGGACATGGAAAACCGCTGGGCCGACCTGTTTGCCGGCAAGCTCTCGATCGACCAGTTCAAGGCCCTGGCCGGCGATTCTCGCCAGTTCGCCCAACTGGTGTCGGAAGCCACCGAAGCCGAAAAGGCGCGCCTGCTCGAGATCATGATGGCGCAGGACTTCCAGGACATCACCGGCCAGCTGATCAAGAAAGTGGTGAACATCACCAAGATCGTCGAGAACGAGCTGGCGCAGCTGCTACGCGACAGCGCGCCGCCCGACGTCAAGGAAAAGCTGGCGCAAAAGCAGGCCGTGCAGGAACAGCCTGTGCAGCTGATGTCGGGTCCGTCGGTGCCGACTGCGGCACTCGACCAGGACAGTGTCGATGACCTTCTTGCCGATCTGGGATTCTAATGGATGAAATGCTCAAGGATTTCGTCGTCGAGGCGATGGATCTGGCTACCAATGTGGAAGAGCACCTACTGCGCCTCGAACGCGATCCGGACAACAAGGAAACGCTGAATGCGGTGTTCCGTTCGTTCCACACCATCAAGGGTGGCGCGGGCTTCATGGGCTTGCCGGCGCTGGTCGCCGCCTGCCACCTGACCGAGAACCTGTTCGACGCGCTGCGCACCGGCGCGGCCCCGGTCACGCCCGCCGCGATCGAAGCCTCGCTGCAGGCGTCCGGCTTCGTCGCCGACCAGCTCAATGACCTGAACAACGGCGCGACGCCCGAGCAACTGGCATCGATGCCGGACGACCTCGAGCGCATGCTGAAGGATGCGATCGCCGGCCAGGATGCGGCGCCGGCCAAGGCCGCCCCGGCCCCGGCGCCGGCGCCCGTGCAGGCCGCCGCTCCGGCGCCCGCTGCCGCGCCGGCCAGTGCAGATGGCCTGGACTGGGAAGGCATGTACGCCGCCGTGGTCCCGCCGGGCACGGTCATGGCAGGCGCCGCCGCGCCCGCTGCTGCTGCGCAGCCGGCCGCCGCGGAACCCGCATCCGCCGCCCAGGCCGTTGTGGCGCCCACGGCGTCCGCCGCGGCCGAAGCGGCACCGGCCAGGCCGGGCTGGGACGGCACCGAACGCCGCACGCCCGATCCGAAGCCGGCCGCCGCCGGCCCGGCAAAGGACGAAAGCATCCGTATCGACGCGGTCAAGCTGGACGCGCTGCTGGAAGTGGCCGGCGAATCGGTGCAGGCCGCCAACCAGGCCGCCGTGCTGCTCGAGCGCCTGTCGCAGTTCAAGTTCGAAGGCCAGGCCGCGACCCTGATGGCGACGCTGACCGAGACCCTGGAGCGCGCCTCGCGCTACTCGGCCGAGCTGCAGCGCGCCACGCTGGCGACCCGCATGCAGCCGGTCGGCCGCCTGTTCCAGAAGTTCCCGCGCCTGGTGCGCGAGCTGGCCAAGGACCTGGGCAAGGACGTCGAGCTGACCATCGAAGGCGCCGAGACCGAAGTCGACCGCGTGGTGGTGGACAGCCTGTACGACCCGCTGGTGCACATGCTGCGCAACGCGCTCGACCACGGCGTCGAAGGACCGGAAGACCGTGTCGCCAATGGCAAGCCGGCCAAGGCCTTCATCCTGCTGAAAGCCTGGCAGGAAGCCAACAGCGTCATGATCGTGCTGCAGGACGACGGCCGCGGCATGGATCCGTCCAAGCTGCGCAAGAAGGCGATGGAAAAAGGCCTGATCAGCGAGCACCAGGCGAGCTCCGACGACGAAGCCTACCAGCTGGTGTTCCTGCCGGGCTTCTCGACCAAGGAAGTGGCGTCCTCGGTGTCCGGCCGCGGCGTCGGCATGGACGTGGTCAAGACCGCCGTCGAGAAGAACCGCGGCGCCATCCGCATCGATTCGAACCTGGGCAAGGGCACGCGCTTCTCGATCCGCCTACCGATCGAACTGTCGATCGTGCCGACCATGCTGGTGTCGACCTCGGGCGCCCAGCTGGCGCTGCCGATGGCCGTCGTCGAGCGCGTGGTCGAGCTGCCGGAAGAGTTCATGCAGGTCGGCGGCGCCCCGGTGCTGAAGGACCAGGGCCGTCCGCTGCCGGTGCGCTCGCTGGCCGCCTCGCTCGGCTACGAGCCATGCACCGAACGGGTCGGCATCGTGATCAATTCGCCCCAGCCCTACATCCTGGCGATGGAGGCGGTAGACGGCACGGCCGACCTGGTGATCAAGCCGATGACGGCGCTGTCCGTCGAAGGCATCACCGGTACCGCGCGCTCGGCGGAAGGGTCGCTGGTGCTGGTGGTCGGCCTGTCCTTCCTGATGGACGGTTGCCGCTCGACCGTGCGCCTGGCCGCATAAAAGGCACCGGAATGGGGCAGAAAAGCCCCTGAAACTTTTATGCAACAAAGCTACGAAAAGCCTGTGCAGGAAATGCACAGGCTTTTTTTATTTGGGTTTTTGATTCCCTGTGCAAATATTCTTTGCCTTGCTGGCTCGGAATTGGAATAATCGTGCAAACGGCCCCCGTTTTCGCATTGCACAAATATGGCATAATCAAAGACCATGCCCGCATGAAGCGGTCATTTGAAATGGGATGATCATGTTAAAGACGCTCTACGACAAACTCTGGGATTCGCATGTCGTGCGTGCCGATGCCGATGGCACCACCGTGCTGTATATCGACCGTCACCTGGTCCATGAAGTGACCAGCCCGCAAGCCTTCGAGGGCCTGCGCGTGGCCGGCCGCCCGCTATGGCGCACTTCGGCCAACCTTGCCGTAGCCGACCACAATGTCCCGACCACCGACCGCAGCCATGGCATCGCGGACCCGACCTCGCGCCTGCAGGTCGAGACCCTGGACGACAACACCAAGGCCTTCGGCGTCACCTACTTCAACATGAACGACAAGCGCCAGGGCATCGTTCACGTGATCGGCCCGGAGCAGGGTGCGACCCTGCCCGGCATGACCGTGGTCTGCGGCGACTCGCACACCTCGACCCACGGCGCGTTCGGCTGCCTGGCGCACGGCATCGGCACGTCCGAAGTCGAGCACGTGATGGCCACGCAGACCCTGCTGGCCAAGAAGTCGAAGTCGATGCTGGTGCAGGTCGAAGGCGACCTGCCGCCGGGCGTGACCGCCAAGGACATCGTGCTGGCCGTGATCGGCAGGATCGGCACCGCCGGCGGCACCGGCTACGCCATCGAATTCGCCGGCTCGACCATCCGCTCATTGTCGATGGAAGGCCGCATGACCGTCTGTAACATGGCGATCGAAGCGGGCGCGCGCGCCGGCATGGTCGCCGTGGACGACACCACCATCGACTACGTCAAGGGCCGCCCGTTCGCGCCCGTCGGCCCGCAGTGGGAGCAGGCCGTCGCCTACTGGCGCACCCTGCGCACCGACCCGGGCGCGAAGTTCGACATGGTCGTCACGCTCGACGCGCTTGACATCAAGCCGCAGGTCACCTGGGGCACCTCGCCGGAGATGGTGACCACGGTCGACGGCCGCGTGCCGGATCCGGACAAGGAACGCGATCCGGTCAAGCGCGACGCGATGGAAAAGGCGCTGGTCTACATGGACCTCAAGCCCAACACCGCCATCGAGGACATCCGCATCGACAAGGTCTTCATCGGTTCCTGCACAAATTCGCGCATCGAGGATTTGCGCGCCGCCGCCGCCGTCGTGCGCGGGCGCCAGCGCGCCTCCAACGTGAAACTGGCGATGGTGGTGCCGGGCTCCGGCCTGGTCAAGGAACAGGCCGAACGCGAAGGCCTGGACCGCATCTTCAAGGATGCCGGCTTCGAATGGCGCGAACCGGGCTGCTCGATGTGCCTGGCGATGAACGCCGACCGGCTGGAACCAGGCGAGCGCTGCGCCTCGACCTCGAACCGCAACTTCGAAGGCCGGCAAGGGCAGGGCGGACGCACCCACCTGGTGTCGCCGGCCATGGCCGCGGCGGCGGGGATTGCCGGCCATTTCGTCGACGTCCGCAGGGGGCAGAGCCCGGTTTAGTTTTTTTGGGGGCTCTGACCCCGAAGTTGTCGGCGCCCGTATGCCGATTTGGAAATATCAGGAACATGCAATGAAAAAAGTTATCGCCCTCGCACTCATCGCTATCGCCGTCACCGGCTGCAACACCATCTCCGGCATGGGCCGCGACGTGCAGAAGGTCGGCCAGGTCATCACGGGTGCTGGCGGAAAATAAACATTCGATTAGCATACGCCGCTGACTTCGGGGTCAGAGCCCAACCGAGTAAACCGGGCTCTGACCCCTGCGGCAAAACCGGGCTCTGACCCCTACGGACCCCTACGGACACATGGAAAAATTCATCGTACAAGAAGGCCTGGTGGCACCGCTCGACCGCGCCAACGTCGACACCGGCGCCATCATCCCCAAGCAGTTCCTCAAGTCGATCCGCCGCACCGGTTTCGGCCCCAACCTGTTCGACGAGTGGCGCTACCTGGACCACGGCGAACCGGGGATGGACAACAGCCGCCGTCCGCTGAACCCGGACTTCGTGCTGAACCAGCCGCGCTACGAGAACGCATCGATCCTGCTGGCGCGCAAGAACTTCGGCTGCGGCTCCTCGCGCGAGCATGCGCCATGGGCGCTGCAGCAATACGGCTTCCGCGCCATCATCGCGCCGAGCTTCGCCGACATCTTCTTCAACAACTGCTACAAGAGCGGCCTGCTGCCGATCGTGCTCTCCGAAGCCCAGGTCGACCAGTTGTTCAACGAAGTCAAGGCCTTTCCCGGTTTCAAGCTGGTGGTGGACCTGGAGAAGCAGGTCGTGGCCACGCCCGACGGCCACCTGGCTTTCGAGTTCGCGATCGATGACTTCCGCAAGTACTGCCTGCTGAACGGCCTGGACGACATCGGCCTGACCCTGCGCCACGCCGACGACATCCGCGCCTTCGAAGAGCGGCATCTAGCAGCCCAGCCCTGGCTGGCCAACACCATCTGACAGAAGAAGACAAACATGAAGATTGCAGTCCTGCCGGGCGACGGCATCGGCCCCGAAATCACGGCCCAGGCGGTCAAGGTCCTGAACGCGCTGGGTGAACAGTTCGAGCTGGAGAGCGCGGAAGTCGGCGGCGCCGGCTATGCGGCCCATGGCCATCCGCTGCCGGAAAAGACCCTGGCGCTGGCCAAGGCAGCCGACGCGGTGCTGTTCGGCGCCGTCGGCGATTACCAGTACGACAAACTCGAACGCGCGCTGCGTCCGGAGCAGGCCATCCTCGGCCTGCGCCGCGAGCTCGGCCTGTTCGCCAACCTGCGTCCGGCCATCCTGTATCCGGAACTGGCGGGCGCCTCGACGCTAAAAGCCGAAGTGGTGTCGGGCCTGGACATCCTGATCATCCGTGAACTCACCGGCGACATCTATTTCGGCAAGCCGCGCGGCGTGCGCGAGTGCCCGGACGGCCCGTTCGCGGGCCAGCGCGAAGGCTTCGACACCATGCGCTATGCGGAAGGCGAGATCCGCCGCATCGCCCACGTGGCCTTCCAGGCAGCGCGCAAACGCGGCTCGCGCGTGACCAGCGTCGACAAGGCCAACGTGCTGGAAACCTTCCAGTTCTGGCGCGACATCGTCACCGAGGTGCACAAGGACTACCAGGACGTCGAACTCGAGCACATGTACGTCGACAACGCGGCCATGCAGCTGGTGCGCGCGCCGAAAAAATTCGACGTCATCGTGACCGGCAACATGTTCGGCGACATCCTGTCCGACGCCGCGGCGATGCTGACCGGCTCGATCGGCATGCTGCCCTCGGCCTCGCTCGACGCCGACAACAAGGGCCTGTACGAGCCCTCGCACGGCTCGGCGCCGGACATCGCGGGCAAGGGCATCGCCAATCCGCTGGCGACCATCCTGTCCGCCGCGATGATGCTGCGCTTCTCGCTCGGCAAGACGGAACAGGCCGACCGCATCGAAGCCGCGGTCAAGAAGGTGCTGGCGCAGGGCCTGCGCACCGCCGACATCTTCGAGGAAGGCACCACCCGTGTCGGTACCGAACAGATGGGCGATGCGGTGGTCAACGCATTGGCCTGAAGCGGCGTTGATGCGAAACGCTTAGAATAATCATGGCGCGGGCGCGGGTCCGCGCAATTTTGACAACCCAAGGGAATAAAATGAAACTAGTAGGTCTGGTTGGTTGGCGCGGCATGGTCGGCTCGGTCCTGATGAAGCGCATGCAGGACGAAGGCGATTTCGATCATATCGAGCCGGTATTCTTCACCACGTCGAATCCGGGCGGCGACGCCCCGAAAATGGCGAAGAACGAGACCAAACTGAAGAGCGCGACCGACATCGCCGAACTGTCGAAGTGCGAGATCATCATCTCCTGCCAGGGCGGCGACTACACCACCGAGATGTTCCCGCAACTGAGGGCAAGCGGCTGGAACGGCTACTGGATCGACGCCGCGTCGACCCTGCGCATGAAGGACGACGCCATCATCGTGCTGGACCCGGTCAACCTGGACGTGATCAAGAACGCCATGTCGCGCGGCGTGAAGAACTTCATCGGCGGTAACTGCACCGTGTCGTGCATGCTGATGGGCCTGGGCGGCCTGTTCAAGAACGACCTGGTCGACTGGATGACGTCCATGACCTACCAGGCGGCATCGGGCGGCGGCGCCCAGCACATGCGCGAACTGCTGACCCAGTTCGGCACGATCAACAGCTCGGTCAAGCACCTGCTGGACGACCCGGCATCGGCCATCCTCGAGATCGACCGCACCGTGCTGGCCACCCAGCATGGCCTGTCGGCCGAGGAAACCAAACAGTTCGGCGTGCCGCTGGGCGGCAACCTGATCCCCTGGATCGACAAGGACCTGGGCAACGGCCAGTCGAAGGAAGAGTGGAAGGCCGGCGCCGAGACCAACAAGATCCTGGGCCGCGGCGAAGGTTTCGGTTCGAGCGCGATCCCGGTCGACGGCCTGTGCGTGCGCATCGGCGCAATGCGTTGCCACTCGCAGGCACTGACGATCAAGCTGAAAAAAGATGTGCCGCTGGACGAGGTCAACGACATCATCGCGTCGGACAACGAGTGGGTGAAGTTCGTGCCGAACACGCGCGAAGCCTCGATCGTCGACCTGACCCCCGCCGCCGTCACCGGCACCCTGCGCATCCCGGTCGGCCGCGTGCGCAAGATGTCGATGGGCCCGGAATACCTGTCGGCCTTCACCGTCGGCGACCAGCTGCTGTGGGGCGCGGCAGAACCGCTGCGCCGCATGCTGCGCATCGTGCTCGACAAGTAATCGCACATCGCATCGACGAAGGCGGCTCCGGCCGCCTTTTTTCATTGGCGTGCGCATCCGGCGGCGGGCCGTTGGTATGATGTCGATATGGCCAGTGTCGTGATGATTTGAATATCGCTCCAACAAAAAAAACGTCTATCTATCGGAGGCGGGACAAGTGTTTCCCCTGTAGAACTTGCATGCCACAGTGCATGATGATATGTTGCTGAGACCTCCGGGCAACGTATTTCTCCCGCTCAACTCACTCGGTTCCGAATATGCAATCCACCCACCGCCTCCCGTTGAAGTCGTCCGCGCTGAAAAAACTCACCGCGGCGGTCGCCAGTGCGATGGTCCTGAGCTCGGCGCATGCGGCCGGCCTGGGCAAGCTGACCGTGCTGTCGGCGCTCGGCCAGCCCTTGCGCGCCGAGATCGAGTTGACGTCGGTAGCGCCCGAGGAAGCGTCCGGCCTGGTGGCCAAGCTGGCCTCGCCCGACGCCTTCCGCGCCGCGAACATCGAATTCAATCCGGCCCTGCTGGCGCTGCGCTTCAACGTCGAGCAGCGCAATGGCCGCCAGTTCATCCGCGTGAGCTCGACCCAGCCGCTGAACGAGCCCTTCGTCGA
>CAJYQM010000537.1 GCA_913777025.1 uncultured Massilia sp. | reverse complement strand
CGGGAAATACTGTTCCAGTTCCTTGCGGTTCATCGCGAACAGCAGCACGACGTCGACCTTGTCCTGCTCGTTCTTGATCAGGGCGGGCGGCATCTGCGCCACCATCCCGGGGTGAACGTTCCCGTTCAGGATCAGCATCGATTTCGCGGTCCTCAAGAACATCTTGTCTGCAATTGTCTTTTCGCTCATCTGCATTCCCTAAAGAATTTTCAAGCGTGGTCTCTCGACCACGTGGTGTTCCGATTGATTTTACAAGCGAACCCGCGAAATCCCGGGCACAAAACCTGCGGTGCGCGCGGGTCTGAAACCGGAAGTGCACGGCGCCGCCAAGCCCTGATGGGCTGGCCGAATCGGGTGCTGCTCAGTGGTAAAAGCTGAGGGGCCGGTGAGGGCGTCGAGGGCGGGCCACGGGCGTGGCGCGATGAATTATTTAGGGATGGGACCGGTAATTTACAAGGTCTTATTTCAACAAGCCGGCCAGTTCGACAGCCGTCTTGACCTGCATCTTGTCGAAGATATGCGCCCGGTGCACTTCCACCGTGCGCATGGAAATACCGAGCTTGTCGGCCACGACCTTGTTCATGTTCCCGGCCAGGATCAGGTCGAGCACTTCGCGTTCGCGCCCCGACAGCGTGGCCAGGCGCGCATGCACTTCGGCTGCCGCCGCGGCCTTGCGCGAAGCAGCCATGGCTTCCTCGACGCGGTCCATCAGCTGGTTGTCGTTGAAGGGTTTTTCGAAGAAGTCGAAGGCGCCGCGCTTGAGCGAATCGACCGCCATCGGCACGTCGCCGTGGCCGGTCAGGAAGATCACCGGCAGGCGCGCCAGCAGGCCGCGCGCAACCAGCTGGTCGAACACGGCGATGCCGTTCATGCCGGGCATGCGCACGTCGAGCAGCACGCAATGGCCTTCCTCCGCGCCGCCATCGGCGGGTTGCGCGCCCAGTGCGTCGAGGAAGGCCTGGCCGCCGGCATAGCCGCGCGTCGCCAGGGCGCGCGATTGCGCCAGCCATTCGAGGGCGTCGCGGATGACGTCTTCGTCGTCGACGATGTGCAGCATGGGAGGTCTCCTTGGATTGGCGCGTATTTTAGCTCAGGCCTTCTGCAAGCTGAACGTAAATACGGTGCCGCCGTCCGGATTGTCGGCATGGGTCAGCGTGCCGCCGTGGAACTCGATCGCGGTGCGGCAGATCGACAGGCCCATGCCCATGCCTTCGGCCTTGGTCGAAAAGAAGGGCGAGAACAGGCGCTCGGCCACTTCCGGCGGGATGCCGTGGCCATTGTCGATGACGGACACCGCCACCTGGCCGTCGCTGCTGCGCGCCGCGATGCGCAGCAGGCGCCGCTCCGGTGCGATGTCCTGCATCGCCTCGATCGCGTTGCGGGTCAGGTTCAGCAGGACCTGCTCGAGCAGCACGCGGTCGGCCAGCACCGGCGGCAGGTCGGGCGGCACCTCGACCTGCAGCGTGACGTAGCTCTGGCGCGCCTGCAGCTCGACCAGGGCGCGGATGCCGTCGACCACCTGGTGCATCGCCACGCTCTCGCGCCGCGGCTCGCGCTTCTTGACGAATTCGTGCACGCTGCGGATCACCTGGCCGGCGCGCCGGGCCTGGGTGTTGGCCTGTTCCAGCGCGCGGCGCAGCATGGTGATGTCGAGGGCCGGGGCCGCGGCACTGCCTTCGCCCTCGTTGACCCTGTTCAGCACGTTGAGCGCGCCGGCAGTGTAGCTGGAGATTGCCGCCAGCGGCTGGTTCAGCTCGTGCGCCAGCATCGACGAGATCTCGCCCATCGTCGCCAGGCGCGCGCTGGTCTCCAGCTTTTCCTGCTGCTGGCGGTTGAGTTCCTCGGCGCGCTTGCGGTCGGTGATGTCGAGGATGGAGCTCATCCAGCCGGTGTGGCGCCCATGGCTGTCGACCAGCGGCGCCTCGAACACCAGCACCGGCACGCGCGCCCCGTCCGAGCGCTGGAACACGGTCTCGAACTGCGGCGTGGCCTGGCCCGCCAGCACTTTCTTGAAGCGCTGCTCGTACTCGGCCATCGCCTCCGGCGCCCAGTAGGGCATCGGCGGCTTCTTGCCCAGCAGCTCGCCCGCCGGCAGGCCGACCATGCGGCAGAAGGCCGGGTTGACGTAGGTGACGCGGCCTTCCAGGTCGCGCGCGCGCAGGCCGGTCAGCAGCGAGTCTTCCATCGCGGTGCGGAAGGCCATCTGCTGGCGCAGCGCGTTCTCGGCGGCGATGGTGCGCGCGATGTGGCGCCACAGCGCGACCAGCGACAGCACCAGTCCCAGCGCCAGCACGATCACCGAACCGACCAGCAGGTTGGGCACGAGCTTGGGCGCGCCCTTGACGCTGTCCGTGGCCAGCACGATCTGCGAGCCGGGCAGGTCGAGCGCGCGCTTGTGGGTGTAGATGCCACGCCCGGGGCCGCCGGCGGCGCGCGTGGCCACGATGTGGTCGTCGCGGTCGAGCAGGGACAGCGCGTTGTCCTGGGCGAACCACCAGGGCACGTTCTCGTCGAGCAGGACTTGCAGGTTGTAGGTGGCGACCAGGCTGCCGACGTAGCTGCCGGCGTGGTACAGCGGCAGGTGGAAGTCGATCAGGCCATGCAGCAGCGCGGTGGCGCCGTAGGGTTCGCTGTAGCGCCCGGCGCGCGTGGTGCGCGCCAGCATGCCGGCCTCGCGCGAGGAGTCGGTCAGGCCGGCGGCCGGGAGTTCCATGCCGCGGATTGCCTGGACGCGGCCGGCGGCGTCGAGCCAGACCACGCGGCGCAGTTCGTGGCCGTTCTTGAACATCTGCGCCAGGCGCGCCTGCAGCACCTCGGGTGCCGGCGGCTTGACGGCCAGGTCGGCGCCCAGCGTGGCCAGCGCTTCCTCGGAACGCGCCAGTTCGAAGCGCAGGGTCTGCTCGACCCAGAGCGTGTCCGCGATCAATTGCTCCTGGCGCTCGTTGCTTTCCATCTGGCGCGCCTGCCATGGCAGCCACAGCAGCACGAGCAGGAACAGCAGCACCAGCAGGACGGGCACCAGCCAGCGCCAGGGACTTTCCGGGACGGGGCGGGGCAGGGTGAATGGATTCTTCATGTGTTACCGTGTTTTGTTGCCGAGCCGGCCTCGTGGATATCCACGATGGCGGCCCGGCATCGGAAGGCGCACACTGGCGGCAGCTCCAACATATATATACCTGTATTTATCGGGAAGAGGAACATCATGCGGATCAAAGCCATGCTGGCTGCGCTGGCCCGGTTGGCCTTCCTTGTCGTCGGCCTGGGCGCACCCTGCGGCGCATGGGCCCAGGACCCCATCGTCATCAAGTTCAGCCACGTCGTCGCGCCCGACGCCCCCAAGGGACTGGCGGCCGAGCGCTTTCGAGTGTTGGCGGAACAATTGACCAAGGGCCGGGTCAAGGTCGAAGTCTACCCGAACAGCCAGCTCTACAAGGACAAGGAAGAGCTGGAAGCGCTGCAACTCGGGGCCGTGCAGATGCTGGCGCCCTCGCTGGCCAAGTTCGGCCCCCTGGGCGTGAAGGAATTCGAAGCGTTCGACTTACCGTATATATTTCCGACCAAGGCCGCATTGTACGCGGTGACCGAAGGTCCGATCGGCAAGAGCCTGTTGCAAAAGCTGGAACCCAAGGGGATCACCGGGCTGGCTTACTGGGACAATGGTTTCAAGGTCATGTCCGCCAACCGGCCGCTGCACACGCCGGCCGATTTCCGCGGCTTGCGCATGCGTATCCAGGGCTCCAAGGTGCTCGATGCCCAGATGCGCGCGCTGGGGGCGATCCCGCAAGTGCTGGCGTTTTCCGAGGCCTACCCGGCGCTGCAATCGGGCCTGGTCGATGGCACCGAAAATCCGCCGACGAATATGTATACGCAAAAAATGCATGAAGTGCAGAAGCATTTGACCGTGTCCAACCACGGTTACCTCGGCTACGTGGTCATCGTGAACAAGAAATTCTGGGAGGGGCTGCCGCGCGACATCCGTTTCCAGCTCGAGCAGGCGATGCGCCAGGCCACGGCCTACGAAAAGACCATCGCCCAGCGCGACAACGACCGGGCGCTGGAAGCGATCCGCAAGACCGGCAAGACCACGATCTATACGCTCACCCCGCAGGAACAGGCGGCATGGCGGCGCGCGCTGTTGCCGGTCCAGCAGCAGATGAGCGTGCGCATCGGCAAGGACCTGATCGATGCCATCAACCGGACCACGGCGCGCGTGACGCCGCAAACACATTGACACTTTGAATTGTCAAATTTCTTGCACGTAAGTAAACCGTGGATGAGCATGCTTTATGAAGTGTTTTGCAGGCTTATAGCTGAAATATATTTCGTGAATGTATATAAAAAACTACGTTTTTCTTATGCGAATGCGTTATGATGGGGCACCTTCAGCACTATGATGGTGCGTTTCGAAGGCTGTACCGAATATGTTGGGGAGAGGTAGAAAAAAGCGGTAAGGGCAGGTACCACAAGTACATCGCATACATTTACCGGAAAAAAGTTTGGAGGAGACACACGTTTTACATGATGCTGCCGGCAAGACCGAGTGGCCGGGAACGTGAACCAAATTGAAGCGCACCTGATGGTGCGCTTTTTTTTCGCCGCATGCCTTGTCGTTTTATCGAGACCTTGCCGCCGTGGCTTGGGGGTCTTACACTGTATGGATGAACATACCTCAAGGCAGTGAGCTCTTCAGCGCCATCGTCGCGGCACCGTTCGGAGCCATCGGCATCCGCACCGAACAGGACCTGGTGCGCGAACTGGTCTACCTGCCGCCGCACTACCAGGAAAAGGCGCCGCAGGACGCGGTGGCCGAGCAGGCCGCCACGCAGGTGGCGCGTTACCTGCAGGACGCGGATTTCCGCTTCGATCTGCCGCGGCTGGAAGCCGGCAGCGTCTTCCAGCGCCGCGTATGGGATGCGATCAACGCCATCCCGCGCGGCAGCGTGCGCACCTATGGCCAGATCGCCAAGCTGCTGGAATCGCATCCGCGCGCGGTGGGGCAGGCCTGCGGCGCCAACTGGTTCCCACTGGTGATTCCCTGCCACCGCGTGACCGCGGCCGGCGGCCTGGGCGGCTTTGCCAGCCACGACGACGAACACGGCTTCCACCTCGGGGTCAAGCGCTGGCTGCTGCGCCACGAAGGCGCGCTGGCCACCGACATGCCATGGCAGCAGCAAGCAATCTTTCCCTGATCGACGCGTTCTGCGACGCGCTCTGGCTCGAACACGGCCTGTCGAAGAATTCCCTGGACGCCTACCGCCGCGACCTGCGCCTGTTCGCGCGCTGGCTCGAGGTCAAGCGTCCGGAGCATCCTGACCTGCACGCGGTGCAGCCGCAGGACATCGTCGCCTATTTCGCCGACCGCCACGCCGACTCCAAGCCGAGCTCGGCCAACCGGCGCCTGTCGGTGCTCAAGCGCTTCTACCAGCTGGCGCTGCGCGAGCGCCGCGTGGTGGCCGACCCCTGCCTCAAGATGGCCTCGGCCAAGCAGCCGCTGCGCTTCGTGCACACGCTCAGCGAAGCCCAGGTCGAGGCGCTCTTGAGCGCCCCCGACGTCGGCACGCCGCTGGGCCTGCGCGAACGCACCATGCTCGAGCTGATGTATGCGAGCGGCTTGCGCGTGTCGGAACTGGTCACGCTGAAAGTGGTCGAGCTGAGCCTGAACGACGGCGTGCTGCGCATCACCGGCAAGGGCAGCAAGACTCGCCTGGTGCCCTTCGGCGAACAGGCGCGGCATTGGCTTGACAGGTATATGAAGGAGGCGCGCGGCCTCATCCTGAATGGACAGGTCGACGACGCCCTGTTCGTGACCGGCCGCGGCGGCCCGATGACGCGCCAGATGTTCTGGATCGTGATCAAGAAACATGCACTGAAAGCGGGCATCACGGCGCCGCTGTCGCCGCACACGCTGCGCCACGCCTTCGCCACCCATTTGCTGAACCACGGCGCCGACCTGCGCGTGGTGCAACTGCTGCTCGGTCACGCCGACATTTCCACCACCCAGATCTACACCCATGTGGCCCGCGAGCGCTTGAAGCATCTGCACGCGCAGCACCACCCGCGTGGCTAAACCTCAAGACTCGTGCGCCCTCCTGGTCCATAATGGCTGGGTAGGATTTTTCCCATCGACATGCTCGAGGTGACTCATGGCCAAGACGAATTTCCAGTACGAAAAGCGACAGCGGGAATTGGAAAAGAAACGCAAGACGGAGGAAAAGGCGCGGCGCAAGCAGGAGGCCAAGCAGGAAAAGGCGCAGGGCGAGGAGGCGCAGCCGGCGCAGGAACAGATGGATGCGGCGGAAGAGGGAGAGCGCGATACCGCGTGACCCATCAAGCCAGTCTCATCGCCACGGCCCCGCAGGCGATCAGGCAGGCCGCCGCGATGCGCACGGGGCCGACCCGCTCGCCCAGCACGAAGGCTGCGATGGCCGTCGCGAACAGGATCGAGGTTTCGCGCAAGGCGGCAATCGCCGCCACCGGCGCCAGTGTCATCGCCCACAAGGCGATGCCGTAGGACCCCACCGACGCAAGCCCGCCCAGCGGCGCCACCAGCGGATGGGCGCGCGCAAATTCCAGCAAGGCCCGCTGCCGGCCGCCCAGCGTCAGCGCACCCACGGCCAGCCCGGTGAACAGGAAAATCCAAAGCGTATAAGCGGCCGGCGCCCCCGAGCGCCGCACGCCGGTGCCGTCGACCAGCGTATAGCCGGCAATCACGCAGGCCGTCAGCAGGGCAAAGCGGGTGGCGCTGCCCTGCGGCCTGCCGCCGCGCGCGCCCAGCCACAATGCCAGCACGCCGCCGCAGATCAGCAGCATGGCCAGCCACTGGGCGCCGCTGAGCACTTCCCCGGTCAGCAGCCCGTTGGCCAGCGCCACCAGCAAGGGCGCGCTGCCGCGCATCAGCGGGTAGGCGTGGCTGACGTCGCCGGCGCGGTAGGTGGCGATCAGGAGCAGGTAATACACGGTCTGCAGGACGCTGGACGCGGCGATGAAAGGCCAGCTGGCCCGCGCCGGCAGCGCCAGGAAGGGCAGGGCGATGGCGGCGGCCAGCGCGGCGCCGGTCGTGACCAGCACCGTGGCGAGCAGGGGTTCGCCGCGCCGCTTGAGCACCGCATTCCACCCGGCATGCAGCAGGGCCGCACCCAGCACGGCGCCGATCACATGGGGCGGGATCGCCGTCGACGCGATGCTCAAGTCGATGCCGCCTGCTCATCCGCCGCCGGCGCAGCCTCCTCTTCATGCCCGCGCCGGAACCAGCGCACCGCACGCTTGCCCAGCGCATCCAGGTAGTTGTAGGCCACCGGCACCACGACCAGGGTCAGCAGGGTCGAGGTGATCACCCCGCCGATCACAGCCCGCCCCATCGGCGCCTGGGTCTCGCCGCCTTCGCCCATGCCGATCGCCATCGGCAGCATGCCGAAGATCATGGCCAGCGTCGTCATCAGGATCGGGCGCAGGCGCACCTGGCCGGCTTCCATCAGGGCCACGAACTGCGGCTTGCCTTGCCGTTGCCCGTGATTCGCGAAATCGACCAGCAGGATCGCGTTCTTGGTGACGAGGCCCATCAGCATCACGACGCCGATCACCGAGAAGATGTTCAGGGTCGTCCCCGTCACCAGCAGCGCCACCAGCACCCCGATCAGGGACAGCGGCAGCGACACCATGATCGCGATCGGCTGCAGGAAGCTGCCGAATTGCGAGGCCAGCACCAGGTAGATGAAGATCACGGCGATGCCGAGCGCCACGCCGAAGCCGGCCATGGTCTCGTCCATCTGCTGGGCGTCGCCGCCGACGTCGAAGCGGATGCCGTCCGGCAGCTCGATCGATTTCATGGCGGCGTTCACGTCCTTCATGACGTCGCCCAGCGGACGGCCTTGCAGGCCGGCCATCACCGCCACCCGGCGCTGCAGCGCCTGGCGCTTCAGCACTTGCGGGCTGGTCGAGGGCACGAACTCGACCACCTGGCGGAGCAGCACCATGACCGGGTTGCCGGCGGTGTCGCGGCGGCTGGACGCGACGGCCAGGTCGCCCAGGTCGGCCACCTTTTCGCGGCCTGTCTTCGGCAGCTGGACATTGACCTCGTAGTTCTGCCCATCCGGCGCCAGCCAGCGGTTGGTCTGGTCGCCGGCCACGAAGGGGCGCAGCGCGGTGCCGATCTGCTGGACGGTCAAGCCCAGGTCGCTCGCCAGCTCGTGGTTGATCTTGACCAGGGTGGCCGGGTTCGCGCCTTCCTGGCTGTATTCGATGTCGGCGATGCCGCGGATGGCCTTCATCTTGTCCATCAGGCGGTGCGCGACGGCGTCCAGCTTGGCTTCGTCGGTGCCGAGGATGGCGATGAAGATCGGGCGATCGCCGACGGTGAGCGTGACGCCCGGGATGGCGGACAGGCGCTCGCGGATCACCTTTTCCATCTCCTGCTGCGAGCGGCGGTGGGTCTCGTGCACATTGGTCAGCTTCAGGTTGACTTCTGAGTAGTTGCGGCCTTCCCAGGCACCGACCACGGTCGACATGCTCTCGATTTCCTTGAAGTCCCGGAGCGCCGCCTCGATCTGGCGCAGCTTGGCGTCCGAGTAATCCAGGCTGGAGCCGACCGGGGTCTTGAACTTGAGCTGGATGAAGCCGTTGTCGACCTGGGGTGTGAATTCGCCGCCGATCTTCGGCACCAGGAGCAGGCTGGCGGCGAACAGCGCCACCGCCAGCAGCAGCGTCGCCTTGCGCCAGGCCAGAGCCAGGCCCAGCACCTTCGCATACACGCCATGCACCCATTCGATGCCGTGCTCGATGCGCGCCATCAGGCGGCCCAGCCAGGGCAGGTATTTGAAGCGGTCCTTGTCCGGATCCGGCCAGACGGAAGACAGCATCGGGTCCAGCGTGAAGCTGACGAACAGCGACACCATCACCGCCACCGCCACCGTGATCCCGAACTGCAGGAAGAAGCGCCCGATGATGCCCTGCATGAAGGCGATCGGCACGAACACGGCGACGATGGCAAAAGTCGTGGCCATCACTGCCAGGCCGATCTCGCTCGTGCCGTCTTCGGCGGCGCGCACGTGGTTCTTGCCCATGCCGAGGTGGCGCACGATGTTCTCGCGCACCACGATGGCGTCGTCGATCAGCAGGCCGATGCACAGCGACAGCGCCATCAGCGTCAGGAAGTTCAGCGTGAAGCCGAAATACTTCATGGCGATGAAGCTGGCCAGCACCGAGATCGGCAGCGTGAGGCCGGTGATCACCGTGCTGCGCCAGGAATGCAGGAAGAAGAACACGATCACCATGGTCAGGATCGCGCCCTCGACGATGGTGCGCTTGACGTTGTCGAGCTGGCCCTGCACGTTCCTGGCCTTGTCGTCGAGGATGCGGAACTGCACGTCCTTCGGCAGGCTGCCCTTCATCGCTCCAATCGCTTCCTTGACGCCGTTGCCGACGGCGACCGTGTTCGCATCCTGGATCTTGGCCACTTCCAGCGAGATGGCGCGCTCGCCGTTGACGCGCGAGATCGATTCTTCTTCGGCGGCGCCGTCCGAGATTTCGGCCACCTGCGCCAGGTACACCGGACCGCTGGCGCGCTGGGCCACGATGATGCGCTTGAAGTCGGCCGCTTCCTTCATCTTGCCTTCGATGCGCACCAGGTTCTCGCGCTCGCCTTGGCTGATGCGGCCGGCCGGCAGGTTGGCGTTGGTGGCGGTGATCGCGGCCATGACCTCGTCGATGCCGACGTTCAGGCTGCGCAGCTGGTCCGGGCGGATGTCGACCAGCACTTGCCGGTTCTGCTTGCCGTTGACGCGGATCTGGCCGACGCCGGCCACCGCCTGCAGGCGCTTGACGATTACCTGGTCGGTCAGCATGGTCAGGTCGCGCAGGCTGCGTTCGTGCGAGGTCAGCGACAGCAGGATTACCGGCTGCGTGTTCTCTCCTTCCTCGCGGTACAGGATGGGTTCGCGGACCTCGCGCGGGAAGCCGCCGCGCACGGTGCCGATGCGGTCGCGCAGGTCCTGCACGGCGCGGTCCATGTCCACGGTGAGCTGGAATTCGATGCCGACGCCGGAGCGGCCTTCCCATGAGCTGCTGCGGATGGTCTTGATGCCGCCCACGGTATTCGCCGCTTCCTCGATGGGTCGGGTGACGTCGTTCTCGACCTGCTCGGGCGAGGCGCCCGGGTACTGGGTCTCGATGAAGACGGCCGGGATGTCGACGTTGGGCATGCTCTCCACGCCCAGGCCGCGGTAGGAAAACAGGCCGAGCACCATCAGGCCGACCATCACCATGGTCGCGAACACCGGGTGCTTGATGCTGACGCGGGTCATCCACATGGCTCAGCCTTTCAGCGGCGCGGTGGGCGGCAGCTTGACCGCGCTGCCCGGCTTGACGCCGTCCAGCGGCAGCGCCAGCACCACGGCACCGGCGTCGACGCCCTCGATCGCCTCGACCAGGCCCTCGTCCTGGTTGCGCAGGCCGAGTTTCACGGGTTGGGCCACGACCTTGCCGTTCTCGATGCGGTAGACGACGTCCTTGTCGTTCTCCTTGCGCACCGCGGTGAGCGGCAGCAGCGGACGCGCGGCCGACTTCTCGGTGGTGACCTGGCCCTTGGCGAACATCCCGGCCCGCAAGGCGCCGTCCGGGTTGTCGACGCCGATGTACACCAGCATCGCGCGCGAGCCGGCTTCGGTGGACGGGTTGATGCGCACCACCTTGCCGGTAAAGTCGCGCGCGCCGAAGCCGTCGACGCGGAAGCGCACCTCCTGGCCGACCTTCACGCGTGGGATGTCCGAGGCCGGCACCTGCGCGTCCAGCGTCAGCTGCTTCAGGTCGACGATGGAAAACACCGGGCTGTCCGGCGACAGTTTTTCGCCGGCCTGCACGTGGCGCTTGCTGACCACGCCCGACAGCGGCGCGCGGATCACGGTGTCAGCCAGCGCGATGCGCGCCAGTTCCAGCTGGGCGCGCGCGGCGTCGACCGCGGCCTGGGCCAGGTCGACCGCGTTGGACGTGGTGTCGTAGGCGTTCTGGGCGATGTAGTTCTGCTTGAGCAGGGCCGCGCTGTTGGCCTGGTTCTTCTTCGCCAGCGCCAGGCGTGCGCTGGCATCGGCCAGCATCGCCTGCTGCTGGGCCACGTGGGCGCGGGCTTCGAGGTCATCCATGCGCGCGATGACCTGGCCGGCCGCCACGTCCATCCCTTCCTGCACCGTGGTCGCCAGCACCACGCCGGACACCTTGGACTTGACGGTGGCCTGGGCCAGCGGCGTGAGCGATCCGGACAGCGGCAGCGTCAGCGCCAGCGGGCGGGCCTCGACCACGGCGACGTCGCGCCGCGACAGTTCGAACACGGGCGCCTTTTCCGGCTTGGCGGCGGCGTCAAGCTTGGCGGGGGCGGCATCCTGGCGGGTGAGGGCATAGCCGCCGGCGGCGGCGCCCAGCACCAGCATGGCCAGGGCGATGGCGCCGGTGCGGCGCTTGCGGGACGGCGCGGCGGGCGCGAGGGAAAGTGTCTCGATGTTCATGGTTGTTGTTCTTGCACTGGATAGAGGATCTCAGGCAGGCATGATAAGAAAGACCATGACGCACCGCTATCGGAATGCGATGGGCGGTGCGATCGGGACGATGAAACGTGAAAATGGCGGGCCGGGCGTGTCAGCCATCCCCGGCCGGCTCGGCGCGCCCCGCGTCGAACAAACGCAGCCGCGCCAGCACCTGCCCGTGGTCGGAGGCTTCCGGCAAACCCAGGTCCAGGTGGTCGTTCAGGTAGACCACGTCGGCGATTTCGCCCAGCGCCCCCGGCAGGTCCGCGTTGAAATCGGCGGACACCAGGATGTGGTCGATCGTCGTGTACTGTCCCTCGTGCAGATTGGAAAAGCCGACGTGGCGCAGGCGGTCCTGGCGGCGCTGCAGCGAGCAGGCGTCGTACAGGCGGTCGCCCGCCGGACCGCCGATGCCGAGCACGATGCCGGTGGTGACGGCGTCGGCGACGTCGTTGAAGTCGCCTAGCACCACGCGGGGCCGACGGTGTTCCCGGCCGAGCTGGGACAGGATCACGCGCAGCGCCGCCGCCTCGGTGCCGCGCCGGATCAGCGAGCGCAGCGACGCCATGGCGAACAGCTGCGGGTCGTCGCCGGTGTCGCCGGTGCGGTAGTCGGGACGGCGCGACTTCAGGTGGACCACCATGACGTCGACCACCAGCCCGGGCACGACCTCGATCGCGGCGTGCAGCGGCGCGCGGGTGAAGCGTTCCGGGTCGCGGTTTCCGGGCGGCATGGCGATCCCGGGCGGGAAGTAGGGCATGGTCACGGGGGCGTCCGCCAGCGGCAGGCGCGAGACCAGGGCCACGCTGGGCGTCAGCTTGTCGGCGCCCGGGTCGGGATCGAAGCCGATGTGCAGCGCATCGCGGTAGCGCCGGGTGCGCGACAGCGCCTCGGCCAGGGTCGCTTGCGAGAACACCTCCTGGAAGCCGATGACGTCGGCATTGAGCGTGTCGAGCTGGTGCGCGGTCCAGGCGATTTTCGCTTCGGCCTCGTCCGGCGTGGTCGGCTCCAGGTTGTCGTACAGCCGGGCGCCCGCGGGGGCCAGGTTGAAGACATTGAAGGTGGCAAAGCGAATTTCTTGCTGCATAATAAGCAACTCCTCCGTTTGCTTTTAGCGTAACACGCATGGCCAAGAAAGAGCACATCTCCGAAACACCCGCCACCCAGTTCCTGCGCAAGCACGGCGTGGCCTTCACGGAGCATCCCTACGAGTATGAAGAACACGGCGGTACCGCGGTCTCGTCCGAGAAGCTGGGCGTGCCCGAGCACGAGGTGGTCAAGACCCTCGTCATGCAGGACGAGGCGGCGCGACCGCTGATCGTGCTGATGCACGGCGACTGCAAGGTCTCGACCAAGAACCTGGCGCGCGCCATCCCCTGCAAGTCGGTCGAGCCCTGCAAGCCCGAGGTGGCGCAGCGCCATTCCGGCTACCTGGTCGGCGGTACCTCGCCGTTCGGCATCCGCAAGGCGATGCCGGTCTACGTCGAGGAGTCGATCCTGGCGCTCGGCAAGATCTACATCAACGGCGGACGCCGCGGTTTCCTGGTCGGGATCGATCCGAAGGTGCTGGTGGACGTGTTGAAGGCGCGGCCGGTGCATTGCGCGCTGGCGGAGTAAGGGCGCCGGCCGACTATCGCCGGGCTCGGCCGTGGTGTATATTCATGCGCCGGTCCGGCCGGTCCAGGGATAAAGAAAGAGAACCATGTATACAGCCATTTTCACCATCGCAGCCTACCTGATCGGCTCGATTTCCTTCGCCGTCGTGGCCAGCCGCGCCTTCGGCCTGTCCGACCCGCGCACCTACGGCTCGAAGAACCCGGGCGCCACCAACGTGCTGCGCAGCGGCAGCAAGAAGGCCGCGATCGCGACCCTGGTCGGCGACTGCGCCAAGGGCTGGCTGGCGGTGTGGCTGGCGATCCATTACGCCGACCGTTTCGACCTCGGCGACGGCAGCATCGCGCTGGTGGCGATCGCCGTGTTCCTGGGCCACCTGTGGCCGGTATTCTTCCGCTTCGTCGGCGGCAAGGGCGTGGCCACCGCGCTCGGCGTGCTGCTGGGCCTGAACCCCTGGCTGGGCCTGGCGACGCTGGCCACCTGGCTGATCGTGGCCTACGCCTTCCGCTATTCCTCGCTGGCGGCGCTGGTGGCCGCCGTGTTCGCGCCGTTCTACTATGGCCTGCTGTTCGGCGCCGACGAAAAGCTGTTCGGCGTCGTCGTGATGAGCGCGCTGCTGCTGTACCGCCACGTGGGCAACATCTCGAACCTGTTGGCCGGTAAGGAATCCCGCATCGGCAGCAAGTCCGCCGGCGCCAAGGCTGCCGCAGCCAAGAAAAAATAGGCGCTGTTCGCATCAAGTGTTGAAAACGCCGATCGCCGCCCTGAGCAGCGCGCCCGGGCTGCCGATCCGTTGTCCGTCGAGTGCCCAGCGCCAGCCCAGGTAATTGCCGAGGTAGCGGCTGGCCACGCCGCGGAAAGGGCGCAGCCAGTCGCGTAGACGGCCGTGATAGGCGTTGATGTTTTGCACGTGAATGGCCCCACGTGCCCGGATGCCGGCGGCAAGGTTCACGGCCTCGTGCGTGATCCCGGCGCCCCGGGCAAAGCCTCGATAAGCGGAGTGGCCATCGGTCACCAGCAGCACGTCGCGCTCAAGCCGCGGCAGCAGATGCTGGTCGAGCTGGCGGCGCGTGACGGGGCCCTTGCCGGGCACCCAGTCGAGTGTCTGCCCGGTGCGGTCACGTGCGACCAGGATGCACATCTGTTCATTTGAAATCCCGCGTTTTGTCGCTTTGCCGCCGCGCTTGCGTGGTGGACGATCCAGTTTGCGTGAACCCTTGTGGGATTCGAGCAGATACATCTCGTCGGCTTCGGCGATGCCGGCTAGTCGCTGCGGGCGGTCCTCCTTGCTCAGCGTCAGGAAACGGTGGCGCCAGCGGAAGGTGGTGGTGCTGGCGACACCGAGGTCGGCGGCGGTGCGGCGCACGCTGCGCGAATCGAGCATGTGGGTCAGGTAGTCGAGCCAATGCCCCTTGTGGCGTAGCCGCGCGAGCGGGGTTCCTGTCAGTGCGTTGCAGGTGCGGCCGCAGTCGCGGCAGCGATAGCGCTGCAGGCCGTGCGCATGGCCATGGCGGTAGAGCTTGCCTGATGCGCAGGCGGGACAGGCAAGCCGGCCGGCCACCGCTTGCTCGATCAGCGCGATGGTCTGGTCGAGATTTGCCGCGGGGCGCAGCAAGGCGAGCAGGCGGTCGCGCTGATGCCGGGTCAGCGTATCGAGGTGCTTGAGGAAGTGCTCGAACTTGCGCGCATGCATGACGACTCCGGACGGTGGTTCAGGTCGTCGTTGGACCTCAGCTGTTCAAGAAGTTCAACACCTAATGCGAACAGCGCCAAAACAAGCCTGAAACTTCCTTCCTCGCTTCAGGGTCAGAACACAATTCCCCGGACTTCGGGGGCCGAGCACTTTCCCAGGGAATGGCTCGTGGTCGCCTTTTATATGACGTGCCCACCGTCCAGTTTCGGTTGTGCGCGTCACGATTGCCGTTCTGGTCTCTAAAGCTTCCTCTGATCTATTGATTATCAAGTGCCCTGACCCCGACGATTCCTCGCCTTGTGCTCGGCGCCAGAATGGGTTTTCTACAGGCGCGCCGACGGTTTCTCGACAATTGTGTCAACATAAGCCATCGTTGTGAAATAAATCAGGAAGGTGGTGATCGTGAGTCAGCAGATGAAAATCGATTTTGTATCGGACGTGTCGTGCCCGTGGTGTGTGATTGGCCTGAAGTCGCTGGAAAAGGCGCTGGCCAACCTGAAGGACGAGATCGAAGTCGACATCCACTTCCAACCCTTCGAACTCAATCCCGGCATGAAGCCGGAAGGCCAGGACATTTCCGAGCACATCGCGGAAAAGTACGGTTCGTCGCAGGAACAGCAGGACAAGTCGCGCGAGATGATCCGCCAGCGCGGCGCCGATCTCGGCTTCACCTTCGACATGGGCGCGCGCGGCCGCATCTACAACACCTTCGATGCGCACCGCCTGCTGCACTGGGCCGAGACGCAAGGCGCGCGCCGCCAGAAGGCGCTCAAGGAAAAGCTATTCGAGACCTATTTCACGAAGGGCGAGAACCCCGGCGACCATGAGGTGCTGGTGCGCGTGGCCGGCGAAGTCGGCCTGGACCAGGAGGCGGCGCGCCAGGTGCTGGCATCGAACGCCTACGCCGACGAGGTGCGCCAGCGCGAGTACTACTGGCAGCGCGCCGGCATCCGCTCGGTCCCGGCGATCATCATCAACGAGCGCCACCTGGTCTCGGGCGGCCAGCCGCCCGAGGTGTTCGAACAGGTGCTGCGCAAGATCGCGACCGAGGAAGCGACCGTTTAAACCAGATCCAGTACGATCGGCTGGTGGTCCGAGACCGCGGTCTCGGACTGCACGTTGACCTCGGCCACGCGCGATGCCAGGTCTTCGGTGACGAAGAAGTAGTCGTAGCAATCCGGCTTGTCCGGCCACGGAAAGCCGTGCAGGCCGGCGGTCGGGGCGCGCGCCATGTCGCCATGGCGCATGCGCCAGGCGTCCAGCAGCGCCAGCGAATCCGGATCGAAGGGCGCCAGCAGTTCCTGGTAGTCCCCGGAGTCCGGGGCGAAGTTGAAATCGCCGCAGAAGATCGCGCTGCCGGGACGGAAACCGAGCTGGAATGGCGGATCGAGGTCCGGCTCCGGCTGGTAGATGCGGGCGCGGGCGCAGGCCTCGCGGTGCAGTTCGCGGATGCGGCGCACCTGGGCGCGGCGCTGGACCGGCGAATAGTATTCCAGGTGGGTGGTCAGCAGGCGCAGCTTGCCGCCCGGGGCGTCCAGCACGGTCTCGATCATCCCGCGCGGCATGCCGGCGTGCTCGGGATCGGCCGGCCACGGCAGCACGTGGCGCTGGGCCTGGGTAATGCGGTATTTGGACAGCAGGATATTGCCGAATTGGCGGGGCAGGTTGTTCCGGTAGATCTCGCTCGGCGCCTGGTCGATCATGTGGTAGCCGCCAAAGGCGCCGCCGAGCTGCTTGAACTGGCTGGCGGTGGCGCTGCCTTCGAGTTCAGGATGATTGGCTGCCACTTCCTGAAGGCAGATCACGTCGGGATTCAGCTTGCGCAGCACGTCGATGACAGCGTGGATCCGAATGCGCCCGTCCTTTCCACAGCCCCAATGGATATTCCAGCTGACTACGCGCATGCATCACCTCCGCAAAACTCGACCGCCCGATATTGCCATCCTTTGGCCATCGGCGCTCACACGGTAGGATCGATGTCAGGCTAACAAGTTCACCAGCTTGGTGCACGCCGCCGGACGCCTCGGCAGGGACTCAGGCAGGCTCGATTTCATCGAGTGGCCAGCGCGGGCGCACGTTGAAACCATAGTCGCGCTGGGCCGCATCCGGGTTGCGCTCCAGGCGCATGGCGCCGGCAAAGGCGATCATCGCGCCATTGTCGGTGCAGAATTCCAGTTCCGGATAATAGACCTTGAACTTCTTCTTCGCCGCCGCCGCGTTCAGCGAGGCGCGCAGCTGGCGGTTGGCGCCGACGCCGCCGGCGATCACCAGGCGCTTCAGGCCGGTGTGCTTGAGGGCCGCCACGCACTTGGCGGTCAGCACGTCGACGATGGCATCGACGAAGCCGCGCGCGATGTTGGCTTTGTCCTGTTCGCAGATGTTGGCGATCCCGGCACCCTGGTTCTTCACCACGGTCAGCACCGCCGTCTTGAGGCCCGAGAAGCTGAAGTTGAAATCCTTCGAGTGCAGCATCGGGCGCGGCAATTTATAGGCTTGCGGATCGCCGAATTCGGCCAGGCGGGAAATGGCCGGTCCGCCCGGGTAGCCCAGGCCGAGCAGCTTGGCCGACTTGTCGAAGGCTTCGCCGGCGGCGTCGTCGAGCGTTTCGCCCAGCAGCGTGTAGCGGCCGACGCCATCCACGCGCATCAGCTGGGTGTGGCCGCCCGAGACCAGCAGGGCGACGAAGGGGAACTCGGGACGTTCGCTCGCCAGCAGCGGCGACAGCAGATGGCCTTCCAGGTGGTGCACGCCCAGCACCGGCTTGTCCAGCGCCAGGCCCAGGCTGCAGGCGACCGAGGAGCCCACCAGCAGCGCACCGGCCAGGCCCGGGCCCTGGGTGTAGGCGATGGCGTCGATGTCCTGCTTGTCGACGCCGGCCTTGCCGAGCGCCTGTTCCAGCAGCGGCAGCGCGCGCCGGATGTGGTCGCGCGAGGCCAGTTCCGGCACCACGCCGCCGTACTCCTCATGCATCGCGACCTGCGAATGCAGGGCATGGGACAGCAGGCCGCGCTCGGTGTCGTACAGAGCCAGGCCGGTTTCATCGCAGGAGGATTCGACGCCGAGGACAATCATGGGGAGGGTAGCAAGGTAAAAGCGGAATCCGCCATTGTAAGCCAGCAGCGGCCCGGCTGCATGCGCCGCGGCGCGACAATCGGAGAGTTTTGCTGGCCCTTGGGCAAACTACAATACCTGCTTCACATGGAGAAGATGGATGAAACGAACGATAAGAGCGATCCTGGCCCTGCTCCTGGTCGGCAGCTTCGCGGCCTCGGTGTACTACAGCCCGTACTGGACCTTGTACAGGATGAAGGTGGCGATCGAGGAGAAGGATGCGGACGGGCTGTCGCGGCGCGTCGACTATCCCGCGCTCAGGGCGAGCATGAAAAGCCAGGTGAAGAGCACGCTGCACGCCCAGACCGCGCAGCTGGGCGAGCCGATGCAGGGCATGAATGCGCTGGCGGAAGGGCTGATGGACCAGATGCTGGAAGCGATGGTGTCGCCGCAGGCGGTGGCGGCGATGATGTCCGGCGCCGGCCAGTCCGGCACTGCGCCGGACAAGGGTGAGGACGCTGCGCAAGGCGAGGGCAAGCCGCGCGACCTGGCCCTGCATTACCGCAGCTGGGACCAGGCGCTGTTCAGCCCCAAAGGCGGGGCGGGCGGCTTCCTGTTCCAGCGCGCCGGCCTGTGGAGCTGGAAGCTGGCCGGCGTCGACCTGGGACTGGCCCGGCTGGCCCAGCCCCGGCCTTGAAACTCAGGGACGCTGCAGCAGTTCCTTGTGGGCGCTGCGCAGCATCGCTTCCGTATCTTCCCAGCCGATGCAGCCGTCGGTGACCGAGCAGCCATACTTCAGTTGCGACAAATCGCCCGGGATCGGCTGGTTGCCGCTGACGATGTTCGACTCGATCATCACGCCGACCAGCGACTTGTTGCCGTGCCTGATCTGCTGGATCACGTCCGACATCACCAGCGGCTGCAGGTCCGGCTTCTTGTAGCTGTTGGCGTGCGAGCAGTCGACCACCAGGTTGGCCGGCAGCTTGGCCTTTGTGAGTGCCTGCTCGGCGATCGTGACCGACACCGAATCGTAGTTGGGACGGCCGCCGCCGCCGCGCAGCACCACGTGGCCGTAGGCGTTGCCGCTGGTGCGCACGATCGAGACCGTGCCCTGGTCGTTGATGCCCAGGAAGGAGTGCGGGCTCGACGAGGACAGCACGGCGTTGATCGCGATCTCGACGTCGCCGTCGGTGCCGTTCTTGAAGCCGACCGGGGTGGACAGGCCCGAGGACATCTCGCGGTGGGTCTGCGATTCCGTGGTCCTGGCGCCGATGGCGGTCCAGGCGATCAAATCGCCCAGGTATTGCGGCGAGATCGGGTCCAGCGCCTCGGTGGCGGTCGGCAGGCCCAGTTCGCACACGTCCAGCAGGAACTGCCGTGCGCGCTCCATGCCGACGTCGACGCGGAAGGAATCGTCCATGAACGGGTCGTTGATATAGCCCTTCCAGCCGGTGGTGGTGCGCGGCTTTTCGAAATAGACGCGCATCACCAGCACCATCGTATCCGCGACTTCGGCCTGCAGCGCCTTCAGGCGGCGCGCATAATCCAGGCCGGCGACCGGGTCGTGGATCGAGCAGGGGCCGACGACGACGAACAGGCGCTTGTCCTTGCGGTCGAGGATGTTGCGCAGGGTCTCGCGGCCCTTCATCACGGTGGTGAAGGCCTTGTCGGTGAGGGGCAGTTTCTTGTGCAGCTCGCTCGGGGTCGGCATGGCCGCGAACGAGGTGACGTTGGTATTTTCGATATCGGGCGTGATCAGCATGGCAAGAAATTCTTTCCTGAAGGATCGACCAGTCTAGCCTGAAATCGACGCCGCTGCACCGTCCCGCGCAAATATCCCACACTTGATCGAATATCGGCAATGGTATGCTTCGGTTCATGCAAACGTCTACTGAACAAAATATGGAACCGCATCGTGAGCCGTTTCCGGCGGCCCGCTTCATCAAGGAGATCGGCCGCGGCGTGAAGGGCGCGCGCAGCATGTCGCGCGAGGACGCCCGCCTGCTGTACGGCGCCATGCTGGACGGGCGCGTGTCCGACCTGGAACTGGGCGGCATCCTGCTGGCGATGCGCATCAAGGGCGAATCCGTCGACGAGATCGCCGGCTTCATGGACGCCGCCGAAGCCTCCTTCGCGCCGCTGCCCACGCCCGCGGGCGAATTCGCGCCGGTCCTGATCCCCAGCTACAACGGCGCGCGCAAGCTGGCCAACCTGACGCCGCTGCTGGCCCTGCTGCTGGCGCGCGAGGGCGTGCCGGTGCTGGTGCATGGCGTCCAGCAGGACCCGGGCCGCGTCACCACCTTCGAGATTTTCACCGAGCTCGGTATCGGCCCGACCGGGTCCACGGCCGACATGCTGGAGGCCTTCGCTGCCGGGAAACCCTGCTTCATGCCGATCGAGCGGCTGGCGCCGCAGCTGGCGCACCAGCTGTCGCTGCGCCGCATCCTGGGCGTGCGCAACTCGACGCACACGCTGGTGAAAATCCTGCAGCCCTTCGAAGGCCCGGCGCTGCGCCTGGTGTCGTATACGCACCCGGAATACCTGACGATGCTGAGCGACTACTTCGGCAGCGCCGCCCCGCACGCCCGCGGCGACGCCTTCCTGATGCGCGGCACCGAGGGCGAAACGGTGGCCAATGCCAACCGCGCCCAGCAGATCGACTGGTTCCACGCCGGCGAGCAGCGCCTGATCGTCGAGCGCGACGCCCCGGCCGATGCGCTGGCGCCGGCCCCGGAGGGCCGGGATGCCGCCGCCACCGCCGACTGGATCACGCGGGCGCTGCGCGGGGAGCAGCCGGTGCCGCCGCCGATTGCGGCGCAGGTGGCGCACTGTGTTCAAGTCGCCCGCGCGTTGCGTACTCACGGCTGAAACCGGTAGGGTGGACGGCTCTGCCGTCCACGCGTTCAACTGGTGCATGCGGTTGCGACAACCCCGATAGGCCAAGAACCTATACACGCCCACCCTGCGATACAATCCCTCCCTTTACGCGCAGCAAAGACAGGGCAGGATGGCAAAACAATACGATGTCGCCGTGATCGGCGCCGGCGCCGCCGGCATGATGTGCGCCGCGACGGCGGCGGGGCGCGGCAAGCGCGTGGTGCTGATCGACCACGCGGCCAAACTGGCCGAGAAGATCCGCATCTCGGGCGGCGGCCGCTGCAATTTCACCAACATCAACGCCGGCCCGCAAAACTTCCTGTCCGAGAACCCGCACTTCTGCCGCAGCGCGCTGTCGCGCTACACGCCGCAGGATTTCCTGGCGCTGGTCAGGAAGCACCGCATCGCGTACCACGAAAAGCACCGCGGCCAGTTGTTCTGCGACGATTCCGCCGAGCAGATCATCCGCATGCTGAAGGCCGAATGCGACGCCGGCAGCGTCAGCTGGCGCATGCCGTGCAAGGTGAGCGGCGTGGAAAAGTCGGGCGACGTCTTCCGCATCGCCACCGATGGCGAACCCATCCTGGCGAGCAACGTGGTGGTGGCCACCGGCGGCCTGTCGATCCCGAAGATCGGCGCGACCGACCTCGGCTACCGCATCGCCAGGCAATTCGACCTGAAGACCGTCGAGACCCGCCCGGGCCTGGTGCCGCTGACCTTCGATGGCCCCAGCTGGCAGCCCTTCGTGCCGCTGGCCGGCATTGCGCTCGAGGTCGATGTCGAAACTGGTTCCAGGAAAGGGAAGGGCAGCAAGTATGGCCACTTCCGCGAGGATCTCTTGTTTACCCACCGCGGCCTGTCCGGCCCAGCCATCCTGCAGATTTCCAGCTACTGGCAGCCCGGCACGCCGATCGTGCTGAACCTCTTGCCGGAAATGGATGTGGCCGAGGAATTGATCTCTTCTAAGACGAGCTCGAAGAAGCAGCTAGGCAATATCTTGTCGCAATGGATGCCGGCACGCCTGGCCGAAGGCTTGCTGGTGGCGAACGGTTTCGCCCCGGACGCGCGCCTGCCGGACATGGCCGACGCGAAACTGCGCAAGCTGGGCGACGCCATCAACCGCTGGGCCATCGTGCCGAACGGTTCGGAAGGGTATCGCAAGGCCGAGGTGACCCTGGGTGGCGTCGACACGCGCGAGCTGTCTCAGCAAACCATGATGGCGAACAAAGTGCCGGGCCTGTATTTTGTCGGCGAAACCGTCGACGTGACCGGCTGGCTGGGGGGCTACAACTTCCAGTGGGCGTGGGCGTCGGGCGTCGCCGCGGGCAGCAGCATCGCGTGAAAAGGCTGTTGTTGTGGCAAATATGCACATCTCTGCAAAATCTTCCACAAGCCTGGAAAAGCTGTTAGAATTTCGTTCTTCCCTAAATCCAACGGTTTCATTTTTACATGACCACTATCCGCCTTAAAGAAAACGAGCCGTTCGAAGTCGCTATGCGTCGCTTCAAGCGCACTATCGAAAAAACCGGTCTGCTGACCGAACTGCGCGCACGCGAGTTCTACGAGAAGCCGACTGCAGAGCGCAAGCGCAAGCTGGCAGCTGCCGTGAAGCGTCACTACAAGCGCATCCGCAGCCAGCAACTGCCGAAGAAACTGTACTAATTCGATTCAGACGCCGCACCGGCGACGGCCCTCGATGCCAGTCGCGGATTGCAGCCTGAATATGTCGAAGCCCGCTCCGGTAGTGCACCGCAGCGGGTTTTGCCTTTTGCCCGAGCGCCTCACAAAAGCCTTCATGGCTGCGTTGCATCGTCTCGCCGTACTAGCGTACTGTCTTCGACGATGCGCCTTGCCC
>CAJYQM010000536.1 GCA_913777025.1 uncultured Massilia sp. | reverse complement strand
GCACCCAGATGGAAACAGCCGTCGTGGCGCTGGTCGAACGCTTCTCGAACATCGTCATGAAGCTGGAGCAGGCGCTGGCGGCGTCCGGCGCGGCGCGCAACCACGAAGGCGGCAGCGTCGTCGAAGTCTTCGCCGCCAGCGAAAAGGAATTGCGCTCGCTGCTGGACATGCTGGCCGGCGCCGCCGCCAGCAAGCAGCAGATGCTGCAGAAGATCGAAGGCCTGCAGCAGATCACCGAGCAGTTGCAGAAGATGGCCGCCGACGTGGCCAGCATCGCCTGGCAGACCAACCTGCTGGCGCTGAACGCCGCGATCGAGGCCGCCCGCGCCGGCGAGGCGGGACGCGGCTTTGCCGTCGTCGCCACCGAGGTGCGGATGCTGTCCAACCGCTCGGCGGACGCGGGCAGGCACATCGCCCAGCAGGTCAGCCAGATCAGCGCGGCGATCGGCACCACCTGCCAGGCCGCCGGCGAATCGATTCGCGAGGAAACCCGCGCCGCGCAGGCATCCGAGGCGATGATCGGCAAGGTGCTGTCCTCGTTCCGCGGCGTCACCGACGCGCTGGTGCAGTCTTCCGACCTGCTGCAGCGCGAAAGCGCCGGCATCCAGTCCGAAGTCGGGGACGCGCTGGTCCAGCTGCAGTTCCAGGACCGCGTCAGCCAGATCCTGTCGCACGTCCAGCAGAACATCGCGCGCCTGCCGTCCTACCTGGACGAGCATGCCCGGCAAGCCGGCGGCAGCTTGCCGCCCCTCGATGCGCGCGCGCTGCTGGCCGAACTGGAAAGCACGTACGCAATGGCCGAGGAGCGTGCGCTCCACCAGAACAACGCGCTGCCTGCTCCCCGGCAGGCCGAAGAAATCACCTTTTTCTAGGAACTCACAATGGCAAAAACCATCATGGTGGTGGACGATTCGATCTCGATCCGCCAGGTCGTCGGCATCGCACTCAGGCAGGCAGGCTATGAAGTCCTCGAAGCCTGCGACGGCCGCGACGCGCTGGCCAAGCTGACCGGCCAGAAGGTCAACCTGATCATCAGCGACGTCAACATGCCGAACCTGGACGGCATCGGCTTCGTGCGCGAACTGAAGAACTGCCCCGCCTACAAATTCACGCCGGTGCTGATGCTCACCACCGAGTCGCAGGAAGAGAAGAAGGAACAGGGCAAGGCCGCCGGCGCGCGCGCCTGGATGGTCAAGCCGTTCAAGCCGGAGGCCCTGCTGGCCGCCGTCCAGAAGCTGACGATGGCCTGAGCACCAGGCCGGCCGGGGCCGCAGCGCCCCGGCGTGAGGAAAAGAGAACATCATGAGTATTGGCGAACCAGGCCAAGGGGCCGCCGCATGCCTGGCGGTCGAAGGCGAGATGACGATCTACCGTGCCGCGGAACTCAAGCCCGCCCTGCTGGCGGCCGTGCATGCGCATGAGGCGCCGGCGCTCGACCTCTCCGCCGTCACCGAATTCGACAGCGCGGGTCTGCAGCTGCTGCTGGTGGCGCGCCGCGAAGCCGCCCGCCTCGGCCGGCAACTGCCGGTAACGGCCGCCAGCCCGGCCGTGCGCGACGTGTTCGCGCTGCTGGGCATGGACCTCGAAGGAGCATGGGCATGAACCTCGACCAGGTGATGCACACTTTCATTGTCGAGAGCCGCGAGCTGCTCGAACAGATGGAAAACGCGCTGCTGGCCGTCGGCCGCGACGGCGCCGGCGGCGATAACGAGGACGGGATCAACGCGATCTTCCGGGCCGCCCATACGATCAAGGGTTCGGCCGGCATGTTCGGCCTGGATCCGGTCGTCGATTTCACCCACGTCGCCGAAAGCGTCCTGGACAAGGTGCGCGACGGCGCCGTGCCCGTCACCGACGACCTGGTCACGCTGCTGCTCGCCTGCTGCGACCACATCGCCGCGCTGGTCGACGCGGTGGAAGCCGGCACGCTCGACGCCGATGCCGCGCTCACGGCCGCCGGGGCGCCGCTGGTCGCCGCCCTGCAGTCCCGCCTGGGCGGTCCCGGCACGCCGGCCGCCGCGCCCGCGGAAGCGGACAGCGGCGGGGCTGACGATGTGTCAGGCGCAGCGCGGCAATGGCGCATTTCGCTGCGCTTCGGCAGCGACGTGCTGCGCAACGGCATGGACCCGCTCTCCTTCATCCGCTACCTAGGCCAGATGGGCAGCATCACCGCCATCGCCACGCTCGCCGACGCCCTGCCGGCGCCGGACGCCTTCGATCCCGAATCCTGCTATCTCGGCTTCGACATCGATTTTTCCAGCAGCGAGGACCTGGCCACGATCGACGGCGTGTTCGACTTCGTGCGCGACGACTGCCAGGTCGATATCCAGCCGCAGGCCCCGGACGCCGCCGCGACGCCGGACAGCGCCCCCGCCGGCGCTGCCGTACCCGCCGATCCGGTATGCGCCGAACCCGCGCCCGCCGATCCCGCGCCCGCCGATGCCGCCCCGGTCCGCCGCCAGGCCCGGGAAGCCAAACCACAGCAGGAGAAGCGCTCGGTACGTGTCGACGCGGACAAGCTGGACCGCCTGATCGACCTCGTGGGCGAACTGATCATCGCCGGCGCCAGCACCAATGTGGTGGCGCGCCGCATCCAGGTTCCCGAACTGCTCGAATGCGCTTCGACCCTGTCTGGCCTGGTGGAAGAAGTGCGCGACAGCGCGCTGCAGCTGCGCATGGTGAAGATCGGCGCCACCTTCAACCGCTTCCAGCGCGTGGTGCACGACGTGTCGCGCGAGCTGGGCAAGGACATCCGCCTGCAGGTCGACGGCGAAGACGCGGAGCTGGACAAGACGGTCGTGGAAAAGATCGGCGACCCGCTCACCCACCTGGTGCGCAACGCCATGGACCACGGCATCGAAGCAGCCGACGTGCGCCTGGCGCGCGGCAAGCCGGCCCACGGCACCGTGGCCCTGAACGCCTACCACGAGTCGGGCAGCATCGTGATCGAGGTGTCCGACGACGGCGGCGGCCTGAAACGGGACCGCATCCTGGCCAAGGGCATCGAGCGCGGGCTGGCCGAACCGGGCCGGACCTACACCGACAAGGAGATCTTCAACCTGATCTTCGAACCCGGCTTCTCGACCGCGGAACAGGTCACGAACCTGTCGGGCCGCGGCGTCGGCATGGATGTCGTCAAGCGCAACATCGTCGCCCTGCGCGGCAGCGTGGAAATCGCGAGCAGCGAAGGTGCCGGCACCACGGTCACCGTGCGCCTGCCGCTGACGCTGGCGATCATCAACGGCTTCCAGGTGGGCGTCGGCAAGTCGGTCTTCGTGATCCCGATGGACATGGTCGAGGAATGCATCGAATTCCGCGAGCAGCCGGGCTGCGACTGGGTCGACCTGCGCGGCCAGCCGCTGCCCTTCGTGCGCTTGCGCGAACGCTTCGGCATCCAGGGCGCGCCCGCGCGGCGCCGCAGCATCGTCGTGGTGCGCTACGGCGCCCGCCGCGCCGGCCTGGTCGTGGACAGCCTGCTGGGCGAGTTCCAGACCGTGATCAAGCCGCTCGGCAAGGTGTTCGCCGGCGCGCGCTTCCTGTCCGGCTCGTCGATCCTGGGCAATGGCGACGTCGCGCTGATCCTCGACATGGCGGCCCTGCTGAACGACGTCGAAAACGAACACACAATTTCTTCATTATCTGACCTGGAGAGCCACCGTGCTTAAGAACCTGAAAATCGGCATCCGCCTGGGCCTGGGCTTCGGCGCCATGCTGTTGTTGTTGCTGGCCATTGCCATGCTGGGCATCAGCCGTATGGAAACGATGAACAAGGCCACCGTGGAGATCACGGCCGATGCCTATCCGAAGGTCGTCCTGGCCAAGGACCTGATCCGCGACGCGGTCGACGCGCCGCGCCAGATGCGCGGCATGCTGCTGGCCAACGGCGACGCCGAAGTCGAGCGCTACCGCAAGCAGCTCGAGAACGTACGCGCCGACATGCAGGGCCTGCTGGACGAGCTGGCGAAGACCGTCGCCAGCGACACCGGCAAGAAGATGCTGAAGCAGATCGTCGACAAGCATGCCGTCCTGGCCCCGATGTACGTCCAGTTCTATGCGCTGATGCACGGCGATCGCCAGAAGGCGGCCGATTACGTCAGCAACCAGTTCGTGCCGGCCAACCGCGAACTGACCGATGCCCTCGACGCGCTGGCCAAGCACCAGAGCGAAAAGATGCAGGCGCTCAGCGCCGAGGCGGGCCAGACCTACACGGAAACGCGCCAGCTGGTCATCGAGATGACGGCCGGCGCCGCGCTGCTGGCCGTGCTGGTGGCCGTCTTCATCACGCTGTCCGTCACGCGCCCGCTGCGCCAGGCGGTACAGGCGGCCGACAGCCTGGCCACCGGCGACCTGACGGTGAACATCGACGCCACCTCGCGCGACGAGGCCGGGCAGCTGCTGGCCGCGATGAAGAACATGATCGCGAAGCTGACCCAGGTCGTCGGCGAAGTCAACGGCGGCGCGCAGTCGCTGGCGTCCGCCTCCGAGCAGGTCAGCGCCACGGCGCAGTCGCTGTCGCAGGCCGCGTCCGAGCAGGCCGCCGGCGTCGAGGAAACCAGTGCCTCGCTGGAACAGATGACGGCATCGATCTCGCAGAACACCGAGAACGCCCGCGTCACCGACGGCATGGCCTCGCAGGCCGCGCGCGAAGCAGCCGAGGGCGGCGAAGCCGTGAAGGCCACCGTCA
>CAJYQM010000535.1 GCA_913777025.1 uncultured Massilia sp. | reverse complement strand
GGCGCTACCTGAGTTTTACGCAGAACATCCGGCTCGAGCCGGGCACGGCGTTCTCGCACGCCTGGTCGCTGTGCATCGAGGAGCAGTTCTACATGCTGCTGCCGGCACTGGCCATACTGGGCGCAGCCCTGCGGGGGTCACGGCGCTGGGCCTGGCTGGCGATCGTGGCCGCCTTCGCCCTGGGCATGGCGACGCGCTGGCAGGTCTGGCTCGACGGCCCGAAGGGGGAAGGGAGCCTGCACTACTATTATAAATACGTCTACTACTCGAGCTGGTGCCGTTTCGACGAGTTGCTGGCCGGGGTCGCGCTGGCGCTGCTGAAGCATTACCACGCGCCGGCATGGATGTCCGTGATGGGTCACGGAAACAGGTTGCTGGCTGCCGGCGCCGGCGTGACGGCGTTCGTGTGCTGGCTGTTCCTCGACGATCACTACGGCTTGACAGCCACCGTATTCGGCTACCCGCTGCTGGCCCTCGGCTTCTCGCTGCTGATCCTGTCTGCGCTGGCGCCCGGCTCGCTGCTGCACCGGGTCCGCGTGCCGGGCGCAGCCAGCCTGGCGCTGTGGTCGTATGCGGTCTACCTGGTGCACAAGCAGGTATGCGTGATGGTGGCGGCGCGCCTGGCGCGGGAAGGATTCGGGCCGGAGGACTGGCAGACGATCGCGCTGTCGCTGGCGGCATCGCTGCTGGCAGGCTGGCTGCTGTACCGCCTGGTGGAAACGCCGTTCATGGCGCTGCGCGCGCGCTGGGTGCCGGCCAACGGCAAGCCGGCATCGGCGAATCTCAGCGCCGCGCCGCGCTGACCCCGTTCTCGATCACATCGAAGGCCGCCGGCATGTCCGCCAGGAAGGCCGCCAGGTGCGCCACCCGCATCGACGGGTCATAGTCCCGGGTCGATGCGATCGCCGCGCGCAGTCCGGGCAGGGCTTCCGGCGTGTAGGGGCTGTCGTAGGCGTCGAGCAGCATCGCGACCAGGTCCGTCGGTGCCGCCTGGGCGCCGCTGCCGCGCCGCAGGCGCGCGTGGATCACGCCCAGCAGCGTGCGCTGCATGCGCGGCGTCGGGTGTTCGATTTGGGCAAAGGCGGACGGCGTGTTGGCGATCGCCTCGCACATGGCGCTTTCGATGGCGTCGGGCTTCAGGTCGGACGGGATGTCGAACCAGGCCTTGTCCCAGCGCGTGCGCGCGTACTGGTGGCCCGGCGGAAAGGCGTCGAGCGACTCCAGGCCGAGGGCGCGGCTGGCACGGGAGAGGAGGGTGGAGAGGACATCGAGCAGCGGCATCGTTCAGGTCAAAAATGCGAGTGCCGTCAGTGTAGCCGATGTCAAAACGGAACGCAGGGGGCAATCAATGGACTGCCTGCCTGCGCATGAAACTGAAACGGATCAGGCTGCGCGTCAGGCTGCAAATCGCCCGGCACGGAAATCTTCCACCGCCTGGAACACCTCGGCCTGGGTATTCATCACGAACGGGCCGTATTGTGCGATCGGCTCGTTCAGCGGACGCCCGGCGATCACGAGCAGGCGCGTCGGCGCGGCCGCCCGGATGCGCACGCCGTCGGCGCCCTGTGCATTGTCGAGGATGGCCATGCGCGCCTGCGCGATGCCCTTCCCGCCGACCACGGCTTCGCCGCGGAACACGTAGATGAAGGCGTTGTGCCCGCTTGGGATCGGCAGCGCCAGTTCGGCGTCCGCCGGCAATTCGATGTCCAGGTAGACCGGTTCGGTGCCTTCGCGCTGCACCGCCCCGGTTACCCCGTGGCTGCTGCCGGCGATCACCTGCACCACGGCGCCGGAGTCCAGCGTGAAGCGCGGCACCTGTTCGGCCGGGATGTCGCGGTACCAGGGCGCGCGCATCTTGTCGCCGGCGGGCAGGTTCAGCCACAGCTGGAAACCTTCCATCAAGCCTTCTTCCTGCTCCGGCATCTCGGAGTGGATCACGCCACGGCCGGCCGTCATCCACTGCACGCCGCCATTGGTCACGAGACCTTCGTTGCCGGCGCTGTCGCGGTGGCGCATGCGCCCGGTCAGCATGTAGGTGACGGTCTCGAAACCGCGGTGCGGATGCTCCGGGAAGCCGGCGATGTAGTCGCCCGCCTTGTCGCTGCCGAAGGCGTCGAGCATCAGGAAGGGATCGAGACGGCGCTGCAGCGGCTGGGTCAGCACGCGGTTGATCTTGACGCCGGCGCCGTCCATCACGAACTGGCCGGCGATCACGCGCTCGACGCCGCGGCTCTTCGCCACGGTTTCGCTGCGAACTTGTTCGGTCATGATCCCTCTCCTGTTACGACGGTTGACTTCGTTTACGCCAGCGCGGCGACGGCGGCGTCGGCTTCCGCCTGGCCCTTGGCCGCGGCTTCCGGACCCATGGCCAGGCCCGACGAATAGATGAACTGGTTGTCCGACATGCCCAGGAAGTTCAGCAGCATGCGGATGTGCGGCACTTGCGGGTCGGCGTCGGCCGGGTAGACGCCGCCACGGGCGGTGGCCACGAACACTTTCTTGCCTTTCAGCAGACCTTCCGGACCGGTTTCGGTGTAGCGGAAGGTCACGCCGGCGCGGGCGATGGCGTCGAACCAGGCCTTCAGCTGGATCGGCATGCCGAAGTTGTACATCGGGGCGCCGATCACGACCACGTCGGCCGCCTGCACTTCGGC
>CAJYQM010000534.1 GCA_913777025.1 uncultured Massilia sp. | reverse complement strand
CGAAGAATCGCTGCTGGGCTGGAAAGAGTACGAGATGGAAGTGGTGCGCGACAAGGCGGACAACTGCATCATCATCTGCTCGATCGAAAACCTGGATCCGATGGTCGTCCACACCGGCGACTCGATCACCGTCGCGCCGGCGCAGACGCTGACCGACAAGGAATACCAGATCATGCGCAATGCCTCGATCAACGTGCTGCGCGAGATCGGCGTCGACACCGGCGGCTCGAACGTGCAGTTTGCGATCAACCCGCAGGACGGCCGCATGATCGTCATCGAGATGAACCCGCGCGTGTCGCGTTCGTCGGCGCTGGCCTCGAAGGCCACCGGCTTCCCGATCGCGAAAGTGGCGGCGAAGCTGGCCGTGGGCTTCACGCTGGACGAGCTGCGCAACGAGATCACCGGCGGCGCGACCCCGGCCTCGTTCGAGCCCTCGATCGACTACGTCGTCGTCAAGATCCCGCGCTTCGCCTTCGAGAAATTCCCGGCCGCGGACAAGCACCTGACCACCCAGATGAAATCGGTCGGCGAAGTCATGGCCATGGGCCGCACCTTCCAGGAATCCTTCCAGAAGGCGCTGCGCGGCCTCGAGGTCGGCGTGGACGGCCTGAACGAAAAGACGCGCGACCGCGAAGTCATCGAAGAAGAACTGGGCGAGCCGGGTCCGGAACGCATCTGGTACGTGGGCGACGCCTTTGCCCAGGGCTTCACGCTGGAAGAAGTGCACGGCCTGACCAAGATCGATCCGTGGTTCCTCATCCAGATCAAGGAAATCGTCGACATCGAGCTGTGGCTGGATCACCAGACGCTGGACAGCCTGGACAAGCCGACGCTCTATAAACTGAAGCAGAAGGGCTTCTCGGACCGCCGCCTGGCCTTCCTGATGCACACCACCGCGCAAGCCGTGCGCGAGAAGCGCCACGCGCTGGGGGTCAAGCCGGTGTACAAGCGCGTCGACACCTGCGCCGCGGAATTCGCGACCAACACCGCCTACATGTATTCCACGTACGACGAGGAATGCGAGTCGAACCCGACCGACAAGAAGAAGATCATGGTGCTGGGCGGCGGCCCGAACCGGATCGGCCAGGGCATCGAGTTCGACTACTGCTGCGTGCACGCGGCCCTCGCCATGCGCGAAGACGGCTACGAGACGATCATGGTCAACTGCAACCCGGAGACCGTGTCGACCGACTACGATACCTCGGACCGCCTGTACTTCGAATCGCTGACGCTGGAAGACGTGCTCGAGATCGTCGAGCTGGAAAAACCGGTCGGCGTGATCGTGCAGTATGGCGGCCAGACCCCGCTCAAACTCGCGCTGGACCTCGAAGCCAACGGCGTGCCGATCGTCGGCACCTCGCCGGATATGATCGACGCCGCCGAAGACCGCGAGCGTTTCCAGAAGCTGCTGCAGGACCTGGGCCTGCGCCAGCCGCCGAACCGCACCGCGCGGACCGAAGCCGAGGCGCTGGCCCTGGCCACCGAGATCGGCTACCCGCTGGTCGTGCGTCCTTCCTACGTGCTGGGCGGCCGCGCGATGGAGATCGTCCACGAGCAGCGCGACCTGGAGCGCTACATGCGCGAAGCGGTCAAGGTGTCGAACGATTCGCCGGTGCTGCTGGACCGCTTCCTGAACGATGCGATCGAAGTCGACGTCGACTGCATCTCCGACGGCGAGACCACCTTCATCGGCGGCGTGATGGAACACATCGAACAGGCTGGCGTGCACTCGGGCGACTCGGCCTGTTCGCTGCCGCCGTACTCGCTGTCCCAGGAAACCATCGATGAGCTGAAGCGCCAGACCTCGCTGATGGCGAAGGGCCTGAACGTGGTCGGCCTGATGAACGTGCAGTTCGCGATCCAGCAGCAGGAAGTCGAGGGCAAGACGGTCGATACCGTGTATGTGCTCGAAGTGAACCCCCGCGCCTCGCGTACCGTGCCCTTCGTGTCCAAGGCGACCGGCCTGCAGCTGGCCAAGATCGCGGCGCGCTGCATGGTCGGCCAGACCCTGGCCTCGCAAGGCATCACGAAAGAGGTGACGCCGCCGTTCTACAGCGTCAAGGAAGCCGTGTTCCCGTTCGTGAAATTCCCGGGCGTGGACACCATCCTCGGCCCCGAGATGAAGTCGACCGGCGAAGTCATGGGCGTGGGCACCACCTTCGGCGAAGCCTTCGTGAAGTCGCAGCTGGCGGCCAGCATCAACCTGCCGTCCTCGGGCCGCGTGTTCCTGTCGGTGAAGTCCTCCGACAAGCCGCGCACCGTGAAACTGGCGCGCGACCTGGTCGACCTGGGCTTCTCGCTGGTGGCGACCAAGGGCACCGCGGCCGTGATCTCGGCCGCCGGCATCCCGGTCGCGCCGGTGAACAAGGTGGTCGAAGGCCGTCCGCACATCGTCGACATGATCAAGAACCACGAGATCGCGATGGTGGTGAACACGGTCGAGGAAAAGCGCAATGCGATCGCCGACTCGCGCACCATCCGTACCTCGGCGCTGCAGGCGCGCGTCGTGACCTACACGACCATCGCCGGCGCCGAAGCGGCGGTGCAGGGCATGCGTCACCTGGACGAGTTGCGGGTGTATGATTTACAAGGCCTGCATAAAACCTTAAACTAAGGCCCAAGCAGTAACCTCGGACCACAGAGTTCGTGCGGCTCGCGCCGCGCGGCTCTGTGGTTTTCACTTTTGCACTCAAAAGACCAACCATGAACACTCCATTGACCAAACATGGCGCCGAACTCCTGAAAGAGGAACTGCACCAGCTCAAGACCAAGGAGCGCCGCAACGTGATCGATGCGATCGCCGAAGCGCGTTCGCATGGTGACCTGTCCGAAAACGCCGAATACGATGCCGCCAAAGAGCGCCAGGCCTTCGTCGAGGGCCGCATCGCGGAACTGGAGCAGAAGCTGTCCACCGCCCAGGTCATCGACCCGGCCACGCTGGATGCCGAAGGCCGCGTGGTGTTCGCTTCCACCGTCGACCTCGAAGACCTGGAGTCGGGCCAGAAGGTCACTTACCAGATCGTCGGCATGGACGAGGCCGACCTCAAGCTGAACAAGGTGTCGGTCACTTCGCCGATCGCCCGCGCCCTGATCGGCAAGTACGCCGGCGACGTGGTCGAAGTGCAGGCCCCGTCCGGTCCGCGCGAGTACGAGATCCTGGAAGTCCGCTACGTCTGAGCGCATGTCGCTGATACGTCTTGTTCCGGACCTTCGCCTGCTGCTGGCCGCCCTGTGGGCCGGCAGCGTGTGGGCGGTCAGCTACCTGGCCGCGCCCAGTGCATTTGCCGTGCTGGACAGCGCGCAGGCCGGCAACGTGGTTGCCGTCATGCTCACCCGCGAAGCCTGGCTGGCGATCGCGCTGGCCGTGCTGCTGGCGCTGCTGGT
>CAJYQM010000533.1 GCA_913777025.1 uncultured Massilia sp. | reverse complement strand
TGCATTTCACCATCGCCACCAAGCAGCCGGCGATGACGGCGGCGCGCATCGCCCAGGCCCTGCACGACAGGGCGCAGCACGGCAACGCGCGGCGCCAGGTCGACGTCGACTCGATGGCGGCGCTGGTCAACAAGGTGTTCCGCACCCAGGTGGTGGCGGTGCTGGGCAACCTCGCCACCACGATCCCGATGGCCTTCGGCCTCGCGCTCGGCTACTACTACCTGTTCGGCCACCACCTGGTGAATCCGGAAAAGGCGCATCACCTGATCCAGGACAGCCATCCCTGGCACTCGCTGGCCCTGCTGCACGCGGCCATCGCCGGCGTCTGGCTGTTCGTATCCGGGCTGGTGTCCGGCTACTACGACAACAAGGCGCTGTACACGCGCATGGCGCTGCGCGTGCAGCAGCTGCGCTGGCTGCGCCGCCTGCTGGGCCGCGAGCGCCTGCAGCGCTTCTCGCGCTACGTCGAGGACAACCTGGGCGGCCTGATGGGCAACCTGGTGTTCGGCGTGCTGATGGGCGTGACGGCCATGGTCGGCTTCGTGCTCGGCCTGCCGCTCGACATCCGCCACGTGACCTTCTCCTCGGCCAACTTCGCGATCGGCTTCGTGGGCCTGGACTACCAGGTCGACCCGGAGACGATCGGCATCACGCTGCTCGGCATCGCCCTGATCGGCACGGTCAACCTGCTGGTCAGCTTCGGCCTGGCCCTGTGGGTCGCGCTGCGTGCGCGCAAGGTGCGCTTCCACCACGGTTTCCGTCTGCTGCGCGCGCTCGGCCATCGCCTGCGCGCCGCGCCGCTGGACTTTTTCATCGGTCCCCGGGACCTCGACACGCTCCCGCCCGAACACGTCAACACGAGAGGATTCAAATGAAGCTCCCGTCCGCGCTGCGTTCCGCCAAGTCCGGCCCGGCCTCGCGCCTGCTGGCCTGGCTTGCGGTCTTCGCCATGTCGTGCGCGATCATATCGTGCAAGACGCTGCCCGAAGTCGATCCCGTCGTACCCGCCAAGGCCAGTCCGACCATCGAAACGCCGCGCGGGACCCTGCCGCCGAAGCAGGCTTCGGCCCTGGTCTCGAAACGCTGGGCCGCCTCCGGCTCCGACCTGAAGGCCCTGGCGGCGGTGGAGGAGCAGGCCACCGGCGTGCCGCTCATCGCCGGCAACCGGGTCAGCCTGCTGTTCGACGGCCCTGCCACGATGCGCGAGATGATGGCGGCGGCACGCGCGGCGGCCAGCTCGATCAACCTCGAAACCTATATCTTCGACCAGGACGAGATCGGCCTGCAGTTCGCCGACCTCCTGATCGAGAAGCAGCGCGCGGGCGTGCAGGTGAACGTGATGGTCGACGCGGTCGGCGCGCTGGCCACGCCGGCCGCTTTCTTCGACCGCATGCGCGCGGCCGGCATCCGCGTGGTCGTGTTCAACCCGGTCAATCCCGCGAAAGCCAAGGGCAAGTGGGAAATCAACAACCGCGACCACCGCAAGCTGATGGTGGTCGACGGCCGCATCGCCTTCACCGGCGGCATCAACATCAGCAGCACCTATGCCAGCAGCTCGCTGTTCCGCTCCAAGTCCAAGCAGGCCCAGGTCAAGGGCGAGAAGGAAGTCGGCTGGCGCGACACCCACATCAAGATCGAAGGCCCGGCCGTGGCGCCGCTGCAGTATTCCTTCGTGAACCTGTGGGTGCAGCAGGAAGGCGGCGAATTGAACAAGGCCGAATACTTCCCCGCCCTGCAGCCGGTGGGCGACAAGATCCTGCGCGTGCTGGCCACCAACCCGGACGGCGACTTCGAGATCTACAAGTCGCTGGTGACGGCGATGACCGAATCGAAGAAGTCGATCCACCTCACCGCGGCCTATTTCGTGCCGGACCAGCAGATTGTCGATGCCCTGGTCAACGCCGCGAAGCGTGGCGTGGACGTCAAGCTGGTGCTGCCGGGCGTGTCGGACCACAGCATGATCCGCTATGCCGGCCAGGCCTTCTACGACCAGCTGCTGGCCGGCGGCGTGAAGATCTTCGAATTGCAGATCGCCGTGCTGCACGCCAAGACCGCGGTGATCGACAGCGGCTGGTCCACCATCGGCTCGGCCAACATCGACCGCCGCAGCTTCATCCACAACTACGAGCTGAACGTGGTGGTGATCGACCCGGCCTTCGGGCGCGACATGGAGAGCGCGTTCAACGAGGACTTGCGCGATTCGAAGGAAGTGACGCTGGAGGGGTGGCGCCACCGGCCGTGGGCCGACCGCCTGCGCGAATGGGCGGCCAGCCTGGCGGGCTACTGGATTTAATAAGGCAGAGCTGGCGTTTCGGGTAGGGTGGACGGGTTTCCGTCCACGCGTTCAGCCATGGCCTGTATGAACAGGTTCGCTAGCTTTCCCGTGTAATTTGAACGCGTGGACGGCGCAGCCGTCCACCCTACCCGTTTCGATCTTCGGTTCCGTCAAATCCCCGCGGCCATCATGCCGTCGGCGGTCTCGGCCCACACGTTCCCGCTGCGCAGGAATTTTTCCGTGTGCAGCAGCTGGAACTGGCAATGCACGGTATCCCAGCCATGGCGGTCGACCTCGATGCGATCGCGGTCGATGCGGATCACGTTGAAGGAATTGACTTCGCCGCGTCCGCGCGTGGAGGTCGCGGTGCCGGCCTGCACCACCAGCGCCGCATACTCGCTGATCTTGTAGCGCGCCGAGGTGTTGCCCGCGTGGCTGGTGTGCAGGTGGCCGGCCATCAGGAGGTCGATGCCGCACTCGGCGAACACGTCCATCGCCATGTGGGCGCGGTCGACCAAGTCATCCTCCTCGGAGCCCGGCGGCAGGTCGAACGGGTGGTGGGTCACCACCACGCGCGTGATCTTCGGGTCCAGGGTTGATAAGGTATCGCGGATCTTGGCCACCTGCTCCTTGTTGACGCGGCCGTCCTTGAAGGTCAGCGAGCGCGCCGTGTTCACGCCCAGCACCGCGATCTCGTCGTCCATGTAGACCGGATCGAGGTCGTCGGTGATGTAGCGCTTGTAGCGGTCGAGCGGCTGCACGAAGCGGCGAAACACGTTGTACAGCGAAATGTCGTGGTTGCCGGGGACCACGATCTGCGGCTCGGGCAAGGTGTCGAGGAAGGCGCGCGCCTGCTCGAATTCCTCGCTCTTGGCGCGCTGGGTCAGGTCGCCCGAGATCACGGTGACATCGGGCGCGATCTCGCGCACCAGGTTGCGCAAGGGGTCGAGCAGGGCCGCATCGACGCGGCCGAAATGCAGGTCGGACAAATGGACGAGGGTTCGCATGGGATTTTCCGTTTCTTTATCTGTTTTATGACTTCTCGGGGGCCGGCACCAGCACCTCGAGCGCGCCGGGACGGCTGCGGTAGCGCAGCGGCGGCGCCATGACGGTCACTTCACCGTCGGTGGCCACATGCAGCCGCTTGCGGTGGGTATCGATCTCGAAACCGGCCGCGTGCAGGACGTCGAAGTCGCGCTCGTCGCCCAGCTTGCCGCGCAACGCATCGAAGGCGAAACGCAACAGGCCGAAGCGGGTCGGATGCTGGGCCACGTACAGGCTCAGGGTGCCGGCGTCGAGGCGCTCGCGCGCGCCGATCGCCAGTCCCTGCATCGTGTAGGCATTATTACCGATGAAGACGAAAGGGGTGCGCCGCGCAAGACGCTCGCCCTCGATGTCCAGGCGCATCGACATGAAGGGATAGCGCCGCAGCGCCGCCAGCGTGGCCCAGGCGGCGGCCGGCCACTTGCCCCGGCCCAGGCGGCGCTGCTGCTTTTCGCGGTCGCGCACGATGTCCGGGTACAGGCCCAGGCTCGAGTTGTTGAGGAAGATGCGGTCGTTCACTTCGCCGACGTCGACCCGTACCGGCACCCCGGTGACCAGGTTGGCGATGGCGGCGTCGAGGTCGAGCGGGATGCCGAGGTCCTTCGCGAAATGGTTCAGGGTCCCCATCGGCAGCACGCCGAAGCGGATGCCCTGGTCGCGGGCGCAGTCGACGATCTGCGACGCCACCGCATTGACGCTGCCGTCGCCGCCCCCGGCCACGACCAGCTTGACGCCGCTGTCGCGCGCGCGCCGCGCGGCCGCGATCAGTTCCTCGCCGCCGGCGGCCAGCGTCAGCTCGGCGTCCAGCCCGGCCTCCGCCAGCTTGCGCCGCAGCGTGGCGGCGCGATCGTCGTCGTGGCCGGCGCCGGCGCCGGCATTGATGATCACGCTGGCCTTTTTCATGGGCGGCCTCCGCGCCCGCTCTCGAACTGGCTCCACGAGGACTTGCCCTGCGCCAGCCGGCGCCGGTGCAGCGTCGAGACCGCCGTCACGCACACCGCCAGCCAGGCCGCGCCTTCCATCGACGCCGCCATCACGTCGGACAGGTAGTGCACGCCCAGGTACATGCGCGACAGCGCCACCAGCATCACCATGATGCAGGCCGCCAGCACGATGAGCAGCCGCCGCGGCCAGGCATGGACGCGGCGCCACAGGTAGCAGGCCAGTACGCCATAGAACAGCGTGGCGGCCACCGTGTGCCCGCTGGGAAGCTGTAGGTGGTGAGCGTCAGCAGCGGGTCGTCCAGCGAGGGCCGCTGGCGGCGGAAGATGTGCTTCAGGACGACGTTGAGCAGCATCCCGCCCGGCACCGCGGCCGTCAGCACGATCAGCCAGTACCAGGCCTTGCGCCAGGCGAACCAGATTCCCAGCAGCGCCGTCATCACGCTGGTGCCGGTGATGCCGTTCCAGTGGGTGATGAAGAGCATGGCCTGCGTGAACGGCAGCGCGGCGCGCTCCCGGAACCAGTGCGCCAGCTGCACGTCGATGACGGTAATGGTGTCGCCCTCGACCACGTCCTCGGCGATCTCGCCGAAGGCCATGCCGGCCAGCAGGATCAGCACCAGGCCGATCGTCAGGTGCAGGCCGAATTGCCCTTCCGGCGACAAACGCGCGGCGACGAAGCGCCGCGACTTCGATAACAGATCCGAGCCCAATCCAGTTCTTCCTTTGCCAAAATACAACAGTTTCCATGCAGACTGGGTTTTTATACAGTAGCTGTGGATTTATACAGTAGTTATGTTATTCTTATCTCACTCCAGCAAGATAACACCACTCGAAAAAAGGGATCCTCATGACTACTCTGAACAGCTCCTTCGGCGTCGAATACGCCTCGACCCCTTTCCTGGCTCGTATCGGCCGCCGCGAAATCCTCGTCACGCGCGACTTCCGCAAGCGCTTCTACCCGGTCAACCCCATCATCGAATGCGACACCGGCGTCGAGCCCGGCCACGTCGAAGTGCTGCTGTTCCGCCGCTGGCTGCTGATTCTCTCGAAGGCACACTGATCCTTCCGCGATAGGCAGAAACCGCATATCGTTCGTTGTTTATATTCGTTTTCTTTCGCTCAGCCGGCGTCTACCCTAGCGGTTCCTGCCTACTGTCCCGAAAGAAAACGATGTTTCATAAAAAAATCGCCTCAGCCCTGGCCGCGACGGTCCTGCTGCTTGCCCAATCCGCCTCCTTCGCCGCCGACATCACCCTGCTCAACGTCTCGTACGACCCGACGCGCGAGCTCTACCAGGACTTCAACCAGGCCTTCTCGCGCCAGTGGAAAGCCAAGACCGGCGACAACGTCACGATCAAGCAGTCGCACGGCGGTTCCGGCAAGCAGGCGCGCTCCGTGATCGACGGCCTGCAAGCCGACGTTGTCACCCTGGCACTGGCCTACGACATCGATGCTATCAGCGAACGCGGCCTTATCGCGCACAACTGGCAGGCGCGCCTCCCCCAGCGCAGTACGCCGTATGCCTCGACCATCGTGTTCCTGGTGCGCAAGGGCAATCCGAAAGGCATCAAGGACTGGGGCGACCTGATCAAGCCGGGCGTGGCCGTCATCACCCCGAACCCGAAGACCTCGGGCGGCGCGCGCTGGAACCACCTGGCGGCCTATGGCTATGCGCTGCGCCAGCCGGGCGGCAACGAAGCCAAAGCCAGGGACTACCTCGCCAAGCTGTACAAGAACGTGCCGGTGCTGGATTCCGGCGCCCGCGGCGCCACCACCACCTTCACCGAGCGCGGCATCGGCGACGTGCTGCTGGCCTGGGAAAACGAAGCCCTGCTGGCAGTCAAGGAACTGGGCCCGGACAAGTTCGACATCGTGGCCCCATCGGTCAGCATCCTGGCCGAGCCGCCGGTCGCCGTGGTCGACAAGGTCGTCGACAAGCGCGGCACCCGTGCCGTGGCCGAAGCCTATCTGCAATACCTGTACAGCGCCGAAGGCCAGCAGATCGCCGCCAAGCACCACTACCGTCCGCTGGTCCAGCCGTATGCCAAGCAGTACGCGGCGCAGTTCCCGGCCGTAAAGCTGTTCACGATCGCCGACGTCGGCGGCGACTGGACGAAAGTGCAGAAAGCGCATTTTGCCGATGGCGGGCTGTTCGACCAGATCTACCAGCCTGGCGCGAAATGATGGGTAGGGTGGACGGCGCAGCCGTCCACCCTACCGGGGCGCCCGCTTGAAAAAGCCGGCGCCCCGCACTATTTGAATGACAGGTGATTTGTATCGCCTTAAAAAAATGACTTGAAATCCAGGCAATGGTCACGATTGTCGTGTTCATAAGCCCGGTTGTTGAGACGCGCATTTCGCGCGCGAAACAACCATTCTCCAACATTATTGAAGGAGCAAGTCATGGCAGTGCAACTACGCAAGATCGAAGAACAAGTGGTAGTAATCACCGGCGCCACCAGCGGCATCGGCCTCACCACAACCCGCATGGCCGCCGAGCAAGGGGCGAAACTGGTGCTGGCGGCGCGCAATGCCGACGCCCTCGACCAGCTGGCCAGCGAGCTGCGCCGCAAGGGCACGCAAGTGTGCACGGTAACGGCCGACGTGGGCGTGCCCGCCGACGTCGAGCGCATCGGCCAAGCCGCGATGGAGCGCTTCGGCCGCATCGACACCTGGGTCAACAATGCCGGCATCTCGATCTTCGGCCGCAACGAAGACGTCCCCATCGAAGACATGCAGCGCCTGTTCCAGACGAATTACTGGGGCGTCGTGCACGGCTCGCTGGAAGCGGCCAAGCACATGAAGACGCGCGGCGGCGGCGCCATCATCAACCTCGGCAGCGAACTGTCCGAGCGTTCCGTCCCGCTGCAAGGCCTGTACGCTGCATCCAAGCATGCGGTCAAGGCCTTCACCGATTCGCTGCGCATGGAGCTGGAAAAGGAAAAGGCGCCGATCTCCGTCACCCTGATCAAGCCGGCCGCCATCGACACCATGTTCGCCGTCCACGCGCGCAACTACATGGAGAAGGAACCGGCCCTGCCGCCGCCGATCTACGCGCCGGAAATCGTCGCCAACGCCATCCTGTACGCGGCCCAGCAGCCCAAGCGCGACGTGTTCGTGGGCGGCGCCTCGAAGGCCATCTCGTCCAGCGGCTTCGCGATGCCGCGCGTCATGGACAAGTTCATGAACGCTTCGATGTTCAAGCAGCAGCAATCGAATCTTCCCAGCCCGCCGAACCGCTGCGATGCCCTCTACGAGCCCGACCCGCGCAACGAACTGCGCCAGCGCCAGGGCATGCCGAACCATGTTGCCGAAAGCTCGGCCTACACCGCCTTGACCCTGCGCTCGCACAAGATCGCGCCCGTCCTGCTCGGCGTCGGCGCCCTGTTCGCGGCATGGACGCTCGCACGCCGCCCTGCCCTGCGCAAGGCGTTCTCGTAAGCATCCCTGGACAAGAATCGGAGGAACCATCATGGCTGTCAAACTGAAAAAACTGGAAGAACAAGTGGTCGTGATCACCGGCGCCACCAGCGGCATCGGCCTGGCC
>CAJYQM010000532.1 GCA_913777025.1 uncultured Massilia sp. | reverse complement strand
CCAGTGGATCGTGCCAGCGGCCCGCGCCCGCGCCCGCCGCTGGCGCGGTAGCGGGTGCCGGCGCGGTTGCGGTCGCAGGTGCAGGCGAAGGTGCCGGCTTGGGCGCAGCGGGCTTGGCTGCAGGCTTGGCACGCGGCGCCGGCTTGCCGGGTGCGGGCGTCTTCGACATGCTGCCCACGATCACGGCGATGTCGCGCGGCTGGACCGTCAGGTGACTCTTGTCCTTGACGACGAAATGGTTGACGTTGATCTTGGCGTCGATATAGCCGAACAGCCAACCCTTGTAGGCCTTGACCGGCTCATCCCCATACTGTTGGATGATCTGCTGGGCCTTTTCCGCACTGCCTACCTGTTGTGTCAGGAGCGAGGTTGCCTTGTCATCGGTGAACGGCTTCTTGCTCAGGCCCAGGACACGCAGGGCGCCGCCCACGCCTTCGTGGTGCAGCAGGTAGGCCATCTTGGCCTTGTCTTCGGCCGGCAGCGACTGGGCATCGAAACCGCTCAACCTGGAGAACTCGCGCAGGTTCAGGACGGCATAGGCGGCTGCGCCGTCGATCGCGTACTCGGCTTCCAGGCGCTTGGCCAGCAGGGCGGTCTTGGACTGGCCCTGGCAGCGCGCGTGCAGGAGCGAGCCGCTGTACTCGAACACTGCGGACCAGGCCGCCGGGAAGAATTGCGCCAGGCCCTGCGCCTTGTCCGGCTTGGTCGAGTTGGATTTTTCCTGCCACGTACCCTGCTTGTCCCTGGCCGCCTCGGCGTCCAGCATGGCGGCCAGCGAATGCGGCGTCAGGCCATGCCGCGCGGCCGCCTCGACGAGAAACTTGCGATACTGCTCGTTGCCGGGCGCGAGGCGCAGGTTTTCCGAGGTGTAGATCGATGCCAGCGCGTGCACTGGCTTGCCACCCTCGACCCGGGTCTGGGCACGTGCAGTCTCGCCATTCGCGACCTGGGCATTGTGGGTGGTCGCATCCTTCACCGCCGGCGCACTGCTCGCTGCCGGCCCTTTCTTGGGCGCGAGATTGCCTTTCGCCGCGACCTGGCGGGAATCGATCGAGAGCTTCCATTCGCCCACGGGCAGGATCGGGCGGTCCAGTACCTCGACGAACTGCTTCGACAGGTCTTCGATCCACACTTTCAGGCCGCGCGCATGATCGAAGATGCCGAGTGACAGGATGCCGTCCGCGCCCATCTCGCGCTCGACGACCTTGTCGTCGTGCTGGAGCTTGACCTTGGGCGGCGTGAACGGCTTGTGGTCGAGGCCGCGGAAGCGGATCGACAGCTTGGTATCCGGCGTGCTGCCTTCCTTGTCGGGCAGCAGCAGGTTCTGACCCTCGCGAATACGGTGTATCTGCTTGCCCTTCAGGTTATTGGCGGCTGCAATCTGCTCGACGGTGTAGCCTTCTTCCCTGCCGATCTTCCACAAGGTGTCGTGTTTCCTGACTTTGTAGTTCCGCATTGGCGTCTCACAAGTGTTCGGTGTCGCGGTCTTCGTCCAGATCGCCCGGATCGAAGCTCAGGTCTTCATCGTCCTCTTCGTCGCGGACCTCCTCGAAGAGCGCGCTCCAGCCTTCGTAGCCCACCAGGGCGTGGTAAGGCCGGTTGTGGTCCGCCGTCACCTCCTCACTCTCGCCACCACCGCCGATGGTTCCCTTGGCAAACTCCGCATTCGACACCGGATCGAAGAAGCTGACTTTCGCATCCGCCAATGCCGCGCCCTCCGCGCTGTAGGCCATGACGGTGATCGCGTGCGGGCCTGGCTTTTCGACCGTGGTCATGGGAAGGGTGGTCAACTGGGTGGGCAGGCCCGGCAGCAGCGCCGGCCGCGACGCGCCCGCATCAAAAATGTGCTGGCTCCCCTTCACCGAAAACTCCCCCGGACAGGCAAACGTGATATTCCCCCCATCCAGCGTGATCGACGATTGCCCCGCCTGCAGCACGATCTTCTGCTTCGCCTTGATCTCGATGCTGTCGTTTGCCGACACCACCACCACTTCCTTGTCGGCCAGGATCTCCAGCCCGTCGGTATGCGCTTCCAGCGACACCGGCCCGTTGCCGGCGATCGCCTGGATTCCGCCCTCGTGCGCATACAGGCCGGCCGCTTCCGCCGCCACGGAGGACACCGTGTAGGCCGCGCTCATGTGGGTATCGGCCTGCGTGGTCCAGTGCAGCTGCTGCCCTGCGAACAGCACGGTGGACGCCGGCGTGGCCCAGTTGATGTTGGCCGGCGCATCCATCAGCACGTGCGGCGCGGAGAAGCGTTCCACCGGTGCGCCGCTGTCCAGGTCGCGCGCGCCGGTCCGCGCCTTGAGCGCGTCCTGGCCGTTCACGGCGCCTTCGTATTTCCCCTTTTCCTTCGGGTCGATGTCGGCCATGAAGGCCTTCTGCGCGTCGCGCGAGGCCTTGCTGGTGAGCGCATGCTGGCCGGTGGCGGCATCGAGCAGCGTGGTGTCGAGCGCCCGCGCGGCCTTGAGCAGCGCCAGGCTTTCTGCCGCGTCCATCTGGGTCGAAGTGACGCCTGAGCCGTTGGCCGCGCGCGCGTGGGTGGTGAGCAGCAC
>CAJYQM010000531.1 GCA_913777025.1 uncultured Massilia sp. | reverse complement strand
CGGGTCGACCTGGCGCTGCTCCACCGCTGGCACGCCGCCGCCCAACCCGGGGAGCTGACATGAATACCACCGTCCCGCCGGTCTGGATCGCCCCTTCCCTGCTGTCGGCCGACTTTGCGCGCCTGGGCCAGGAAGTGCGGGCCGTCGAAGCCGCCGGCGCCGACCTGCTGCACTTCGACGTCATGGACAACCATTACGTGCCCAACCTCACCGCCGGCCCGCTGGTGTGCGCGGCGATCCGGCCGCACGCCGCGATCCCGATCGACGTCCACCTGATGGCCGAGCCGGTCGATGCGCTGGTGCCCGTGTTCGCCCGGGCCGGCGCCGACCTGATCACCTTCCACCTGGAGGCCAGCCGCCACGTCGACCGCACCCTCGGCACGATCCGCGAACACGGCTGCAAGGCGGGACTGGCGTTCAATCCGGCCACGCCGCTGTCGCTGCTCGACTATGTGATGGACAAGCTGGACCTGGTGCTCATGATGAGCGTGAACCCGGGCTTCGGCGGCCAGGCCTTCATCGAGGGCACGCTGGCGAAGCTGCGCCGGGCCAGGTCGCGCATCGATGCCCACGTGGCCGCGGGCGGCCAGCCGATCCGGCTGCAGGTGGACGGCGGCGTGAGCACGCACAACATCGGCGCCATCCGCGCCGCCGGGGCCGACACCTTCGTGGCCGGCAGCGCCGTGTTCGGCGCGCCAGACGAAGATCTCGGCTACCGCGGCATCCTGCAGCGCCTGCGCGCGGCCGCCACGCCCATGTAAATCACCGGAGACCGTCATGAACCTGCCCTGCCGCATCACCCTGAACCAGTTCCTGATCGAGGAAAGGCGCCGCTTCCCCCATGCCAGCGGCGATTTCAACAGCCTGATCCTGCAGGTGGCGCTGGCCTGCAAGAGCATCGCGCGCCAGGTCGCGCTGGGCGCGCCCGGCGCCTGCGGGGACAGCGGCGCCGTCAACGTGCAGGGCGAGACCCAGCACCGGCTGGACGTGGCCGGCAACCGCATCTTCATCGACTTGAACGAATGGGGCGGCAACCTGGCCGGCATGGTGTCCGAAGAGATGGAGGGCCCGTACCCGATTCCCGAACGCTACCCCAGGGGCAAGTACCTGCTGCTGTTCGATCCCCTCGACGGTTCCTCGAACATCGACGTCAACGTGGCCGTGGGCAGCATCTTCTCGGTGCTGCGCGCGCCGGGCGGCGACGCGGCGCCGGCCTGCGAAGCCGATTTCCTGCAGCCGGGCAGCGCCCAGGTGGCGGCCGGGTATGCGATCTACGGTCCGGCCACCATGCTGGTGCTCAGCGTCGGCAAGGGCGTCAACGGCTTCACGCTGGACGCCGACCTGGGCGAATTCATGCTGACCCACCCGGCGCTGGCGATTCCGGCGGACACGGGCGAATTCGCGATCAACGCCTCCAACAGCCGCGTCTGGGAAGCCCCGGTGAAGCGCTACGTCGACGAATGCCTGGCCGGCCGCAGCGGCGTGCGCGGCAAGGATTTCAACATGCGCTGGATCGCCTCGCTGGTGGCGGAAGCGCACCGCATCCTGATGCGCGGCGGCGTGTTCCTCTACCCCTGCGACAGCCGGCACGCGCACATGCAGGGCCGCCTGCGCCTGCTGTACGAAGCCAATCCGGTCGGCTTCCTCATCGAACAGGCGGGCGGCCGCGCCAGTACCGGACGCCAGCCGGTGCTGGGCTTGACGCCGTCCGCGTTGCACCAGCGCGTGGGCCTGGTGTTCGGCGCGCGCGAGGAAGTCGACCGCATCGAGCGCTACCACCACGACGCGCGGCCCGACCTGCCCTCGCCGCTGTTCCACGAACACGGCCTGTTCCGGGCCCCGGCCTGAGACGGAGGCTCGCATGTCGGAACGCCATCCCATCATCGCCATCACCGGCTCCTCGGGCGCCGGCACCACCTCGGTCAGCCGCACCTTCGAATCCATCTTCCGGCGCGAGCACATCCGCGCCGTCATCGTCGAAGGCGACAGCTTCCATCGCTATGATCGCGAGGAAATGAAGACCCGGCTGGCCGCCGCCGAACTGGCGGGCGACAGCGGCTTCAGCCACTTCGGCCCCGAGAACAACCTGTTCGAGGACCTCGAAGCGCTGTTCGCCAACTACGCCCGGGACGGCACGGGACGCTGCCGCAAATACCTGCACGACCGCGAGGACGCGGCGCCCCGGGGCCAGCCGCCGGGCACCTTCACGCCCTGGGAAGACCTGCCCGCGGACACCGACCTGCTGTTCTACGAAGGCCTGCACGGCGCCGTGGTGCACGGAGCGACCGACGTGGCGCGCCACCCGGACCTCCTGATCGGCGTGGTCCCCGTGATCAACCTCGAATGGATCCAGAAGCTGTGGCGCGACAAGGCCAAGCGCGGCTATTCGACCGAGGCCGTCACCGACACCATCCTGCGCCGCATGCCGGACTACGTGAACCACATCTGCCCGCAGTTCTCGCGCACCCACGTCAACTTCCAGCGCGTGCCCTGCGTCGATACCTCGAACCCCTTCATCGCGCGCGACATCCCGGCGCCAGACGAGAGCTTCGTGGTGATCCGCTTTGCCGATCCGAGAGGCATCGACTTCCAGTACCTGCTGGCGATGGTGCACGACGCCTTCATGTCGCGCGCGAACACCATCGTCGTCCCCGGCGGGAAGATGGAACTGGCCATGCAGCTGATCTTCACGCCCTTCATCCTGCGCATGATGGAGCGCCGCAAGCGCGCCCTGCACGCCGTCTGACGGGGACCGCCATGCCATCAACCGCTTTCGACACGCTGCTGGTGGACCTCGACGGCACCCTGGTCGATACCGCGCCGGACATCTTCGAGGCCGTCGGGTGCACCCTGCTGGAACTGGGCGCGCGGCCCCTGCCCTTCGCCACCGTGCGCGGCTTCATCGGCAACGGCGTGCCCACGCTGGTGCGGCGCGTGCTGCGCGCCGGCGGCGATGCGCGCCTGGACGAGCGGCAGGCGCTGGAAGTCTTCCAGCGCCATTACCGCTCCACCAACGGCCGTTACGGCAAGGTGTTCCCCGGCGTGCGCGAAGGGCTGGTGGCGGTGCGCGACGCCGGCTGCCGGCTGGCCTGCGTCACCAACAAGCCGCGCGCGCCGACCGCCGCCCTGCTGGACGTCCATGGGCTGGCGGCCTGGTTCGACGCGGTGGTGGCGGGCGACAC
>CAJYQM010000530.1 GCA_913777025.1 uncultured Massilia sp. | reverse complement strand
TCAGACGTGTGCTCTTCCGATCTGCTGTACAAGCGCGGGCGGAAGCCCCGGATCCGCAGCCACTGGCGCCTCGGCACCCTGCACGCCTGGCTGACGCTGCAGCTGCGCTACCTCTCCTTCGAAGGCCCGGCGACGCTGGTCGTCAAGGGCCGGCGCGGCGTGCGGCTCGAGAACGCGGCCGGTGGCCGCGTCGTCAGCCAGGATGCGACGCTGGGCTTCAGCACCAACACGGTCTATTCCACGGTGCGCGCCCGGCCCTTCCTGCCCTACATGCTGGGCCGGCGCGCACTGCTGAACGACAAGTTCGTCGGCGAGCACGCGTACTACCTGTACGAGGAAATCCCGGGGCGCGGCCGGCCGGGCGAGCGCAATCGCAATCCGCTGGAGGCGCTGGTCGATGCCGGGCTGAAGGCGCTGGGCGTATAGCGGTAATGTCGTTCTGTCATGATCGCGTCATACGCCGTGCCTACAGTAGCGGTCTTTGTCCCGACCGAGAGCACCATGCAAGCGATCCTGCGCCGACTTCCGCCACCCCGTTTCCTGACCCTGGCCATCTGCTGGGCCTGGACCTGCCATGCCCAGGCCCAGCAAGCCGGCCTTGACAACACCGTCGTCGTGACGGGGCAGCGCGCCAGCATCCGCAAGGCGATCCTGCAGCAGGAAGGCGCGGACAACATCGTCAGCGTGGTCAGCGCCGACGACATCGGCGCCCTGCCCGACATCAACGCTTCGGAAGCGGCCGCGCGCCTGCCCGGCATCTCGGTGCAGCGCGACCAGGGCGAAGGCCGCTACGTCACGGTGCGCGGCCTGGGCCCGGACCTGAACGCCGTCACCATCAACGGCGCGCTGGTGCCGGCGCCGGAGAACGGCCGCCGCGGCGTCTCCCTCGACGTGCTGCCGGCCGGGATGGTCCGCTCTCTGGAGGTGACCAAGACCCTGACGCCGGACATGGATGCCAACTCGCTGGGCGGCACGGTCGAGGTCAAGACGGTGTCCGCATTCGACGTGAAAGGTCCGCTGCTGAACATCAGCCTCGGTGACGGCTACAACACCCTGGCGAAGAAGCACAGCCCGCAGGCCGGCGTGCTGTGGGCCGACCGCTTTGGCGGCGGCCAGTTCGGCATCGCCATCGGCGCCAGCGCGGACCGGCGCAAGCTGGCATCCGATGACGTCGAGACCGGCGGCGCCTGGAGCAACGGGCGCTTGAGCGGCGTCGAGTTGCGCGACTACCAGCCCGAGCGCGAAAACCGGGCCGCCGCCATCAACCTCGATGACCGCCCCTCGCGCGACGCCATGCTGGCCCTGAAAACCTTCCACAGCAGCTTCAGCGACGACGAGATCCGCGACCGCCTGACGGTCGGGAACATCACGGGCGGCGCTGCGGCCGAAGGCGCCACGTTTACCGGGCGCGCCGAGCGCCGCCTGCGCCAGCGGAAGTACACCCGCACCATCGATTCGATCGTGCTGACCGGCGAACGCAGCATCGACGACTGGAAGCTGGCGGCCAGCGCCGGCGTCAGCCACGCCGACGAAGACCAGCCGAACGCCCTCAACGACGTCCAGTTCCGCCAGAATAACGTGGCCGGCCTCTCCTTCAGCGGTACCGAGCTGCCGGTGCTGAACGGCCCGGCAAACCTGTATGACGCGAGCCGCTACAACCTGAACGCGATTACCTTCCAGAGCCGCGCCAGCCGCGACAAGGAAAAGCATGCGCAGTTCGACCTGAGCCGCCGTTTCGCCATCGGCGAGGCGGAATCGACCCTGAAATTCGGCGCCAAGGTCAGCCGCCGCAACAAATCGAACGACACCGACCAGTGGGCCTTCACCAGCGCCAGCGCCACCAGCCCGAACTACTGGGGCACGGGCCCGGCCACGCTTTCCGGCTTCACCAACGGATCGACGGTCGACTTCCCGCAAGCGATCGGCCTGGCCATCGACCCGAACCTGGTACGCGCCCGCGTGGCCGGCCTGAATGCCGCCGGTGCGCGCAGCCTGTCCGCGTCCGTCGTCAGCGACTGGGCACTGAAGGAAAACATCCGTGCCTGGTACGTGCAGGACGCCACCAGCTTCGGCAACTGGAACCTGCTGCTGGGCGTGCGCGGCGAAAAAACCGAATTCGGCGCCGACGGCAACCAGGTCTCCACCAGCAACGCCGTGACGCCGACGCGCAGCAGCCAGTCCTACTCGAACACCCTGCCGAACGCCCAACTGCGCTACCGCCTCGATGCCGACACCAGCATCCGCGCGGCGCTCACCCGCGCCGTGGTGCGCGCCAACTTCAGCCAGCTGGCGCCCGGCATCGCCTACGCCGGCCCCACCGAGGCCACGATCGGCAACCCGGACTTGAAGCCGCTGCGCTCGAACAACCTGGACCTGGGTATCGAGCGCGTGTTCGGCACGGAGGGCACGCTGTCGCTGTACGCCTTCAAGAAGGATATCAAGGACTTCACCTACCAGACCAACCTGGCCGGCACCGGCGCCTGGACCGGCTACACGACGGCCACCGGCTTCGTCAACGGCGACGATGCGTCCGTCAAGGGCGTCGAGATCAACTACAACCACGCCCTGCGCTTCCTGCCCGGGCTATGGAGCGGCCTGATCGTCGGTGCCAACGGCACCCTGACCAGTTCCGATTCCAGCCTGTCGCGCTTCGACAGGACCAGTGGCGCGATGCGTTCGCGTTCGGTATCGCTGCCGGGCCAGTCGGACCGCATCTGGAACCTGATGGTGGGTTACGAGACCGGGCCGCTCAGCACCCGCATCGCCGCCAACATGAAGTCGCGCTACCTGCTGCAGACCGGCGCCGACGTGCTCGACGCCAGCCAGGACAACTGGGTCGACAGCCAGACCCAGTACGATGTCTCGCTGCGCTACCAGCTGAACAAGCGCTTCAAGCTCGGCGTCGAGGTGCTGAACATCACGCGCGAGCGCTACTACGTCTACCTCGGCACCAAGCCCTACAACGTGCAGAACGAGCAGTACGGCCGCACCTTCCGCCTCAGCCTGCAGGGGACCCTGCTGTGAAGCGCGCGCTGCCGATTGCGCAACTGATTGCGCTGCTGGCTGGCTTCGGGCCGGGCACCGTCCTCGCGGCCCCGGCGCAGCACGTGAGCGGCACCAAGCAGCCTTACGCGCCGCGCCAGGACCCGGCCACCTACGAAGCGGTGCCCGCCGGCTTCGTGCCGGTGCAGGTGCAGCTGGTGGCGCGTCACGGTGCGCGCGGGCTGACCGGCATGAAGGGCGAACTGGCGCTGCTGAACCTGTGCCGCCTGGCGCGCGAACAAAAGGCGCTCACGCCGCTGGGCGAGCGCCTGGCCGCCGACCTGGAAACCCTGATCCGCGCCAACGCCTTGCTCGGCGCCGGCGTGGACGGCGTCACCAGGCCGGGCTACGGCAACCTCTCGCTCATCGGCATCGACGAGCACCGCGGGCTGGCCCGGCGCACGCTGGCGCGCCTGCCCGCCCTGTTCGACGGTGGCAGCGCGGGCGCCGGCACGATCGTGGTCGAGCACTCGGGCGTGGACCGCGCGCGCGACAGCGCCGCCGCCTACACCCGGGCGCTGCTGCAGGCCAGACCGGCGCTGGCATCGCGCCTGCAGGATGCGGGCGCCAACCGCTACACCCTGTATTTCCACAAGCTGAACGCGAAGACCGACGGCCAGGCCCAGGAAGGCTGGCGTCTCGATGTATTCCGCGCCAGCGCCGCCTACCAGGCCTACCTCGACAGCCCGGCCCTCGCCGCTAAACTGGAGGCGATCGAGGACGATCCGCGCATCAAGCCGGCGGCGCATGCCGTGCTCGGCCACCTGTTCCGCCCGGCCTTCCTCCAGCGCCTGGAGCGCGGCGACATCCAGGCCGCGAACAACGGCAGCTTCGACGTTTCGACCCCGGACGGCAGCTTCAAGGCCACGGTCGAGGGCGACGGCAAGACCGTCATCGGCAACGCGGAAGATGCCCTGGAAGCGCTGAGCGACGCCCACGACATCGCCCCCGGCCTGGCGCGCGAACTGCATGGCAAGGCGGCCCGCGACTTCGGCGCCTACCTGCCGCCCGCGCAGGCGCGCCTGCTGTCAAACCTGAAGGAAGCCGCGGATTTCTACGAGAAGGGACCCGGCATGCTGGAGCAGGATGGCGTGACCTGGCGCATGGCCGGCGGGCTGGTTGCCGAACTGTTCCGCGAAGCCGGCGGCGGCACGCCGATGGCCCACCTGCGCTTCACCCACGCCGAGATCATGCTGCCGCTGGCCGCCGCCCTCGGCCTGCCCGGCAAGTCCGAACCGTTGCCGCAGTCGGCGATGTTCAGCGAGCAGGCCAGCCGCTGGCGCAGCGCCGAGGTCGCGCCCTACGCCGCCAACCTGCAATGGGACAGCTACCGCCATCCGGACGGCCGGCTGATCGTGCGCATGCTGTGGAACGAGGCCGAGACCGACTTCAAGCCGGCCTGCGACGGCGCCCGTATCGCCGCGGGCAGCCATTTCTATGACGTGGCGCGGCTGAAGAGGTGTTACGGGCAGCCATGACGGCCAGTGCGCATGCAGTGCGCTCAAATTCGGCGAATCAGTGCTACGATGTAATTTTTACAACATCATGCCATGCCGAGCCATCTTTCCCCAGCCGACGCCGATGCAGCCGGCCACCTGCGCGCCCAACTGAATGATCTGGCTGGACAGCCGCCTGCCACCGCCCTGCAGCGCCTGATCGCGGCCGGCGCCGACCGCCTGCCCCTGCCCGGACATGGCGCGACGCTCGCGCGCTGGCGTGCGCTGGCAGCCGTCGGCGCGCGCGACCTGAGCCTGGCCAAGCTGTTCGAAGGCCATACCGACGCGCTGGCCATCCTGCACGAAGCCGGCGCCAGCCGCCCTGACGATGCTTCGGCCTGGGGTACATGGTGTGCAGAGCCGCCCGATGCCCGCCTCCGTCTCGATCTGACCGACGCCGGCGGCTTCGTGCTCAATGGCCGCAAGGCCTGGTGCTCCGGCGCACGCAGCGTGTCGCATGCGGTGGTCAGCTGCTGGAACCTGGACGGCGAGCCGATGCTTGCTGCGGTCGCACTGCGCCAGCCAGGGGTGCGCATGACCGACGATGGCTGGCAAGCGGTTGGGATGCGCGACTCCGCAAGTTTCGATGTCCAGTTCGACAACGTCGCCGCGGTCCCACTCGGCGGCCCGAATTTCTATGTGCGGCGCGCGGGATTCTGGCATGGCGGGGCGGGCGTCGCCGCATGCTGGTTTGGCGCGGCCACCGCGCTGGCCGATGCCTTGTCCGTGGCGCTGCACGCGCGTTCGGCCGCGCAACCGGATCCGCATCGCCTGGCAGGACTTGGCGAAGCCGCGGTCGCGCTGCAGGGTGCCGCGGCCGTGATGCGCGAAACGGCGGCCGCGATCGACCGCGCCCCTGGCGACGATGCCATGGCAGCGGCCTTGTCGGTCCGCCTGTGCGTGGAAGCGGCGGCAAACGTCACGCTGGGCGCGGTGGGCCGCGCGCTCGGACCTGGCCCGATGTGCAAGGACGCGGCCATGGCACGCCGCTTTGCCGATCTGCCGGTGTTCATGCGCCAGAGCCATGCCGAGCGCGACCTGGAAGCGCTCGGGCGCCGACTGGCCGAGACCATGGAGCAGCCATGGACGCTGTAACCCGCGACCGTACGATCAGCGGCCACGGCACCGCCGCGCGGGCCTGGCACGAGGATGCCGCGCTGGCCGCGGTGGCATCGACCGATGCGGAGGCGCTGGTGCCGTCCGGATCGCGCCTGGTCAT
>CAJYQM010000529.1 GCA_913777025.1 uncultured Massilia sp. | reverse complement strand
CTGGAATCAGGTCGGTCATCTCATTCTCCCTTCGCGTGGGCGGTGCCGCGCACGGCGGTGGTCAGTGCCTGCACGATGGCGTTCTTCGCCAGCGTCAGCTTGAAGTCGTTCTGGCCGTAGCCGCGCGCGCCCTGCAGGATGCGGTCGGCGGCGGCCTCGAAGGCGGATTCGCCCGCGGTCTTGCCCACCAGCTGTTCTTCCGCTTCCTCGACGCGCCAGGGTTTATGGGCCACGCCGCCCAGCGCGATGCGCGCCGCGCGGATGGTGCCGCCGTCGAGCTCCAGCGCCGCCGCCACCGACACCAGCGCAAAGGCATAGGACAGGCGGTCGCGCACCTTGATGTAGGCGGAGTGGCCGACGAAGCGCGCGGCGTCCGGCAGCGTGATGTGGGTGATCAGTTCGCCCGGCTGCAGGGTCGCATCGATCTCGGGGCGGTCGCCCGGCAGGCGGTGGAACTCGGCGAAAGGGATCTTGCGCTCGCCGCCGGCGGAGCGCACGTGCACGGTCGCATCCAGCGCGCGCAGCGCCACGCACATGTCGGACGGGTGGGTGGCGATGCATTGCTCGCTGGTGCCCAGGATGGCGAGCTGGCGGTTGATGCCGTTCTTGGCGGGGCAGCCGGTGCCGGGCTCGCGCTTGTTGCAGGGCGTGCCGACGTCGTAGAAATACACGCAGCGGGTGCGCTGCAGCAGGTTGCCGCCGTTGGTCGCCATGTTGCGCAGCTGGGGCGAGGCGCCGGCCAGGATCGCGGACGAGAGCAGCGGATAACGGTCGCGCACCAGCGCGTGGTAGGCCGTGTCGGCGTTGCGCGCCAGCGCGCCGAGGCGCAGGCCGCCTTCGAATTCCTCGACCTGGTCAAGGCCTTGCAGGGCATTGATGTCGATGAGAAGAGAAGGCGCCATCCCGCCGGCAGGCGTAACGCCTGCCTTCATCAAATCCAGCAGGTTGGTGCCGCCGGCGACCGGGCGTGCGCCCTCGGCGGCCAGCAGGGACAGGACGCCGTCGACGTCCGTGGCTTGGGCAAAGGCGAAAGGTTTCATGTCAGGACCGCTCCCGTGGTGAAGTTGCCCGATGCGCCCGGCTTGCCTTCCTCGATGCCCATCACCTTGCACACGGCCTGGCGGATCTGCGGATAGGCGCCGCAGCGGCACAGGTTGCCGCTCATGAGTTCGCGCACGTCGTCCACGGTCTTGGCCTGGCCCTCGGCGATGAGGCCGGCAGCCGAACAGATCTGCCCCGGCGTACAGTAGCCGCACTGGAAGGCGTCCTGCTCGATGAAGGCCTGCTGCAGCGGATGCAGTTCCTCACCCTTGGCCATGCCCTCGATGGTCGTGACCTCGTGACCGTTCCGCATGACGGCCAGCGTCAGGCAGGAGTTGATACGCTTGCCGTCCACCAGTACCGTGCAGGCACCGCACTGGCCATGATCGCAGCCCTTCTTGGTGCCGGTCAGGCCGGCACGTTCGCGCAACAGGTCGAGCAGGGTGACCCAGGATTCGACGTTGAAGTCCCGCTCTTCTCCGTTGATGCGCAGCCGGACGGGGTATTGCTGGTAGAGGTCCATGGTGGTCCTTTCATGAGAAGCCTCCACCATACGGATGCGACCGGGCAGCTTCGGTTCGATCACGCACATAAGTAAATGACAGCAGAGACCGCTTGGTGGTCTTAATTGTTCAATATCAGTGTGGCGTGGAAGCTACACCTGCGAAACGATTGTGATCAGCCTAGAACTAATTCAATCACTGGTGTATAGACTGTACCCCTTGTATCCCCAATGAAACGCGGGTGATGCCGGGATAAATTATGGTCATAATTTTAATTGTTTCCATTTGGTAATATTTGTGGCAATGCTGCACGACCTGATCAGTTCGGCTAAAATCTGGCCGACCAGATGCACTGTCCCGCCCAAACCACCGCATCCGCTCTCTACCCGGCCTAGATACCTGCCGGTTCTTTCTTCGCCGTCCGCGGCAAGGATAGTTATGCTCAGCCAACAAGAACTCGCAGAAGAACAACGCATCAAGGCGCTGCATGCGCTGGCCATCCTCGACACGCCGCGTGAAGAACGCTTCGACCGTTTCACCCGGCTGGCCGCGGCCGTCTTCGGCGCGCCGATCGCGCTGATCTCGCTGGTCGACAGCGACCGCCAGTGGTTCAAGTCCTGCGTCGGCATGGAAGACTGCCAGACGCCGCGTTCGCTCGCCTTCTGCAGCCATGCGGTGGCGCTGGACGAGCTGCTGGTGGTGCCCGACACCCATCGCGACGCGCGCTTCATCGACCACCCGATGGTGACGGGTGCGCCCCATGTCCGCTTCTATGCGGGCCAGCCAGTGCACAGCCTGGACGGCCAGCCGCTGGGTACCCTGTGCGTCATCGACCACGAGCCGCGCCAGCTCGACGAGGCCGGCGTGCGCCTGCTGCGCGACCTGGCCCAGCTGGTGCAGGATGAACTCAATCGCAGCGTGCTGGTGGCCGCGCGGGACACGGCCCAGCGCGCGCTGATCGATATGAACACGCAGCTCGAACGCCGCGTCGAGGACCGTACCGCCGAGCTGCACGCGCAGAACCGTGCACTGGAACAGGCGATGGGCCAGCGCCTGGCGGCCGAGCGCGCGCTGCGCCAGAAGCAGGAACTGCTGGATGCGCTGCTGGAATCGGTGGACGTGGGCGTGGTCGCCTGCGACGCCGACGGCCGCCTCACCTTGTTCAACCGCGATGCGCGCGCGATCTGCGGCATGGATGCCGCCAATGTCGCCATGGCCGAGTGGTCCGAGTACTACAGCCTGTTCCACGAGGACGGCAGGACGCCGATGGCGGCCGATGCGGTCCCGCTGGCGCGCGCGCTGCACGGCGAACGCATCAGGGACGTGCCGATGACGAACGCGCCCGCGGGCCATGAACCGCGCCGCGTGCTCGCCAGCGGGCGCGCGCTCAGCGGCGCCAACGGTGAACGGCTGGGCGCCGTCGTGGCCCTGAAGGACGTCAGCCAGCTGGCCGAGTCGCGCGCCCGCGCACTCGAGAGCGAGGAGCGCCTGCGCACCATCGCCGACAACGTGCCGGCCCTGATCGCCTACCTCGACACCGGCCTGCGCTACCGCTTCGCCAACCAGCGCTACCAGGAATGGTTCGGCGTGCGCTGCGAGAACATGCTGGGCAAGACCGTTCAGGAAGCCATGGGCGACGCCTTCTACGCGCCGCGCCGCGCGGGCCTGGAGCGCTGCCTGTCCGGCCACGGTTCGCACCTGGAGATCGAGGAAGAGCGGCGCGGCCGCAAGCGCGTGATCAGCACCACCTACCTGCCGCACGTGCGCGACGGAAAGGTGCAGGGCATCTACGTGCTGTCCACGGACGCCACCTCGGCGCGCGAATACGAGCGCCAGTTGCACGCGCTGGCCCATTCCGACCACCTGACCGGCCTGCCGAACCGGCGCAGCTATGAAGAGCGCCTCACCCAGGCGATCGCGCGTTCGCGCCGCAGCGCGATGGCCCTGGCCCTGGCCTACATCGACGTCGACCACTTCAAGCAGATCAACGACACCCTGGGCCACGCCTGCGGCGACGCCGTGCTGCGCGAGTTCGCGCGCCGCCTGAGCGCCACCGTGCGCGAAACCGACACCGTGGCGCGCCTGGCCGGCGACGAGTTCGTGATCGTGCTGGAACAGGTCGGCTCGCCGCTGGAATGCCAGCGCATCGGCGACAAGCTGCTGGAAGCGATGCGCGCGCCGTTCGAGATCGACGGCAAGCAGCTGGCCGTCACCGCCAGCATCGGCTTCGCCTGGAGCGCCCGCCCGGAGCAGGGCGCGCTGGCGCACAGCGCCGACGAAGCCCTGTACCAGTCGAAGCGTGCCGGCCGCGACGCGGCCTCGGTGCTGGTGGCCGCCGGCCACTGATCAATCAAAACGTGCGCAGCAGGCTCACGACCAGCGCCTTGCGGCCCAAGAACTTCCCGTTCGCCGCCGAGGTATAGGCGGCTTCCTCGGCCGTGGTGCCGACCGCCGCCAGCGACAGCGTGACCGGTCCCCATGCGCGGCTGACGCCCACCTTCCAGTCCGTGTAGCTGGCGTTGAGGCTGTGCTGCACGTGCTGGCGTCCCGCATGCAGGTTGATCGTGAAGCCATTGCCGGCATCGACGTTGCCGGACAGGTCGAGGTAGCTGCTGTAGCGGCTGTCCACGAAGCCGAACAGGTTGGTCAGCGCATTCGAATACTTCGCCGTCCACACGCCGTAGCCCAGCTGGGCGTAGACCTCGGCCGTATTCCCGTTGACGAAGCCCGGCACGTCGGCCAGGCCGTTGCCCGGATAGACGTAGCCGAGCAGGCCGACATCGTAAGTCACACCGCTGGCCAGTGTGCCGCGCTTGCCGCCGTAGATGTCCATTTCCACGTGGCCGCCGCCGCCGGCATCCCTGGCCCAGGTGATGGTCGACAGCCAGGTGCCGGCGTACAGGCCGCTGGCCGGGTCGGTGTAGTCGGCGCCGCCCTGCAGGGCCGGATGCAGGCGGGTCTGCGAGATGCCGCGGTAGCGGTAGTCCGAGATGAGGCCCAGGTTGTAGCTGACGGAAGGCGCTGCAGGCGCGGCGGCTTCCGGCGCGGCCTGTGCCGGAGCGGTTTCCTGGGCATGGGCGCCCTGGGCGATGAGGGCGAGCGAGGTGATGGCGATGAGTCGTTTCATGTTGTTTTCACTTTCTTGGGGATGAGCCGGTCCCGCGCCCTCGCTGGAGGGCGCTGCCGGGGTACTGCTTCGGGGAGTGGGGTCTAGACCGGGACTGCCAGCCGGTAACCGACACCGGTCTCGGTGATCAGGTATTTGGGCTGCGCCGGGTCGTCTTCCAGCTTGCGCCGGAGATGGCCCATGTAGATGCGCAGGTAGTGGGGACTGTTGACGGACTGCTGGCCCCATACTTCGCGCAGCAGTTGCGGGTTGCTGACCACGCGGCCGGCGTTGCGCGCCAGCGCGGCCAGCAGCTTGTATTCGGTTGGCGCCAGCCGCCCGCCCATGCCGT
>CAJYQM010000528.1 GCA_913777025.1 uncultured Massilia sp. | reverse complement strand
GGGGCGGCGGATTGCCACAGGTGCGGCATCTCGATCCAGAACACCAGCTTGTTGCCGATCGCGGCGCCGAGGATGCAGCCGACCACGACGGCAAAGGAGCCGGGCTGCAGCAGCGCCGGCTGGCGCGCGCGGCGGCGCTGCCAGCGGTACAGCTGCACGCCGGTGGCCAGGGCCAGCCATTCGAAGAACAGGTGGAGCAGCTGGGCCGTGCCGGCCGCCAGGACGGGCGCGGTCATTGCTTGGGGAGGGACGGCTTGCGCCAGAGACGGGCAAGCCCTTTCCAGGCCAGCCAGGCGATGCCCAGACCGAGCAGCCCGAGGGGCATGAATAAAACGAAGCCCTCGGTGCTCCTGGTGAATCCGAAGACCAGGCCACCGAAGGTGCCGTAGGCGCCACAAACGCCGAAACCGACCAGCGCGACGCACAGGATGAGCGTCAGGAGGACCCGTCCCAGCATCTTCATGCTCTGCCCCCACCGGCAACGACGCAATACGGCATTGGAAAGTCGAGGTGCAAGGGCGGCTCCTGATATTGTGTTCCGTAATTAAAACACAAGCCGGGGCCGCCGGCCATCGGCGGATGGGCTGCGCCTCGGGTGCGCCTTACACGCCGTATTGCGCGCGGTAGGCCGCCACCGCATCCTTGTGCTGGCCCAGCGACGGATCCGCCTCCAGGTAGCCGAACAAGTCGGCCAGGTTGGCGATCGAGATGACCGGGATGCCGTAGTTCTGGCTGACTTCCTGCACCGCCGACAGCGGCGACAGCACGCCGTCCTTGCCACCGCGTTCCATGCGGTCGAGCGCGATCAGCACAGCGGCCGGCTCGGCGCCGGCGGCGCGGATCATGGCCACCGATTCGCGCACCGAGGTGCCGGCCGAGATCACGTCGTCGATGATCACGACCTTGCCCTTCAGCCCTGCGCCGACGATGGTGCCGCCTTCGCCGTGGTCCTTGGCTTCCTTGCGGTTGTAGGCGAACGAAGTATTGTGGCCCTTGGCCGCCAGCGCCACCGCGGTCGCGCTGGCCAGCGTGATGCCCTTGTAGGCCGGGCCGAACAGCATGTCGAACGCGATGCCCGAATCGATCAGGGTCTGGGCGTAGAACTGGGCCAGCTGGCCCAGCGTGGCGCCGTCGTGGAACAGGCCGGCGTTGAAGAAGTACGGCGACTGGCGCCCGGCCTTGGTCGTGAAGGACCCGAATTTCAAGACTCCGGTCTCGACCGAAAACGCAATGAATTGTTGGCGCAGATTGCTCACGCAGCTTCTCCTGGATGCAAAAACCTCTATTGTAAACCGGCCGGATCGCTCAGGTTCGCCACCTGCTCCGGCGTGATCGGCTTGACCAGGTGCCGCTCGAAGCCGGCGGCGGCGCTCCTGGCCAGGTCGGCGTCCTGGCCGTAGCCGGTCAGCGCGATCATGCGGCACGGATGGTTGCCGAGCAGCGCGCGCATGCGCGCGGCGAGCTGGTAGCCGTCCAGCACCGGCAGGCCGATGTCGAGCACGGCCAGGTCCGGGCGCTTCGCCGGCCCCATGCGCGCCAGCGCATCGAGCGCGCTGGCCGGGTCGTTGAATACCTCGACACTGTGCCCGTGCGCGGCCAGCAGCTGGCCGAGGGTTTCGGCGGCGTCCACGTTGTCGTCGACGAGCATGATGCGCTTGCCGGCCACCGCCGGCGCCGGTGTAGCGGCATCCGCCGGCATCGCGGCGCCGTCGGACCCCGGGCCGGCGGCCGGCAGGCGCACCACGAACTCGCTGCCCTGGCCCAGGCCGGCACTGATGGCCTCGACCTTCCCGCCATGCAGTTCGACGATGTTCCTGACCAGCGCCAGGCCGATGCCCAGGCCGCCTTCGCTGCGGTCCACGCTGCGTTTGCCCTGGAAGAACAGCCCGAACACGCTGTCGAGCATGTCGGGCGCGAGGCCGATGCCGTTGTCGCGCACGCTGATGCGCAGCCAGCCGGAGGCTTCGCGCCGCGCGCCCAGGACCACCTGGCCGCCCGGCTCGGTGTAACGGGCGGCGTTGGTCAAGAGGTTGGACACCACCTGGGCCAGCCGCGCCGCATCGCCTTCCCAGACCAGGCCCGGCTCGACGTCGACCTCGAGCCGGTGCGCGCGCCGCTCCAGCAGCGGGCTGGCCATCTCGACCGCCTTGGCGAGCGGCTGGGCGATGTCGCCGCGCTCGCACTTCAGCTCGATCTGGCCGCGGGTGGCGCGCGCCACGTCCATCAGGTCGTCCACCAGGCGCACCAGGTGGTCGACCTGGCGCTCGATGATCTCGCGTTCGCGCGCCGCGCCGGTTTCGCCGCGCATGCGCATCAATTGCAGCGCGGTGACGATCGGCGACAGCGGGTTGCGCAGCTCGTGCCCGAGCATCGCCAGGAACTCGTCCTTGGTGCGGTTGGCCGCGGTCAGTTCGACCAGCAGCTGTTCGCGCTCGGCATGGGCGAGCGCCAGCTGCTGGCGCTCGGTGGCGTCGCGCGTGAAGCAGCGCGTGTAGCGCAGCTGGCCATCCTCGAAGTGGCCGTTCGAGTGGATCACCACGTGCTTGATCGAGCCGTCCTTGCAGCGCAGGCGCGCCGGCTGGTCGTACAGCGTCCCGCCCGAGGACAGGGTGGCGAGGATGTGCGCGATGACGTCGGCGTCGACGTGGAAGTCGGCGATGGGGCGGCCGACGTATTCGTCCCAGTCGTAGCCCAGCATCTGCAATTCGGCGCGGTTGGCCCACAGGATGGTGCCGTCGCCGGCCACGCGGTGCAGGCCTTCGGCCGCGTTCTCGAGGAAGTCTGCGAATTCCTTTTCGCGCCGGCGCAGCGTGTGTTCGGCTTCCTTGCGGCGCGCGATTTCCGCTTCCAGCATCGAGGTGGACGGCAGCTGCATGGCAGCCGCGCCGCCCGCCTGGGCCCGGTGCAAGGGCCGGCCGGAGATGCCGGCGCCCGCCTTCGAGTAGGCGCAGAACAGCGAAAAGTCGAGGGTGCCGGCCAGCTCGTCCCACCCTTGCTCGACGCGCGCGGCGGCGTCATGGCGGCCGCCGGCCGCGAGCAGCGCCGCCATCTCGCCGAACACGTGCACGCTGCCGCCGCGCGCGCAGGCGGCGGCCACGGTCGCGCCGATGGTCTCGCGGAAGCGCTGGGCGTCGGGCCAGCCGTCGACCATG
>CAJYQM010000527.1 GCA_913777025.1 uncultured Massilia sp. | reverse complement strand
CGCGCGGCCAGGACCTGGCGGCCGAATACATCGCCGCCCAGTTCCGCCGCGCCGGCCTGGACCTGCAGGGCGAACTGGTTCATGTCGCGCTCCGCGTACTGCCAGGTCGAAGTCTGGAAGTAGCCGTCGTCACCCGCCGGTTCCAGGCCGGCGCGGCGGAACTGGGCGGCGATGTATTCGGCCGCCAGGTCCTGGCCGCGCGAGGGCGTGCCGCGGCCTTCGAGCAGGTCGGAGGCCAGGAAGGACAGGTGGCCGCGCAGCGATTGCGCGCTGATCTTCGAGGCGACCGGGTCGCCCGGCTGGGCGAAGGCCGCCGGGGCCAGCAGGGATAGGGACAGCGCCAGGGAAGCGGAAACGGCGAGAGGTCGCATGCGTTGGACTTTCTTGAGCAAAAAGAAATGCACTATTGCATGTTCGATATGCCGGGTCAACAGCACGGCCGTTGGATGTCGCTGGCGTCGGCAAATTCGGTAATTGCACGGCCTCAAACGGCCGGGTTGGCCCATCGGGAAGAGCGGTCCGTGCGCCGTTGTCCCGCTGCCAGGTCTATCATGGCTGTCTCTTGGCCCGTATTTGCAGGAAGATACGGATGAGTTGACACCAACCGCGAAGGAGTACGTCATGTTGCAACAAAACGAAATCCAGCAGCGTTTTACTCATATTCAGCAAACCATCGGCGAAGCCGAACAAGCCTGCCAGTCGTCGCAGGACGCGCCGAACGAAATCCGCGATTGCATCAAGAAGCTGTCGCAGGAAGCCCGGCAGGCCCAGAGCGTGATGCAATCGAGTGACCAGCAGCGCGTGATCGAATGCGTGGACCGCCTGGAAGACATGGGCGACGAAGCCAAGCGCATCAGCCGCTCGCTGCCGCAGATGCCGGCGCACCTGGAGGCCGCCGTCAGCCGTGTGCATGCCGAGCTGTCGGACCTGAAGCACAAGCTGCACTGATCGGGGCAGCGGGCCCGCCTGCCGGTGGGCCTAAAATCCCATGGTGAGGGACAGCCAGTAAGGATACATCATCTCGCACGGCTGTCCCCCACACACGGCCGGCTTGTACTTCATCTTGCCGGCCGCCACCGAAATCGCCTTCCTCATATCGGCGTTCTCCAGACCGATCGCCGTCACGCTGACCGGTTTGCCATTCGTCCCCACCAGCACGTACACCGAGATGCTGCCAGACTGCCGCATCACGCCGACGATGTTTGCTGCCGCCCGGTAAAAGTCCGCCGGGCCCTCGAGTGGATAGGGCGGTTCGTCGCCCGGGGCCAGCGCCGGGAACCAGCTTTTGACGGTGGCCTGTTCGTTGCCGACAGCTGGTCGTAGGGCAGTCTGGGCGGCACCGGAATCGCGCTCGCAAGATCAGACCGGACCAGGGTCGCGGTGTGCAGGGTGCTTTGCTTGAGGGTGTAGCTGCCCTTGGCGATGGGCGCCGCCGGCTGCCCCGGCACCACGCCGTCGGTCACGGCGAGTTCACGCCCCGGGGTGCCGGCAAACACCATCTTTCCCCTTGCCGCTCGGCGCGTCGTTCTTCCAGCCACCCTCGTAGCGTCCGCCGAGCATGTAGTGGAGCACGCCGGTGCCCTCACGTTTGCCGTCCTTCCACTCGCCCTGGTAGCGGTCGCCGTTCGGGTACTGCGCCTCGCCGGTACCGTTGCGCTCGCCCATGCGCATGCCGCCTTCATAGCGGGGGCCGCCGGCCAGGCGGAGGTAGCCAAAGCCGTCCGGCAAGCCATTCCGGAAAGTGCCGATATAGACGCCACCATCCGGCAAGTCCAGCTTGGCGTCGCCCGCCACCTGGCCGGCCGCCATCGTGGCTTCCAGCCTGTATGCCTTGCCGCTCTCGTCGCGCCAGGCCAGCACGCCGTCGCCGTCGGCGAAGCCGGCCTTGCAGCCGCCTTTCCAGGCCGGTGCCCGCATCGGCGCGGGCTGGACCGGGGCGAAGCGGCAATCGGGGGCGCCGGCCAGAAGCGGCGCATCCTGGGCCAGGGCCGGGTGGCAGGCGGCGAAGGCGGCAATGAGGGCGAGCAACAGCGTGGACGGTGTCATCGGCACTCCCGGGCTCAATGGATTTACAGGATGCCCTGCGCGCGCAGGGCGGCGATTTCTTCACTGCGCTTGCCGAGCAACCCGGCCAGCACTTCGTCGGTATGCTGGCCGAGCACGGGCGGGGCGGCGTCGCTGGTGGCCGGCGTGCCCGAGAGCTTCATCGGGTTGCGCACCAGCTTCACGCTGCCCGCCAGCGGGTGATCCAGCTCGATGGCCATGCCGCGCGCCCGCACCTGCGGGTCGGCGAACACCTCGTCCAGGTTGTTGATCGGGCCGCAGGGCACGCCGGCCGCTTCCAGCAGCGCGATCCATTCGGCGCGGGTCTTTTGCGCCACCATCGCGTCCAGCAGCGGCACCAGTTCATCGCGGTGCTTCACGCGCAGCGGATTGGTGGCGAAGCGTTCGTCCTGCGCCAGTTCCGGGTACCCGCCGGCCTCGACGAACTTGCGGTACTGGCCGTCGTTGCCGGTGGCGACGATGATGTGGCCGTCACTGCAGGCGAAGGTCTGGTAGGGCACGATGTTGGCGTGGGCGTTGCCCCAGCGCTGCGGACGCCGGCCGCTGTTCAGGTAATTGCTGCCGACGTTGGCCAGCATCGCCACCTGCGTGTCGAGCAGGGACATGTCGATGTACTGGCCTTCGCCGCTGCGGTCGCGGTGGGTCAGCGCCGCCAGCACGGCGACGGTGGCGTACATGCCGGTCATGATGTCGGTCAGCGCCACGCCTGCCTTTTGCGGACCGCCGCCCGGCAGGCCGTCGCGCTCGCCCGTGATCGACATCAGGCCGCCCATGCCCTGGACCAGGAAGTCGTAGCCGGCGCGGTGGGCGTAAGGGCCGTCCTGGCCGAAGCCGGTGATCGAGCAGTAGACCAGGTCCGGCTTGATCGCCTTCAGCGAGGCGTAATCGAGGCCGTAGCGCGCCAGGTGCCCGACCTTGAAGTTTTCCAGCACCACGTCGCAGTGGACGACCAGTTCGCGCAGCAGGGCCTGGCCCTCGCTACTGGCGATATCGACCGTGACCGAGCGCTTGCCGCGGTTCGCCGACAGGTAATAGGCCGCCTCGGACGTCGGCTTGCCTTCGGCATCGGGCGCGTAGGGCGGCCCCCAGGCGCGGGTGTCGTCGCCGGCGCCGGGGCGCTCGATCTTGATCACGTCGGCGCCGAGGTCGGCCAGGTTCTGCGAACACCAGGGCCCGGCCAGCACGCGCGACAGGTCGAGCACGCGGACATGGGCCAGCGCCCGCGCTTGCCCATCCTGGTGGCTATTCATATTCGTTGCCATCTCGTCTCCGTTATTCATTTTTGTCGAGCCGATTATAGCTGCGGCGATTTCCGGCTGACTTTGTTCGGCGCCTTGTGCTGGATGTCCTGGACCAGGGTCGCGGCGAACAGGTCGCGCTCCTGGTCGACGATGCGGTCGACCATGCCCTCGTTCAGCCCCATCGCCTCGAGCACGAAGGCCGACAGCTGCAGGCTGGCTTCCAGCGTTTCCGGCACGACGACGGTGGCGCCGGCCTGCTTCAGCGCGCGCGCATGCTTCTCGTCGCGCGAGCGCGCGAACAGGCGCGCCCGCGGAAATTCGCGCCGGATGCCGCGCACCGCCTGCAGCGCCGACGACGGATGGTCCATGGTCAGCACGATCGCCGGTGCCTCGTCCGCATGGACGCGGCGCAGCAGCTCGGGCCGGGCCGCGTTGCCGAAGTAGACTGGCACCCCGGCGTCGTGCAGGCTGGAGACCAGCTTGGCGTCGTTCTCGAAGGCGACGTAGGGGATGTCCTGTGCCGTCAGCAGCTTGGCCAGTTGCTGGCCGACGCGCCCGAAGCCGGCGATGATCACGCGGCCGCGCGCCGATTCCAGTTCGGCGCCGTCGAGCGCGGCCTGCTGCTCGTGCGCCCGGCTGGCGGAGCTGTCGCCGATGCCGCGGCCGATGCGCGCCAGCAGCGGCGTGATGAACAGGGACAGGCCCACCGCCAGCATCACGCGTCCACCCAGCGCCGCGTCGAGCAGCCGCGACGCGATCGCATAGCCGATCACGATGAAGGCGAATTCGCCGCCCTGGCCGAGCAGCAGCCCGCCTTCGAGCGCGCGCCCCCAGGGAAGGCCCGACAGGCGCAGCAGCGGCGCGATCACGGCGGTTTTCAGCAGCACCAGCAGCGCAACCGCGGCGGCCAGCCACAGCGGCGCCTCGACGATCTGGCGCGCATCCATGCCCATGCCGACCGTCATGAAGAACAGCCCCATGAGCAAGCCCTTGAAGGGTTCGACCATCAGCTCGACCTCGTGCTTGAACTCGGTCTCGGCCAGCAGCAGCCCGGCGATCAGGGCGCCCAGCGCCATTGACAGCCCGGCCATGAAGGACAGGCCGGCAATGCCGAAGGTGGAGAGCAGGATCAGCGCCATGAATACATCCGGCTGGCGCTGGCGCGCAAAGGCGCGGAACAGCGGGTGCACGACGCGCCCGCCGACCAGGTAGATCAGGGCGATGGCGATCCCGGCCTTGGCCATCGCGCCCAGCGCCACCAGCAGCACACCGTCGCCGCTCGCTTTGCCGAGCGCCTTGACCAGGATCAGGATCGGCACCACCGCCAGGTCCTGCAGCATCAGCACCGAGAACGCCGCCTGGCCCAGCTGCGTGCCGATGGACTGGCGCTCGCCCAGCAGCTGCATCACGACCGCGGTGGATGACAGCGACAGCACCAGGCCCAGCACCAGTGACACATCCGGCGGCTGGCCCAGCAGCAGGTACACGGCGCCGCCGAGCAGCACGCTGCACAGCACGACCTGGGCGCTGCCGGTGCCGAACACCCAGCGCCGCATCGCCCACAGGCGCGCGGCCGAGAGCTCCAGGCCGATCATGAACATCAGGAACAGCACGCCCAGCTCGGCCAGCATGGCCACGTCTTCGTTGTTCGGGAAGGTCAGGTAGCCGACCCAGGGCGTGCCGGCGGCCAGGCGTCCGAGGCCGAAGGGGCCGAGCAGTGCCCCGACGGCCAGGAAGCCGAGCACCTGGTTGATGCGCAGGCGCTGCAGTAACGGAATGAGCACGCCGGCGAGGGCGAGGAAGAGAAGGATTTCCCGAAGGAAGGGAAAGGCGTGTTGCTCTTGCACTTAATGCCTTGTGTGGATGAGTAATAGCAGAGAACGCGTCATTGTATATCGAGGCATATGGGCAAGTGTATATCTATGGGCATCAGTTTATTCCCGAGAGCAACAACCAGTATGTCGAAATATATTACAGTAAATACACGATACAAAATCAAGAATATTGTTAAGTTCTTGTTATTTAAATGGTATTTTAGGCAGGCACAGTCCTTGCTTGCAAATCAGAATCTTCATGAAGTTATTCTTCATTGTCACCTATCCGTGCCTTGACAGTCAGTGACGCCCGGCTTGCATAGCCTGGCAGCAAACGTTCACTGTACCAATGGCAACACTCGGTTTTCTTACCTAAAAAATGTGAGAACAAGAGAATGAACGTTGATCAATCAGTTTCTAGGCGTGTGGCCATTCTGCGCGCGCTTCTCATCATATCTGTAGCGTTTTTGCATATCGGCACGCCCAGTGTCAGTACGCTTGACTATGGCAATTACTTCGAACTCGTCAGGTTTTTCATCCAGGATGAGTTGGGAAGATTTTCTGTGCCAACATTGTCGATGATTTCCGGCTATTTCCTGTTTGCGAGCAAGCTGGATTTCAGTCCGCTAAAACTCTACAAGAAGAAGATGGCTACGCTACTGGTGCCATTTATTTTCTTTAACATCGTATATTTTGGCGTGCAGTACATCATCGAATACGGCACGGGCTGGGCACCGTTGTACGTCTTGGTAAGCAAACCCGATCTGAAGAACTTCAACTATCTCTTCAGCTATAGCGCCATGCCGCTCAACGGCGCGCTGCATTTCTTGCGCGACTTGCTGATGCTGGTACTCCTGGCTCCGATCTTCGGTTGGTTCATGCGCCGGATGCCGTTGATCGGACTGATACTGGTGACCGGGATCTTCATGGGCGATCTGGATGGCCACTTGGTCAACCGCAGTACCATGGCCGTTCTTTTTTACGTTGGCGGTCTCGCGGCGGTCCAGGGATGGAACTTGAAGCGTTTGGATCACTTGGCGATTCCCGCGTTGCTATTGCTGGCAATGGTGTGCATTGCAACTATTTACTATCGAATCGAGGATTACGTTTATATCTATCTCGCCGCCCCGTTCGCCGTTTGGCCAGCGTCTTCGCTTCTGCTGAACACGTCAATCGGGAACTGGGCGGAAAAGTACAGCAAGTACAGCTTTTTTCTGTTCTTGACTCACACGCCATTAATCCGAGTGGCTGAAAATCTGTGCGTACGATATGGTCGGGACCTGTGTGCAATCGAGAATACGATCTTGACATTCATGTTCATGATCGTGTTTGTGCCTCTCCTTCACATGGCCGCCATGCATATCATGCCGAATACGTTCAGCATCCTGATCGGTGGCCGTGCCAGGAAAGATCGAAGCGTGCGGGCCCCAGAGGTCGTTGGCGGCACACTGGTCAATGGCTAGCATCGGCTGAACAGTTCAAACGGGGGCTGGTAGACCGAGAGCAATGGAGTCCCGTAATTGTTAATACAGATGGGACTCCATTGCCAAGCTTCTCCGTTTGCCCGTCGCGCCACGCCGGAACGACCATCATCTCAAACGTGAAGATATCCAGGCGACCCTACATCGCGCTGGTTTGTACTTACAGGACAGCGGCGGTCTTGATCAGGCGCCTGACCCTTGGATCGAGCGGCTCATCGTCGCCGACGTGTCAGGCAACGATATGCAGATGATGTCGGGCTTGAGCAAGCAGGGCGCCGCTCGAGAACACATCGGCGTTGCTAAGGACCAGGATTTGCCGGGAACTTATTGCAGTCCAGCATCTTGAGGTGCGGTCCGAGGGGAGCAGGCCGGGTGGCTCGCCATAGTGGGCCTCACCATCAAGACCCAGCCTGGTCAAACATGATGCGGACCGCGTCGTACAGCTGCGGGTTACGGTCCGCGTCTTGAGGCTCGGTATCCGGGCCTCAAGAACCCTGCGCCTGCACCACTTCCAGCGGCGTCTCCTCCATCTGCCGTTCGCCACCGGCCACCGGTTGGCGCGTCTCCATGGCCCGGATCAGTTCATCCATCTCCGGATCTTGCCGGTTGCGCAGTTCCAGGTAGCGCGCCAGCGCGTTGTCCAGCGCCGGCAGCAGGATGCCGCGTTCGCTGGTCAAGGCCGCGTAGGCCGGACGGCCTGCCGCGTAGCCGCATTCGATGGCCGGCTTCGCTTCCAGGCTGGCGGCGTCGATGCCGGCCATCCCGGCCGCCTTGCGCGCCAGTTCGGCCCACGTGACCGACCCCGCGTTGGCCAGGTGCCAGATGCCGGCTTCGCCGTCGATGGCGAGGTCGAGGCAGGCGTGCACCAGGTCCGGCACGTAGGTCGGCGAAACGGTCAGGTCGCTGCTGGCGGTAAAGGGCTCGCCGCGCTCCAGGGCCCCCAGCGCCAGCGTGACGAAGTTGTACTTGTCCCAGGGGCCGAAGAAGGCGCTGGTGCGCACGACCAGCGCGCCCGGATGCTTGTCCAGCACGCGCTGCTCGGCTTCCGCCTTGCTGCGGCCATAGACGCCCAGCGGCGCCGTCGGGCTGCTTTCGACATAGGGCTGGTCGCCGGCGCCGTCGAACACCAGGTCGCTCGAGAAGGTCGTCAGGTGGATGCCGTGGCGGGCGCAGGCCGCTGCAAGGATGGCCGGGCCGATCGCGTTCTCGCGCATGCAGCGCTCGACTTCGTTTTCGGCATCGTCCACGCGCACGTAGCCGGCGGTATTGATCACGGCCCAGGGCTTGTGCTCGAGCAGCGCGCGCTCGACCGAGCCGGCGTCGGTGATGTCCATGTCCTGGCGCGACAGCAGGCGGTAGGCGATGCTGCGCTTGCGGCAGATGTGGGCAAAAGCGCGGCCCAGGGTGCCGCTGGCGCCCGTGATCAGGATCGGGGCGGCATCGGTGCCGACCAGGGTGTGGCCGTCGGCCGTGATCGAGCCGACCGCGTCCGGCGTCGCCACCGGCTGGCACAGCCAGCGGCCCGGGCGGCGCCACCAGCCCTTGGCGCGCAGCACCGGGTGCGTCAGCGGCTGGTTCGACGCCAGTTCGCGCATCATGCGCGCCAGCGCGGTCGGACGCGGCTCGGGCGAGCGCACGTCGAAGGGCCCCGGTTCGTAGTACCCCCTGTTCTGGGTGACCAGGCTGTTCCAGTCGAAGGAGCCGAGCAGGGACCACACGGTGACGGCGCGCAGGTCGACGCCGTTGCCGCGCACTTCCTTGGCCGCTTCCCAGATTTCCAGCAGCCAGCGCAGCTGGTCTTCGCGGTTGGCGTCGATGTGGGCTTCGGTGATGGCCATCGGGATGCCGTAGCGTTCCCAGGTTTCGGCCAGCAGCGGGGCGATGCCGGCGGTCGGCGTGGCCAGCGCGCGCGAGGCTTCGATGTCGGCGCAGGGAATGCCGTCGGCGATGCCGCGGTGGTGGGCCGGATAGCGTTCCGGGCGGTGGTCCAGCCAGCGCTCGCTGGTGACATAGTAATTCACGCCGATGAGGTCGGGCGGGCAGGGGTTCTCGCGGAACCACAGGAATTCGGCTTCCGGGATGCCGGTCCCGACCAGGTAGTCCCAGAGCGCGTGCTCGGGGCCGACCATGCCGCACAGCAGGTCCCAGGCCAGCCAGCGGCGCTCGTTGTAGAACTCCGCGGTCTTGGCCATTTCCGGCGTGCTGTAGGTCTTGCCCAGGTCGTCGGTCTGGACCAGCTTGGCGTTCGGGTTGACGGCGCGGATCGCACGCATCGACAGCACCACCGCGCGGCACTGGATCAGCAGCGCCTGGATGAAGGTGCGGTCGTCGCGGCCGTGCGGGTACCAGACGCCGTACAGGCCGGCGAAACGGGCGGTGGTGCAGGGTTCATTGACCGGGGTGTAGTACTCGAGCCACGGATAGCGCGCGGCCACGGCGCCGGCATACTCGGCCAGCTGTTCGGCGAAGGCCGGGTCCACCAGGCTGGTGTGGCGCGGGCCGCTGCCGTGGTGGCACAGGCCGGCGATCGGCGTGACGCCGGCGTCGCGCAGCGCGGCCAGGCGCTCGTCGGGCCAGGTCCAGTCGGCCTTGTCGATACCGTCGGGGGCGGTGCGTTCCCAGATCACCGGATAGCGGATGGCGCGGATGCCGGTGCCGGCAAAGCGCGCGATGTCGTCCGCCCGGCCGGCATGGCCATTGCGGTCGAGCTGATGGAAGTAGGTGTCTTGAACGCGGTTGACGGTGCATTCGAGGCCGCCCCAGAGTTCCAGTGGGCGGTTGTGGCTGTTCGTGCTCTTCGTAGAATCCATAAATCACCAATGTAATTAATTTTATAGCAACAAAAAACGCCGGATGGACCCGTGTGGTCAAACGGGGCGGGGAAACTTTCCGCAGTGGCAGCGGTTGACAGCGATGCGTCAACCTGCAACCATGCCATCCATGAATTTTTCGTATCCACAAACCCTTCTTCGAACCTGGTGGCGCCGCTGACAGCGCGCGGCCAGGGAGGGATGTGTATTCGTTCAAACGCCGCCTCGATGCAAGGTGGCGTTCGTTGAGCGCGGCGGTATCGAGGCAAAACAAGCAACCCAAGGAACCTCGATGAGTCTGCAAACCGCTTCACCCACCACGCCCGTCATCCTGACCGGCGATCGTCCCACGGGCCCGCTGCACCTCGGCCACTTCGTCGGCAGCCTGCGCAATCGCGTCACTTACCAGGATCAATATCGCCAGTTCATCATGCTCGCGGACGCCCAGGCGCTCACGGACAATATGGATGACATAGGTAAGGTACACCGGAACGTGATCGAGGTGGCGCTCGATTACCTTGCCGTAGGGATCGATCCGGCCAAGTCGACAATCCTGATCCAGTCCCAGATCCCGGAACTGGCGGAGTTGACCTTTTATTACCTGAACCTGGTGACCGTGGCGCGCCTGGAGCGCAATCCGACCGTCAAGCAGGAAATCATCCACCGCGGCTTCGAGCGCGACATCCCGGCCGGCTTCCTGACCTACCCGGCCAGCCAGACGGCCGACATCACCGCCTTCAAGGCAAGTATTGTCCCGGTCGGCGAAGACCAGATCCCGATGATCGAGCAGGCCAACGAGATCGTGCGCCGCTTCAACCGCACCTATGGCCAGGACAAGGACATCCTGGTCGAGTGCAAGGCGATCGTGCCGGAAGTCGGCCGACTGCCGGGCATCGACGGCAAGGCCAAGATGAGCAAGTCGCTCGGCAACACCATCAACCTGGGTGCTAGCGCCGACGAGATCCGCGCCGCCGTGAAAATGGTCTACACCGACCCGCTGCACCTGAAGGTGTCCGACCCGGGCCACATCGAAGGCAACGTGGCCTTCCTGTACCTGGACGCGTTCGATACGGACAAGGAAGGCCTGGCCGAGATGAAGGCCCATTACCAGCGCGGCGGCCTGGGCGACTCGGTGGTCAAGAAGCGCCTGGAAGGCATCCTGCAGGACATGCTGGCCCCGATCCGCGCGCGCCGCGAGGAACTGGCCAAGGACAAGGGCCAGGTCATGCAGATCCTGAAGGACGGCACCTTCAAGGCGCGCGAGATCGCGGCGCAGACCATGGACGAAGTGCGCCGGGCGCTGGGCTTGTCCTACTTCTGATTCAGGTGGCGACGCTGTTCCGGCCGTTCACCTTGGCCCGGTACAGCGCCGCATCGGCAGCGGCAACGAAGGCCGCGCCGCTGTCGTCGGCCGTGCGCGGGATGCCGGCGTGCGCGCCGATGCTGACCGTGACCACGCCGCCTGATGCGTCGGCGTGCTCGATCACCAGGCTTTCCACGTGCGCGCGGATCGTTTCCGCAACCATCTGCGCGCCTGCCAGGTCGGTATCGGGCAGCACCACCACGAATTCCTCGCCGCCGTAGCGGGCGGCCATGTCGCCGCTGCGGCGCATGCCGGCGAGGATGGCCTGGGCCACCTTCCTGAGACATTCGTCGCCCAGAGGATGGCCGTAGCGGTCGTTGAACTTCTTGAAGTGATCGACATCGATGATCAGCACCGCCACCGAGGCGCCGCTGCGGCAGGCGCGCCGCAGTTCCCGTTCGAAGGTCTTTTCGTAGTAACGCCGGTTGAACAGGTCGGTCAGGCCGTCGATGTAGGCCATCGTCGACAGCGTGGCATTGGCGGCCTCGAGTTTCTCCTTCGTCTCCATCAGCTCGCGCTGCAGCTGGTCGCGCAGCACGACCTGGCGGAACACGCGCCGGCCGAGCACCAGCAGGCCGCCGACCAGCACGACCAGCGCCAGGTAAGCGAAGCCTGCGGTATGCAGCCAGGGGCGCAATACCTGGTCCTTCACGCGCAGCACGATGATGCCGACAGGATAGTCGCCGACCCGCGAATAGCTGTAGATACGGCGCCGGCCGTCGACGCGCAGGTCGCCGCCGCGGTTCGGGAAATTCTTTTGCGCCTGCAGCCGGAAAATCGGATGCGGCGTGATGTCGCTGCCGATGCCGGCCGGATCGAAGGGCACCCGCAGCAGCAGGGCGCCCTCGTTCAGGGTCATCAGGATCTTGCCGTCTTCGCCGATGTCGAGGCTTTCGTAGATCTTCCTGAAGAAGTCGATCTTGATCGTGGCCAGGGCCACGCCGGCGAAGCTGCCGTCGGGATGCTCGATCCGGCGCGATACGGGAATCACCCAGACCCCGCTGGTGCGGCCGATGATCGGGCGTCCGATGTGCGCGTCACGGCTTGGATGCGTCTTGTGGAACTGGAAGTAGGCACGGTCGCTGTTGTTGCGGCCATCGTAACGGGTGCCGGCCGAGGTGACCACCCAGCGTCCCTGTTCGTCGTAGATGAACAGCCCCTGCAGGGCCGGCAGCTGAATGATGTGCTTCGTCATCAGCTGGCGGATGCGGTTGACGTTGGTGCTCGACAAGCCCCCGACCTCGACATTGTCGACCAGCGACAGCAGCACGGTATCCGCCATCTTGAAGGACGAGTTGGCCTGCTCGGCCAGGGTGTGCGCATTGTTCGAGGTCGCGATGACCGCATTCGACAGTTCCAGGCGGCGCGCGTGAAGCATGCTCCAGGTCAGGACCAGGGTCGAGGCCAGGCAGGCCAGCACCAGCAGGGCGAGGGTGGCGGCCCGCAGCGGACGCCGCTCCTGCGCCAGGGACGCTATGCGGACGTTTTCCTTGGACACTTGTTCCGATGTTAGTACCGCCGTTGCGCCGCCTCGAATCAAGACTCACCTCTGGAGCTGTTGGGTTGTCAAAACATTGACAACAAACAGTCGAGTATAGGTGATAACCACAATCATGAAGTGGTTTATCGGAAAATATTGGTGATTTCAGGCAATCCTGTTGACTGGGCGCCACGGCTGCCAATAGCGCCTGCTCAAGCCTCCGCCTTGATCCCCCATGCTTGCGTGGCCCTGTGAAGCAATGCGACTTCGGCATGGGCAAACTGATCGTCCGCATATGCCAATTGCCACATGGCCTTCCATAAACGTTGCCGCAGGTCGGGTCGAATAATTTCTTCCAGACACTGGTCAATCATGGCGGTTTCCACCTTGACCAGGCCGTCCGAGGTGAGGGGAAGATCGGCGGTCAACTCGCGAAGGACCTGGTCGAAAAAGTCTTCTTCAATCCCGGCATAGTCGAGTATGCTCAATCGGTAAGTGGCGGCTATCTCGGACGGTGATCCGCCGCCGTCGCTGATGACGGTCAAGGCAAGCAATCGGGAAACGGCTTGTGGGCTATCGGGAGGGTAGGAACGCATGGTGTTGTCCTTGCTAGACAGGTTTTGAAAGTACCGCTGAAGTACCGGCATGAGGCCAGGCAGGTCAAGCGCGACCTTGCACAGGCTTGCCGGTCGATCGTTGCAGCTTTGTCAGCAATGTTAGACCGATGCACATCGTCAAAGCGCACCCTTGACTGCCGTCAGGGCAAGTCCCACGAGGACTGCGTCAGCCACCACGGCGCTTGCCCCTGCGCCACCCGGTAGACGCTGCCGTCGTAGCGCAGTGTGACGCGTTCCTGGCACACGGGTGCGCGGGGGTCTTTCCAGCCCGCCACCTGCTGGATGCGCGCCGTGACGACCAGGTCGGCCAGTCCCTTGCTCGCCGCCGGCGCGACGGCCAGGGTCAGCTTCGCGTCATCGTAGGTCAGCTGTTGCTGGCTGCCGCCGCCGAAACACCCTGTTTTCGCAAGCAAACGCGACATCGCAAGCCGCGGCAATACCGGACGCAGAACAGCCCCGTTAGGCACGAACAGCGTCAGTTCGTCGTTTGAAAGGCGGTCCGGGCATGATGCAGTCGACGACGGCGCCAGGCGCACGCCGAACGCCCGCACGTCGGGCGCCAGCTGGTAGCGCGCCGTGTCGATATCCAGGCTGTACGGCAGGAAGCGCAGCCCCGGGTTTTCCCGCAGTGGCACCACGTAGCGACTGGTCACCCGGTGCGTCGCCGCGTCGACCGTCGCCACGACGAAGGTCCGGCGGTCGTTCTCGCGCTGTCCATACGCCAGCGCGGCCAGCAGCACGTTCGGATCGTGCGGCCAGGCCTTGCACGCCTGCGCAATGACGGGCGCCTCGCCCTGCGCCGGCGCGATTCCGGCAGCCTGAGAAAGGGCGGCGACGACCGGCTTCGGGCAACGCTCGACAGCGTGCGCATCGGGGGCGAATTTCGTCAGGACGGCAGCGGCCAGAAGCCAGGACAGACGAGGGCGGGTCATCTTCATACCAAGGCAATTATGGCAGGATGACGTCGATCTCGACCAGTGCACTGCCTTTCGCCGCATAACCCAGCTTGGCTGCGGCCACGTACGACAGATCGATGATCCTGTCGGCGTGGAAGGGGCCGCGGTCGTTCACGCGAACGATGACCGTTCGACCGTTCTCGACGTTGGTCACCCTGACATACGAGGGGATGGGGAGGATCGGATGCGCAGCCGTGAGCTTCATCACGTCGTAGGGCTCACCACTTGAGGTCGGCAATCCGTGGTAACGCGTTCCATACCAGCTTGCCACGCCACGCGCATGATAGGGCGTTAGCTTGTTCATCGGCCGGTAGCTGTTACCCATTGCCACGTAAGGCTTGAGCGTACCGGAGACAAAGCGCTCTGCCTTGGGTACGGGCTCCCTGACTGCATCGATCTGTGCCTGCGTGATGCCTTTGGGTGGTCCATCGTTGAGGTAATAGCGCCCGCCACCTTTCGCTGGCTGAAGTTTTGGCGTCGAGCAGGCTGCCAGAGACAGCGCCAATGCAGCTGCAAGAGCAGCCCTCGAACAGATAGATAACATGCTTCTCATCGTTGCTTTCCACAAGTTTTTGATCGCGCCCGACGCCCCGCCGGCTTGCCTTCGCAGCCGTTGGCAAACACGGCAGGGCTCAAGGCCGAGTTCGTGGATCATACATGTGGAACGGCAGAACGGAAAAATCGTTTTGTCGCAGTCTTGTATCGGCGGCGGCGCGGATCGATAGGCTGCGGACCGCCGGCTCGGCATGTAAAGCCCAGCCGGCCGCCTGGCT
>CAJYQM010000526.1 GCA_913777025.1 uncultured Massilia sp. | reverse complement strand
GCCCACTTTCAGGCCGACGGTCGCGGCTTCGAATTCCGGCAGCATGCGGCCTTCGCCCAGCACGAAGGCGTAGTCTTCAGCCTTGCCGCCCGGGAACTCGACGCCGTCGATGACGCCGGTGAAGTCCACCGTCACGCGGTCGCCGTTAGCGGCCACGGCTTCGCCGCCGTCGCCATGCTCACCGGCTTCGCCCTTGGTGTGGAAGTGCACGCGCTGCTTGCGCAGGATGTCGATGGTCTTGTCGATTTCGGCATCGGTCACGTCGGTCTTGACGGTCTCGATCTCGACGCTGTCCAGCGCCGGCAGGGTGACTTCCGGGTAGACTTCGAAAGTCGCGTCGAAGGCCAGCATGCCTTCCGGTGCGTCTTGCTTCGGTTCGATTTTCGGCATGCCGGCGACGCGCAGCTGCGCTTCGTTGGCGGCGTCGTTGAAGGCCTGGCCGACGCGGTCGTTCAGCACGTCGGATTCGATCTGGTAGCCATACTGGGCGGCAACCATCTTGAGCGGCACTTTGCCCGGACGGAAGCCCGGCGCACGTGCGGTCTTGGCCTGCTGCTTGAGGCGCTTTTCAACTTCCGTACGTACGTCGCTCAGCGGAAAAGAGAGCGTCAGGCGACGCTCGAGTTTACCCAGGTTTTCGACTGCAGTTGCCATTGTAAAAATCGTCCAAAAAAATAATTATTCGTGGTGCGAGGAGGGGGACTCGAACCCCCACACCATTGCTGGCGTCAGGACCTAAACCCAAATCCCTGAACAACCTCGCTGCCTATAAACCATTGACTTTAAAAGGAAACTCTCGTTAATTCTTAGAATTTTCCAGAAGTTCCCAAACTATTTCCCAAACTCGGTTGGGAAGCCGTAGAATCTTAGCAGCAAGAGTATTGGGCCAACAACACCCCTACTCTGCCTTCCCAAACGCAGAACAGAGTCCACTTTGGGAGCAGCACGCCATTATAAAGGAACATTCTCAACATGGCTAACATTGCAAATCGCGCCTGGGCCGTCCCAAGTGAAGGACGGTGAACAAGCTTGAACCGACGTAAGCCTGGAATGCTGCAACGTCGGGCACGTCGGCGAGAGTGTGGCCCCGGCCGGCATCCGGGTGGGGCACTGCTTACGCGGAGCGCATCATGGCGCCGGAGGGAAGATGCGCGAGGCATCTGCGCTGGGGGAGCAAGCTTGCGTAGACGCGTGAAGCTGACGCCAGGTCTGCCGCCAAGAAACCTTACCTCGATAACAAAAAAGCCCTCATATAGAAGGCTCGTTGTCTTTGTGTTGGTGCCTGGGGCCGGACTCGAACCGGCACGGCCTTGCGACCGTCTGGACCTAAACCAGGTGCGTCTACCAATTTCGCCACCCAGGCACGAAGCACCGCATTCTACCCTAAACGCTCAAACTTTCCAAAATCCCACTGTGCCGTTTTCAGGAATGAAGCTGATGCGTCCAACTCCCCCCGCTTTCATGATGTCTCATTTAAACTCTCGCCGAACTATACCTGTGGAGACCTTGGATTTTGATGAGATAAGATCGAGACCGTGCAGGATCGCTGTCGTGCGATAAAGGTAAAGGGTGCCCGGCCGTGAATCGGCCGCCGTGCACTCTTCTGTGTTTAAGAACTCCCGCAATATCGGGTTGAAGTTGTAGCCGCTCTTCCAGACTTACACAAAGCTAACCGTGGTCAGCTTTGACGCTGGATTCCTGCTTCTCAGGGGCCAGTTTCGCCTGGCGCATGTGTACCAGGCCAGCGCTTTCCCCTCCACAGGCAGGGACGGTGGAACTCACCGCCATTTTCATCAGGTTGACAGCCGCGTTGATATCGCGGTCATGCGCGGTGCCACATTTCGGACAGTTCCAGCTGCGTTGCGCCAGCGTCAGCGTTTCCAGCACATGCCCGCAAGCCGAACACGTCTTGCTGCTGGGGTACCAGCGATCGACCAGGATGACCTTGCCTCCACGCCGTGCCGCCTTGTGCACGATCTGACGCCGGAATTCAGACCAGCCCATGTCGGCAATCAACCGCGCCAGCTTCGGGTTGCGCATCATGCCCCTCACGTTCAAGTCTTCGATACCAATCATGCAAAAGCGGCGTGTCAAACTGGTGGTGAGCTGGTGCAAGCCTTCCCGGCGACGATGCGTAATCCGCTCGTGCAGCCGGGCCAGCTTGAGCCGAGCCTTGGCCCGGTTTGCGGAGCCTTTGACCTTGCGGCTCAATGCACGTGAAAGACGACGCAACTTGTCCAGCTTGCACTGCAGCGCTTTCGGACCTTCGATCGTCTCGCCCGTGGACAAAGTGGCAAGCCGGGTGACGCCTAAGTCGACGCCCACCGCGCCTTGGTTGTCGGCAGGAGGGTGTGGCGAATCGGGACAGTCGACAGTGATGCTTGCATACCAGTGGTCCGCAGTTCGGGACAGGCAGGCCGAGACGACGTGACCGCTGAATCGTAGGGCTTCGCGCATGTGCACCCAGCCCAGCTTGGGTACACGTAGACGCCTGCCTTCGACTTGAAACTTGTCGTTGCTGATCGTAACCCGGTCGTCCGCGCCCTTGCGCCGGTAAGTCGGATAGCGAGCGCGGCCGGCAAAGAAGTTTTCAAATGCTCGGCCCAACTGCATGATCGCCATCTGTGGCGCGCACTTGGTAACGTCCAGCATCCAGGGATACTTTTCCCGCTTGACAGCATTGAGCTGGCGCCGCAATGAGGCTTCGCTTGGCCGCGGCAACGCCGGATCAGCCTTCCAGGCCAGGTACTGCCTCCTCCATGCGGTCAGCGCCCAGTTGTAAGCAAAGCGCGCGACACCGGCCGCACGCGCCAGGTAAGTGCGCTGTACATTATTCAAGTCGAGCTGGATACGATGCGCGGTCAGCATTGCTCATCCTTGACGGCTGCACGCCTACCGTCGATCAGTTTGCGGCTTTCGTGACCACGGCTGCCACCTTCGGTACGCGCAGGCACCAAGCGGCCAATAGCTTCACGACGCATGAGCGTACCTGTCGACACGCTGAGTGCTGTCGCAGCCGCTCCGATGGAAAGTGGCTTGTCCATACTGCATATGAGCGGGCAAGCTTGTTTAAGTTCCTGGTTGCTATTCGAACCCCAGCAGCATCACCCCGGCTTCTTGACCCGGAACCAGGCCGCATACAGCGCCGGCAAAAACAGCAGCGTCAGCGCGGTCGCCACCAGCAAACCACCCATGATGGCTACCGCCATCGGTCCCCAGAACACCGAGCGCGACAGCGGAATCATGGCCAGCGCCGCCGCGGCCGCCGTCAGCAGGATCGGCCGGCAGCGCCGCACCGCCGACTCGACGATCGCATCCCATGCCGGCCTGCCGGCCGCGATGTCGGTCTCGATCTGGTCGACCAGGATCACCGAATTGCGGATGATCATGCCGAACAGCGCGATCACCCCCAGGTTGGCCACGAAACCGAAGGGCCGCCCGAGCAGCAGCAGCGCCATCGCCGCCCCGGCCACGCCCAGCGGACCAGTCAGGAACACCATCACCGCGCGCGAGAAGCTGTGCAGCTGCAGCATCAGCAGCGTGAACACGATGAACAGTACCAGCGGCACGTTGGCAGTGATCGAGGCTTCCGCCTCGGAACTGTCGGCCGCCGCCCCCTCCAGCTTGATCGCATAACCGGCCGGCAGCGCCGCGCGCAGGGATGCGAGCTTTTCGCCGACCTGTGTGGAGACGGTCGGTCCCTGGATGCCCTCCACCACGTCCGACTGCACCATGATCGCCCACTCCCGGCCCTCGCGGAACACGACGCCCGGTTCCCACACGAATTCGATGCGCGCCACCTGGGACAGCGGCACCGGCTTGCCTGACGGCGTCGGGATGTTGGTATTGGCCAGCACCGACATCGACGAGCGCTCCTCGAGCGGCTGGCGCACCACGATGTCGATCAGGCGGTTCGACTCGCGGAACTGGCCGACCGTGGCCCCGGACAGCACCGTGGCCACCGTGCGCCGCACCGCCTGCGAGGTCACGCCCAGCGCGCGCAGCTTGTCCTGGTCGAGGTCCAGGCGCAGCACCTTGACCGCTTCGTTCCAGTTGTCGTTGACGCCGACCGTGTTCGGGTTGGCGCGCATGATGTCCTTGACCTGGTCGGCCGTGCGGCGCACGGTGGCGATGTCCGGGCCGGTCACGCGGAACTGCACCGGATACGGCACCGGCGGCCCGTTCGGCAGCAGTTTCACGCGCCCGCGCACCTCGGGAAAGTCGACCTTGAACAGCTGCTCGATCTTGCGCTTGAGCGTCTCGCGCCCGGCCAGGCTCTTGGGCAGCACGACGAACTGCGACACGTTCGAGGCCGGGAAGATCTGGTCCAGCGGCAGGTAGAAGCGCGGGCTGCCGGTGCCGACGTAGCTGGTCACGCTCTCCAGTTCCGGCTGCTTGCGGACAAAGGCTTCGAACTTCTTCGCCAGTGCCTCGTTGGTCGCGAAGCTGCTGCCTTCCGGCAGCCACATCTCGACCATCAGCTCGGGGCGGCTGGAATCCGGGAAGAACTGCTTCTCGATGAACTTGAAGCCGAACACGCCCAGCGCGAACACGGCCAGGGACAGCGCAATCGTCGTCATGCGCCATTCCACGCACCAGTTCACCAGGCGTCGGAAGCGCGCGTAGGCCGGGGTGTCGAACACGTCGTGGCGGGCTTCGCCGTCTTCATGCGGCTTCACGCGCAGCAGGATGAAACCGATGTAGGGCGTGAAGGTCACCGCCACCACCCAGGACACGACCAGCGCGATCGCGTTCACCGAGAACATCGAAAAGGTGTATTCGCCGGCCGCGGACTTGGCCAGGCCGATCGGCAGGAAACCGGCGGCCGTGATCAGGGTCCCGGTCAGCATCGGGAAAGCGGTCGAGGTGTAGGCGAAGGTGGCCGCCTCGAAGCGCGACATGCCCTCTTCCATCTTGCGCACCATCATTTCGACGGCGATGATGGCATCGTCGACCAGCAGGCCCAGCGCGATGATCAGCGCGCCGAGCGACACCTTGTGCAGCGAAATGTCGAAGATCCGCATGAACATGAAGGTAATCGCCAGCACCAGCGGAATGGTCAGGGCCACCACCAGGCCCGGCCGCACGTCCAGGCGCAGCTTCGGCTTGGAATGCAGGCCCAGCGCGACAAACGAGACCAGCAGCACGATCACGACCGCTTCCACCAGCGTGCGCATGAATTCGCTGACCGAGGCCGTCACCGCGGCCGGCTGGTTCGACACACGCTCCAGCTCGATACCCACCGGCAGCTGCGCGCGCACGCGCGCCACGGCCGCTTCCAGCCCGCGGCCGAGCTGGATGATGTTGCCGCCCTTTTCCATCGACACGCCCAGGCCGATCACGTCCTTGCCGTTGAAGCGCATCTTGTCGTGCGGCGGGTCCTGGTAGGCACGCTCCACGCTGGCAAAATCGCCCAGGCGGAAGGTGGTGCTGCCGGCGCGCAGGCTCAGGTCTTCCAGCTGCCTGACGTTCTGCAACGCGCCCGTCACCCGCACCTGCAGGTTTTCGCCCGGCGTGACCAGCACGCCCGAGGCTTCGACGCCGTTCTGGGTGGCGATCTGGTTGATGATCGATTCCATCGGCACGCCCAGCTGGGCGAACTTCTGCTGCGAGAAGACGATGTTGACCTTCTCCTCCTGCACGCCGAACTGCTCGACCTTGGCCACCAGCGGCACCGCAAGCAGCTGCTGGCGCACGAAGTCGGCATAGTCGCGCATCTCGGCATAGGTGAAACCGTCGCCGGACAGGGCGAAGATCGAGCCGTAGGTGTCGCCGAATTCATCGTTGAAGAAGGGACCGACCACGCCCTGCGGCAGGGTGGCGGCGATGTCGCCGATCTTCTTCCTCACCTGGTACCAGGTCGGCGGCACCTCCCTGGGCGGCGTCGATTCCTTCAGCTCGAGGATGATGGTGGTCTCGCCGGGCTTGGAAAAGCTCGAGATCTTGTCGACGGATGGCGTTTCCTGCAGCTTGCGTTCCAGCTTGTCGGTCACCTGCTGGGCCATCTGCACGGCCGTGGCGCCCGGCCAGTAGGCCGT
>CAJYQM010000525.1 GCA_913777025.1 uncultured Massilia sp. | reverse complement strand
TGTCACACGCTTCTCCTTCGATGTAGACGGCTTTCAGGTTCAGGTCGCGGTCGAGGACCACGAAGTCGGCATGGCAGCCGGGCGCCAGGCGGCCGCGCCGGGTCTCGCCCAGGTAGTCGGCCGCATTCGTCGAGACGCGGCGCGAGGCGTCGGCCAGGTCCAGGCCGATCGACACCAGGTTGCGCAGCGCCTGGTCCATGGTCAGCGTGCTGCCGGCCAGGCCGCCGTTGGCCAGGCGCACGCCGCCCATGCATTTGTGGACGACCTGGCGGCCCAGCATGTACTGGCCGTCCGGCATGCCGGCGGCCGCGGTCGAATCGGTCACGCAGAACAGCTTCGGGATCGCGCGCAGCGCCACCCGGATCGCGCCCGGATGCACGTGCAGCAGGTCGGGGATGATTTCGGCGTACTGGGCATGCGCCAGCGCGGCGCCGGCCATGCCGGGTTCGCGGTGGTGCAGGCCGGGCATGGCGTTGAACAGGTGGGTGAAGCCGGCCGCGCCGTGTTCCAGCGCGCGCACGCCATCCTCGTAGGAACCGGTGGTATGGCCGATCTGGACGCGGATGCCGGCGTCGGCCATCTGCCGCACCAGCGCCAGGTGGCCGTCGATCTCGGGCGCCACCGTGATCAGGCGCATCGGCGCCTGGGCGCCGAAGCGCCGCACTTCGTCCATCGACGCTTCGCGCGCGAACGGCGGCTGGGCGCCCAGCTTGCCCGAATTGATGTACGGGCCTTCCAGGTGCACGCCGAGGATGCGCGCCTCGTCCTTGCCGCGCGCCTTGCAGGCGCCGCCGATGGCCGCCAGCGCGCGGTCGATGTCCTCGACCGGCGCGGTCATCGTCGTGGCCAGCAGGCTGGTGGTGCCGTGCTTCGCATGCAGGCGCGCGATCGCGTGCGGGGCGTCGCCGCCTTCCATCATGTCGCGCCCGGCGCCGCCGTGCACGTGCAGGTCGATGACGCCGGGCAGGATGTAGTCGTCGGCGTTGGCGGCGGGATCAAGCGCCTGGCCGTCGATGGCGTCGATGGCCGGGCCGAAGCGCAGCGCGCCGTGGATCCAGCCGTCCGGTGTCAGGATATTGCCTTTGACTGTCATGGGTGCCTTTCAGCGGTGGGTGTGCAGGTGCCGCGCGATCAGGCGCAGGGCACCGGTGGCGGAATCGCCGCAGGGTGCGACGGCGCGGCGCGCCAGTGCCGGCGGCAGGTAATCGCGCAGCGCGGCGCCCAGGCCGCCGCACAGGGCCAGCGGCAGGGTGCAATCCGGGTCGAGGGCGTGCGCGATGTCGCCGGCTTCGCGCCCGGCATTCTCCAGGATGGCGTGCGCCACCGGGTCGCCCGCGTGGCGCAGTACGATCGGCGCCATTGCGGCATAGGTCGTCTGCGTGGCTTCGCCGAGCCAGACCTGCAGCGCGTCGCGGCTGCCGCCGCAATGGTGGATCACCTCGCCCGCGAAGTCGCTCGGCGGGCGGCGGCCGTCGAGCACCTGCTGGATGTGGTTGACGGCGCGCAGGCCGATGCCGCCGCCGCCGGCTTCGTCGCCGGCCGGGAAGCCCCAGCCGCCGACTTCGCGCCGGGTACCGTCGGCGAACATCGCTTCGCCGACACTACCGGTGCCGATGGCGAGAATGGCCCCGGGCGCGCCGTCGTGGGCGCCCATCAGGGTGGTGAAGGCATCGGTCTCGAGCACCAGTTCGGCGTAGCCCGGATTGGCGGCGACGAAGCCCGCCGCCCATTGCTTGTTGTGCACGCCCGCCAGGCCCAGGCCGATGGCCATGCGATCGAGCGCGGGCATAGCGAGGCCGGCGGCGTCGAAGGCGGCCGCGACGGCGTGCTGGATGGTGTCCCAGGCACGCATGATGCCCAGGCTCAGGCCGGACGGGCCGCCGCTGCCTTGGGCCAGGATGCCGCCGTCGGCGCGTGCGAGGCGCACGCGGGTGCCGGTGCCGCCGCCGTCGGCGCCGATGAGATAGTCGATCATGATGAGTCTTGTGCCGGAAGGTCAGGGCACTATAGGAGTGGCTGATAAGCTTGTCAACAGGTATCCAATTGGTATTGGATGACTTGGACGAGCCCGCAATGACTGGTCTGGTTCAGCTCAGAGTGGGCGTCTGGTTCGAGGCGGAATTGGTATTGTTATTGGTATTGAGTGGATTGTCCTGCGCGCCGCCGCGCAGCCACACGAACAGCACCGCCATCATGAACGGTCCGACGAACAGGCCCAGCACGCCCAGCGTCGAAACGCCGCCGAGCAGGCCGAACAGAACGGCGAGGAAGGGCAGGTTGACCTTGTGGCCGATGAGTTTCGGGCGGATGAACTTGTCGACCAGGAACAGCTCGATCGCCCCCCAGCTGAACAGGGCGAGCGCGGCGCCCGAGTGGCCCTGGCCCAGCAGCAGCAGCGACACCATCGTGAACGACAGCGGCGCGCCGCCGGGAATCAAGGCCATGTAGCCGGTGATCACGCCCAGCAATGCCGGTGCCGGGGCGCCGGCGATCGCATAGGCGATGCCCAGCACGATGCCTTCCAGGATCGCGACCGAGCACAGGCCCAGCGCCGTGCCGCGCACCGACAGCGGGAACACACGGCGCAGCATCGGGTAGTGCAGCGGCACCAGGCGCTCGCCGGCGCGGTCGACGTAGCGCACCACCGCCGGGCCGTGCAGGTAGAGCATGAACAGGGTGAGCAGGGTCAGGAACAGGTACAGGGCGTTGGCCAGGATGGTCGAGCCCCAGGTGCGCGCGGCATCGCTCAGGTGCGGCAGCAGGTCGCCGACGGTGCTGCGGATCAGGCTGTGGACGCCGCCCGGCACCGCCAGGTGCTCGCGCCACCACTGCACCGCCGGCTCGGCCACCAGCGGCAGGCGCGCCACCCAGTCCGGCACCGGGACGCCGGTCGCGTTCAGGCTGGCGACCAGGCGCTGGACGCCGGCCAGTTCGCCGCCCAGGGTTTCGAACAGCAGCAGCGAGGGACCGGCGAAACCCGCCACCAGCAGCCCGACCAGCAGGCTGGCGCTGGCGACGCGCGGCCAGCCGCGGCGCAGCAGGCGCTGGTGCAGCGGCCAGGTGATCACGGCCAGCAGGCCGGCCCAGGCCAGCGAGCCGAGGAAGTGGCGGAGCAGGGCCGCCAGCGCCAGCGCGAACAGCGCCGGCAGCACCAGTGTCAAGGCATTGTGGACCTTCTGCATCCTGCTCCCATGTTGTTATTGGCTAGTCTCAAGCGCCCTGCAGCGCGGCGATGCGCTCTTCGCAGGACGGGTGGCTGGCGAACAGCGACAGCACGCCGCCGCCGGCAATGCCCGACGCCGCCAGGTTCTTCGGCAGGCCGGTTTGCACGCCGGCCTGCTCGATGCCGCCCAGGCGGCGCAGGGCCGCGATCATCGGGCGCGGCGTGCCCAGGATCTGGGCCGAGCCGCGGTCGGCGCGGAACTCGCGGCGGCGCGAGAACCAGGCCACGATGATGCTCGCCAGCAGGCCGAACACGAGATCGCAGATCACCGCAGTGACAGTATAGGCGATGCCGGGGCCCGTGCTCTCCTCGTCGCGGCGGATGAACTGGTCGACGAAGTAGGCGACCACGCGCGCCAGGAAGATCACGAAGGTGTTGACCACGCCCTGGATCAGGGTCAGGGTCACCATGTCGCCATTGGCCACGTGGGCGATCTCGTGCGCCAGCACGGCTTCGACTTCCTCCCGGGTCATCGAGTCGAGCAGGCCGGTCGATACCGCCACCAGCGACGCATTCCTGGTTGCGCCGGTGGCGAAGGCGTTCGGCTCACCCTGGTAGATGGCGACTTCCGGCATCGGGATGCCGGCCTTCTGCGCCTGGGCCGCGACCGTGTTCATCAGCCACAGTTCGGTCGAGTTGGAAGGCTGCTCGATCACGTGGGCGCCGGTCGACCATTTGGCGATCGGCTTGGACAGCCACAGCGAGATGAAGGCGCCGCCGAAGCCCATCAGGCCGGCAAAGGCAAGCAGGGTGCCCAGGTTCAGGCCGTTGGCGGTCAGGTACCGGTTCACGCCCAGCAGGCTGGCCGAGATGCCCAGCACGAGCATGATGGCAAGGTTGGTTGCAATGAAGAGTACGATGCGTTTCATGATATTTCGAAGATCTATCCTGGTTGTGAAGAGGCGGTCCGGGTTGGACCACGTTTCGATGTCAACAGCATAGGTCAGGGAAGTCATCGTAAAAAGCGAAGAAATTGGAAGGTTTACTTCTAAAAAATCGAAGTATCCTTCAGCGTGCCCAAGCCAGCGCGGCAAGGTAGGCCGGGGTCTCGGAAATCGTGTTGTGGCCGGCGTCCGGGACCACTTGGATCGTGGCCAGGCCCGGCGCGAAGTGGGTCAGCAGCCGGCCGGTGCTTGCGGCGGGGACGATCTCGTCGTGCTGGGCCGCCAGCAGCAACGTCGGCGCCTTGACCTGCGGCGCGTAACGCCAGGATTCGTATTTGTCGCGCAGGAGCAGGCTGACGGGGAAATATGGGAATTGTTGCGCTGCCAGTTCCTGCAAGCTATTGAAGGGCGTGACGAGCAGCAGTTTGCCGACGGGACACCGGCTGGCCACCTGCAGCGCCACGCCGGTGCCCAGGCTGCGGCCGATGAGGGTGACGTCCGGATGCGCCGCCGCGACCTGGTCGAACAGCCTGAGCACATCGCCGACCAAGGCCTCCTCGCTCGGCGCGCCGGAACTGCCGGCATAGCCGCGGTAGTGCGGCAGGTAGAGCGCGCGGTCCGGAAAGGCCCGGTCCAGCAGCGGCAGGCTGGCCGACACGTCTTCCGCATTGCCACCCAAATAGATCAACGCCTTGCTTCCCGGCAGTGGCCGTTCGGACACCTTGAGCGTGGCGCCGGGCACCTCAAGCGTCCGCACTT
>CAJYQM010000524.1 GCA_913777025.1 uncultured Massilia sp. | reverse complement strand
GGCCAGGCGGTCGATCTCTTCGGAGATGTCGACGGCCGAATCGTCCTGCACGAAGCGAAGCTCTTCAATTTTGGAATCGAGCTCGGCGATCGGCTGCTCAAAACTGAGGAAAGTTGTTTTACTCATTGGTCCTCCGGATGTATGCGGCTAGAGAATCCTCAAAATAGTGCTCATTAGCAACAAATCTTCGAAGAGTCCAGCAAAGGGCGCTATTTTATACTGGAATCGGATCCAGACTGCGCCATAAATACCATGTGGCAACTGTTCGCCAGGGTTCCCAGTTGGCGGCCACTTCGCGCGCATCGCTGCGCGAGACCGGCTCGCCCGAGAAATAATTCTGGCTGATGCCCTGGATCAGGCCCGGGTCGTCGAGCGGCAACACGTTTGGCCTGAGCAGATTAAATATCAAAAACATCTCCGCTGTCCAGCGGGTGATGCCGCGGATCTGGACCAGCTCCGCGATCACGGCTTCGTCAGCCATTTCCGACCACTGGTCGGCGTGGACGCGCTTGTCCTTGAAATGGCCGGCCAGGTCGAGGATGTATTCGGTCTTTCTTTTGGATAAACCGCACGCCGAAACCGGCTCGGCGCCGGCCTTCAGCACCTGGGCCGGGGTCATCTTCGGACACAGCTCGCGCAACCGGGTCCACGCGGCTTCCGCGGCCTTGACCGTCACCTGCTGGCCGACGATCGAGCGTGCCAGGGTCGTGAACGGGTCGGGATGGCCGCGCAGGTGCATGTCGCCGAACTGCGGGATCAGCTTGTTCATGATGCGGTCCCGCCGCATGAGCTCGGCCTTGGCCTCCGCCCAGTACGCTGGAACGTCGGGCGGCGCCGGGTCGACACCCGTGAGGTCCTTGGAAAGTGCCATGCCTGCCTGCCCGGATCAGGCGCGACGCCAGTTGGTCGTGCCGTCGGGCTTGTCCTCGAGCACCACGCCGGCGGCGGTGAGCTCGGTGCGGATCGCGTCGGCTTCCTGGAAATTGCGCGCTTTCTTGGCGGCGGCGCGGCGCGCGATGGCGTCCAGGATCGCGGCTTCCTCCATTCCCCCCTGCGCTGGGCTGCCGGCCTGCAGGAATTGCTGCGGACTGCGTTCGAGCAATCCCAGCACGCCGGCCAGCGCCTTCAATTGACGCGCGTCGACGACCGACTTGCTCTTGTTGACTTCCGACGCCAGGTCGAACAGTTCGGCCACCGCCAGCGGGGTGTTGAAATCGTCGTCCATCGCGTCGCGCAAGCGTTTCGCATGCGGCTCGTCCCAGTCGACGCTGAGCGCTTCATTCCCCAGTTCGATGCCGTTCAGCGCCGTGTAAAGACGGGTCAGCGCGCCTTTCGCATCGTCGATGTGGGCATCCGAGTAATTCAGCGGGCTGCGGTAGTGGGCGCGCAGGATGAAGAAGCGCACCACTTCCGCATCGTATTTCTTGAGCACGTCGCGGATGGTGAAGAAGTTGCCCAGCGATTTGGACATCTTCTCGTTATCGACGCGCACGAAACCGTTGTGGATCCAGTAGTTGGCCATCGGCGCGCCGAATGCGCCTTCCGATTGCGCGATCTCGTTCTCGTGGTGCGGGAATTGCAGGTCGGCGCCGCCGCCGTGGATGTCGAAATGCTCGCCCAGCATCGCGCACGACATGGCCGAGCACTCGATGTGCCAGCCCGGGCGGCCCTTGCCCCACTTCGAATCCCATTTGGCCTCGACCGGCTCGGATTCCTTGGCGGCCTTCCACAGCACGAAGTCGAGCGGATCGCGCTTGCCCGTATTGACGTCGACGCGTTCGCCGGCGCGCAGATCGTCCAGCGACTTGCCGGACAGCTTGCCGTAGCCCGGGAAGTTGCGCACGGCGTAGTTCACGTCGCCGTCGTCGCCCTGGTAGGCCAGTTCCTTGTCTTCCAGCTTTTCGATAATCGACAGCATGTGCGGCACGTGCTCGGTCGCGCGCGGCTGGTAATCCGGCGCCAGGATGCCCAGCGCTTGCGTATCCTCGTCCATGGCCTTGATGAAACGGGTGGTCAGCTGCGACATCGTCTCGTTGTTCTCGATGGCGCGCTTGATGATCTTGTCGTCGATGTCGGTGATGTTGCGGACATACTTGACGTCGTAGCCGGAGGCCTTGAACCAGCGGTAGATGACGTCGAAGGCCATCATCATCCGGGCGTGACCGACGTGGCAGTAATCGTAGACCGTCATCCCACACACGTACATGTTGATCTTGCCGGGCTGGAGGGGAACGAATACCTGCTTGTCACGCGCGAGCGTGTTGTAAATCTTTAGTTGGCTCATCGGATGTTGGCTTGAGAGGTTGGAGCATGACGCTCGGGACGCGCACGGGCGGGCGCTGGCTGGCCGGGCTTGCGTCGGGATCGTCAGGACTGTGCTTATTATTTTGGAACCGTGTGTTCCGTTTGATAAAATCCGCAGTCCGTCGCGAAGTATAGCATTGATAAAATCCCGGCTGGCCGCAAGGACCGGCAGTTTATTTTTCTGCAAAACCCTTGACAGTACTTTGCGTTTTAACGAGGAGACCCACGATGCCCAGCCTGATGACCCGTTTCGCCGTTGCCGCCGGCGCCCTGTTTTTATCCGCCGCCGCGTTCGCGGCCGATCCGCAAGTCTCGCTCAAGACCACGATGGGCGAGATCGTGCTGGAGCTGGACCAGGAAAAGGCGCCGGTCACGGTCGCCAACTTCCTGCAGTACGTGAAATCCGGCTTTTATAAAGGCCTGATCTTCCACCGCGTGATCGACGGCTTCATGATCCAGACCGGCGGCATGGACGCCAAGTTCGTCAACCGCAAACCCAGGGGACCGATCAAGAACGAATCGAACAACGGCTTGTCCAATGCGGCTTACACGGTTGCGATGGCACGCGAAGACAACCCGGATTCGGCTACCTCGCAATTCTTCATCAATGTGGTCGACAACTTCGGCCTGGATGCGATCAACCGTGTCGACGCCGGCTACACCGTGTTCGGCAAGGTCGTGAAAGGCAAGGAAGTGGTCGACAAGATCAAGGGCGTGCTGGTCGACGATACCCATGGCTACCAGAACGTGCCCGTGACGCCGGTCGTGATCGAGTCGGCCGCCGTGCTGAAGACGCCGGTCAAGAAGGACGAGTCCTAATACCGACAAGACGTTAAAATAGCGAACCTTTCACTTATTCAACGATAAAAGGCAGACAAAAATGACTACCGTACTCATGACCACCAACAAGGGCAACATCAAGGTCGAGCTCGACGACGCCAAGGCACCGAA
>CAJYQM010000523.1 GCA_913777025.1 uncultured Massilia sp. | reverse complement strand
GGTGGCCTGCTACATCCTGTTCGGCTTCGGCTACATCCTGCCCGCGACCTACCTGCCGGCACTGGCGCGCCAGCTGGTCGACGATCCGCAGGTGTTCGGCCTGGCCTGGCCCCTGTTCGGCGGCGCGGCCGCCATCTCGACCCTGTTCGTGTCCTGGCGCCTGGCGTGCGTCAACCGGCTGGCGCTGTGGGCGGCGTGCCACCTGGTGATGGCGGCCGGGGTGCTGCTGCCGATCGCCTGGGCCTCGCTGACCGGCGTGGCCGTCGCCGCGCTGCTGGTCGGCGGCACCTTCATGGTGATCACGATGGTGGCGATGCAGGAAGCGCGGGCGCGGGCCGAGGGACGGGCGACGCAGGTGCTGGGGCAGATGACAGCCGGCTTCGCCGCCGGCCAGCTGGCCGGGCCGCTGGCGAATGCCGCCATCGCGCGGTTCACGGCCGGGGAGGCCGGGGCGCTGCACCTGGCGCTGGGACTGTCCGCAGCCGGATTGCTGGGGAGCGCTTATTATCTGTGGCGCGAATATCGATCCAGTGTTTCGATCAATTGATAAAAACGAGGTAATCACATGAGCAATCCTTCCCAAGCCGGCACGGCCCAGGGATTCGGCGCGGGCGCCACCGAACGCCTGCCGCTGCCGGCACGCGAGAGCATGAGCCCGGAGCAGCAGGCGGCCGCGGACGCGATCATCAACGGCCCGCGCAAGGCCATCTTCGGTCCCTTCGTCCCGCTGCTGCAGACGCCGGCATTGATGGAGCACATCGGCGCGACCGGCGCCACGCTGCGTTTCAAGGGCAGCTTGCCGGATCCGGTGCGCGAGCTCGTCATCTGCGTGGTGGCGCGCGAAACCGGCAACCAGTTCGAATGGCAGACCCACGCGGCGCTGGCGGCCAGGGCCGGCGTGGCGCAAGAAGCGATCGACGCCATCGGCGACGGGCGGCGTGCGCGCGGCTTGCCGGCGGACCTGGCGTGCGCGACGGAGTTCGCGTTGGAGCTGATGCTGAGGAACGGGGTCAGCGATGCGACCTATGCCGAGGCGGTGGCGCAGTTCGGCGAGGCCGGGACGGTGGAGCTGACGGCGCTGGTGGGCTACTTCGTGATGGTGTGCTGGGTAATGAATGTGGCGCGCACGCCGGGGCCTGCGGGGAGCGAGGTGGCAGGGCTCGGGGCGTTTCCGCGCTAAAGAGCGCTAATATATTGTTGGCCTAAAAACGTCGCCCCCGCGAAGGCGGAATAGTGCCCCCGGCACTATTCCCCAAAGTTGTACGCGTTTCGACAGCGCTGGCAGAACTTGGGCCCCCGCCTGCGCGGGGGCGACGTGCATAAGCTAACGCCTAGCTCAACGCAGTTCTTCGATCATCTTCTTCAGCTTGGCCGAATCCGCACAGAACGCGCGAATCCCCTCGGCCAGCTTCTCGGTCGCCATCGCATCCTCGTTCAGCAGGAAGCGGAAGGTCTTCTCGTCCACGGCGATCTTCTCGATGGCGGCATCCGCATCGGCGCTCAGCTTGCGCTCGACGGTCCCCTCGGTATCGGCCAGCTTCTGCAGCAGGTCCGGCGAGATGGTCAGGAGGTCGCAGCCGGCCAGCTCCAGGATCTGCGAGGTGTTGCGGAAGCTCGCGCCCATGACTTCGGTATCGTGGCCGAAGGTGCGGTAGTACTGGTAGATGCGCTTGACCGACTGCACGCCCGGATCGTCGGCGCCCTGGTAGTCGGTACCGGTCGATTTCTTGTACCAGTCGTAGATGCGGCCGACGAACGGCGAGATCAGCTTGACGCCGGCTTCGGCGCAGGCCACGGCCTGGACCAGCGAGAACAGCAGGGTCAGGTTGCAGTGGATGCCGTCCTTCTCCAGGATCTCGGCGGCGCGGATGCCTTCCCAGGTCGACGCGATCTTGATCAGGACGCGCTTGCGGTCGATGCCGGCGGCTTCGTACAGGGCGATCAGTTCGCGGCCCTTGGCGACGGTGGCTTCGGTATCGAAGGAAAGGGCGGCATCGATCTCGGTCGAGACGCGGCCCGGCACGTACTTCAGGATCTCGACGCCGAAGGCGATCAGCAGGCGGTCGACGATTTCCTCGACCGAGGCGCTGTTGGATTCGGCCACGGCTTTTTCCAGCAGCGGACGGTATTCCGGCTTCTGCACGGCCTTCAGGATCAGCGACGGGTTGGTGGTCGCATCCTGCGGCGCGTAGGCCTTGATCGATTGGAAGTCGCCGGTGTCGGCCACCACGGTGGTGAATTGCTTGAGTTGTTCGAGTTGGTTCATGGTACGTCGATGATTGAGGAGGAATTCCGAGATTGTAACGCCGCCGGCCTGTTCAATTGCAAAAGCTCCGTGCAACCGAAGCGACGGACGGCGGGTCCAACACGTTTTACCCTCGCTACAGGAACGCGCCATGTCCACAGCCACGCCAGCGGGCGGCTTCGTCCGCAACCTCCCGCCGGTCGACCTCGAAGTCGACCTCGAGGTCGACCTGATCGACATCCGCGTCGGCGGCCGGCTGCCGCCGCAGCTGGCCGGCACCCTGCTGCGCATCGGCCCCAACCCGCTGTTCCCGGTCGAAGGCGCGCACTGGTTCGCCGGCGACGGCATGGTCCATGCCTTCCACATCGCCGACGGCCGGGTGCGCTACCGGAACCGCTGGGTGCGCACGCGGCGCTGGCTGGAAGAGCGCGAGACGGGCAGGCCGCTGCCTGAAGGATTGGGCCGGGCCGCGGACGACGATGGCCTGGCCAACACCAACATCGTGCGCCACGCCGGGCGCCTGCTGGCGCTGGAAGAAGCCCACCTGCCGGTGGCGCTGGATGGGCTGGAGACCCGGGGCCCCGTCGATTTCGGCGGCCGGGTGCGGGGCCCGTTCACGGCCCATCCCACGGTCGACCCGGCCACGGGCCAGATGCTGTTCTTCGGCTACGGCACGCCCGACTGGCTGGGCGCCGGCATGGCCTTCGGCGTGCTCGGCGCCGATGGCCGGGTCGAACGTTTCGACCGCTTCGAGGCGCCCTACGCCAGCATGGTCCACGATTTCGCGGTCACGGCCGGGCACGCGGTCTTCCCGGTCATGCCGCTGACCGCCAGGCGCGCGCGCCTGGAGGCCGGCGCGCCACCCTTCGCCTGGGAGCCGGACCTGGATTGCGCGATCGGCGTGCTGCGCCGCGATGCCCGGTCGATACACTGGCCTCGTGGTCGCTGCCGGCCTGCCATGCGTATCACGTGATGAATGCCTGGGGAGAGGACGAGCGCATCCACGTCGACGTAATGCAGGCCAACGCGCCGGCGCTGTTCCCGCGGCCGGACGGCTCGCCGGTGCCGGAGGCCGGCGGATTGCGGCTGAGCCGGTGGAGCATGGACGTGAATGGCGGCGGCCGGGCAGGGCGGGTGCGGCAAACCTGGCTGAGCGAACTGCGCGGCGACTTCCCGCGCATCGACGAGCGCTTCACGGGCCAGCCCTAACGGCATGGCTGGTTCATCGGCCACGCGCCGGGCGGCGCCATGTTCAACCGGGTGGTGCACGTCGACCATGCCCACATGCTGGAAGCGGACGTGTATGCGCTGCCGGAAGAGGATGCCAGCTCGGAAGCCGTGTTCGTGCCGCGCGCGCCGGATGCGGTCGAAGGTGATGGCTGGCTGCTGGCCGTGGCCTACCGCGGCATGCGCAACAAGAGCGATCTATTGGTGTTCGATGCGCGCGACGTGGCCAGCGGGCCGCTGGCCGTAGCCAGCCTGCCGGTGCGGGTGCCGAACGGCTTTCATGGCAACTGGATCAGTGCCTAGTCGAAGAAGCGCATTCCGGCACGAGGCCTGGCGCGGCATTGCGCCAGCCGGCTTCAGCCCGGCCAGCACGATGGCCTCAGCAGTCGGTGGCCTCGACGAAGGCCGCGACCATGCGCTCCAGGCCGGCCTTGTCTTCTTCGGAAAAACGGTCCAGCACCGGGCTGTCGATGTCGAACACGCCGACCAGCTTGCCGTCCTTGATCACCGGCAGCACGATTTCCGAATTCGAGGCCGAATCGCAGGCGATGTGGCCCGGGAAGGCATGCACGTCCGGCACGACGACCGTTTTGCGCTCTACTGCGGTGGTGCCGCAGACACCGCGGCCGAAGGGGATGCGGGCGCAGGCCGGCTTGCCCTGGAAGGGGCCGACCAGCAGGTCCTGGCCTTCGCCCTTCTTGCTCGGCACGGTCAGGTAGAAACCGGCCCAGTTCAGGTCGGCGAGGGTGTCGTAGACCAGGGCCGAGAATTGCGAGGCGTTCGCGGTCAGGTCGCGTTCGCCTTCGAGGACGCTGGTGACCTGGCGGACCAGCAGGTCGTAATCGGGGCGGGTGCTGCGTTCGGGATTGATGTGCATGGGACGAAAAAGCTGCCGTTATCGAAAAGAGCTATTTTACGGCAGCATCTGATTCGGCACAGGGACCACGACCGCGGGCATGCCCTCAGAAGGTTTACCAGCCATCGCCGGCCATGGCCGGCTCATGCCGCGTGTCCGGCGCCGCCTGCCCGTTGCGCGGCGCCTGCAGGGACGGGCGGGCGCCACGGGCCGCAACGGCGCCCGCGCGCGGGGCGGCCGGCCGGACGGCGGCCTGCGCGGCTTCCTGGCCGGTCTGGAAGGTCCCGACCAGCGCGGCCAGGCCATGCGCCTGCTCTTGCATCGCATCGGCTGCTGCGGCGGCTTGCTCGACCAGGGCGGCGTTCTGCTGGGTCACCTGGTCCATCTGG
>CAJYQM010000522.1 GCA_913777025.1 uncultured Massilia sp. | reverse complement strand
CCGGCTTGAACTTGCAGGCGGACAGGCCTTTCATTGCCGCCTTGTCCAGGCCTTTGAAACCGCTCGACTTTTCCAGCTTCGAATCCGCCACCGAGCCATCCGCATTGACCTGGAAGGACATCGAGGTCACGCCCTGCTCTTCGTTCATCAGCGATGCCTTCGGGTAGTCGACCTTGCACTTCGACGGATCGAAGCTGGCCGGGACTTCACCGGCGATGGCCGAACCGGCGGCGGACACGAACAAAGCTACGAACAGGCTAGCGGCAAATTTCTTGTTGGACATTTTTGTTTCCCGTAAAAAATAAAGTTTTTTTTAATGCCGGTGCGTCGGGCACCGGCGTTGGAGGACACTGCTTAGCTTGAAACTCAGAATTCTTCCCAGTCGTCGCTGGCTGCGGCGGCCGCGACCTTCTTCGAGGTCGATGCTTTTTCCGCTGCCGGCGCTGCGCTGGTGTCGGCCTTCGGTGCCGGCTTGGCGGCCGGCCTCTTCAGTTGGGCCGGCGCTGCCTGCGGCTTGGCCGGACGGGCGGCCAGGGCGCGGGTGGCGACCGGTGCCGGTGCCGCTTCCGCGCTGGCGGCTTCCTCGCCGTCGGCCAGCTTGAAGGTACCGACCACGCGCTGCAGCTCGGCGGCCTGGTCCTGCAGGCTCTGGAAGGCGGCGGCGGCCTGCTCCACCAGTGCGGCATTCTGCTGGGTCATGCCGTCCATCTCGATGATGGACAGGTTGACCTGCTCGATGCCGGCGCTCTGCTCGGCGCTGGCGCTAGCGATGTCGCTCATGATGTCGGTCACGCGCTTGACGCTCGCCACCACCTCGTCCATCGTCTCGCCGGCCTCGCCGACCAGCTTGGAACCGCGGCCGATCTTCTCGACCGAGTCGCCGATCAGGGTCTTGATTTCCTTGGCTGCGGCGGCGGAGCGCTGGGCCAGGTTACGCACTTCGGAGGCGACGACCGCGAAGCCGCGGCCCTGTTCGCCGGCACGGGCCGCTTCCACGGCCGCGTTCAGCGCCAGGATATTGGTCTGGAAGGCGATGCCATCGATCACGCCGATGATGTCGGCGATCTTGCTGGCCGAGCTGTTGATCTCGCCCATGGTGCCGACCACTTGCGACACCACGTCGCCGCCCTTGCGCGCCACGTCCGAGGCAGTCGCCGCCAGCTGGTTCGCTTCGCGGGCATTGTCGGCGTTCTGCTTCACGGTCGAGGTCAGTTCTTCCATCGCCGAGGCCGTCTTTTCCAGCGAGCTGGCCTGCAGTTCGGTACGCGAGGACAGGTCGGTGTTGCCAGCCGAAATTTCACGCGACGCGGTGGTGATGGTGTGGGTGCCGCGACGGACCTGGCTGACGATCTCGACCAGGCTGTTGCGCATCTGCTTCATTTCGGTCAGCAGGCTGCCGCGGTCGCTTGCCTTGGTGTCGATCGCGATCGACAGGTCGCCGTGCGCGATGCTGCCGGCGATCTTCGCGGTGTAGTCCGGCTCGCCGCCCAGCTGCTTGAGCAGGCCGCGGGTGATGTTGGTGGCAGCCGCCACGCCCATGGCGACGGCCACGGCCAGCAACACCAGCATGAAGTTACGGGTCTTGCCGAAAGCCGCTTCGGCATCGACCTGGCTCTGGGTGTTCTGCTTGTCTTCCAGCTTGCCCAGCTGGTCGAGCGCTTCCAGCCATTTCTTCTGCGCCGGGCGGATTTCCTTGACCATCACGCGGGTCGCGTCGACCGCATTGTTGGCCAGGTAGAGTTCGGACGCCTTGGCGATCGCCGGCATGGCGATGCTTTCCGCTTCCTTGACCTGGGCCAGCAGCGCCTTCTCTTCGGCGGAGGCTTCCACCGAGAACTTCTCGGCCAGCTTCTGCTGCAGGGCATCGTACTTGGCGGTCTGTTCCTTGAAGCGGTTCAGTTCCGGCTCCATGTCGGCCGGGTCGGTCATCAGGGTCAGGGTACGCAGCGACGTCACACGCTCGCTGACATTGTTGCGCATGTCGACGACCAGGCGGGTCACGACATTGTTGACGCTCACGACGTGGTCGAGCCGGTTCTGGATCTTCGCCATGTTCACGATGCCCACGACCGTCACCACCACCAGCAGCATCAGGACCAGGGCAAAGCCCAGGCCCAAACGCATGCCGACCTTCATGTTAGCTAGCTTCATTACTTAACTTCCCCTGTTTCAAATAATCGAAATCGCCCGGAACGGGCCGCGCCAAGCGTCGCTTTTCATTGACGAAACCAATCTTCCCAGTGGGTTTCGTATGTTTCCATCAGGATAAATCAAAACGCTCGTGTTGCAGACAGTAAAGATGCTTTGCATCAAAACTGTTTCGCTACTACAACACCCTTGCGAATGAAGCACAGAGAAGAAACCAAATTATGTGACTATTCTTGCGATACAGCAAGAATTTTGCGCTCGGGAAAGAGCTAGGCGGGAAGCAGATGTGGCGGATTTTGAACAGCGGGCGCCATGCCGGCGCCCGCCGGTCAGTGGCGGGCGAAGCGTGCGCGTTCCGCTTCGAGGATCTGGGCGATACCGACCGGCAGGCTGGTCGTGGGTTTCTCATGGTCGGCGAGGGGAATCGTCGAGTGAAACTGGATCCGCCGGCCATACAGCCCGGCGCGCTGGCTGGCGCTGGTCACGATGCGCGGCTGGCGCCGTGCCAGGCGCTTGAAGATGGCCACGATCTCGGCGATCGTGGTCGGATGTTCGGCGGCGACGATCTTGGTCAACTGCGGCGCCAGTCCGTTGTCGCGCACCACGCCGACCATCTGCGTGGCGGCGTCGGCGGCGCACAGGTAGTCGCGGATGGTGTCGAAGGGGACGAAGATCTGGATCGGCTGGTTGCGCACCACGCTGCGCGCCATATGGGTCAGCAGGCCTTGCGCCTTGCCGGCCGCCTGTCCCGTACCGTACAGCGTGCTGAAGCGCGCGATCAGCGCATGCATTTCGGGCCGCGCCGCGGCGAAGGCGCGCACCAGCTCTTCCTGCCGCAGCTTGGCGTGGGCGTACGGGGTGGTTGGGGCCACCGGCGTGTCTTCGGAGATGAGCTCGTCCGTTGCCCCGGCATAGATTGCGCCGGCCGAGCTGGCAAAGCCGATCGCGCCGGGGCCGTCGGCCAGGCGCGCGTCGCGCGCCAGCGCATCGAGCAGCACGCCCAGCGCTTCGGTTTCCAGCGTCATGGCTTCGGCCGGGCTGGACATGGTGCCGACGCCGGCGGCCCAGTACACTTCCCAGGCGCGCAGCTCGGTTTCGGCGACGCGCTGCGCAAACGCGCCGGCGTTGGCCGCCACCTGCGCCAGCAGGCGCTCGCGGTCGGACCAGGCCAAGGGCTCGGCCGGCACGAACAGGCGGTCGCCCTGCCCCGCGCACTGGCGGCACAGCTCCCGCCCCAGCAATCCTCCCGCGCCCACCACCCAGACGGTCTTCATGCGTGCACCCGCGGACGCACCGGCTTGCTGCTGACGACGTACAGCGGCTTGCCCATGACGATATTCATCGTGACCGCCAGGTACTCGGCAATGATGCCCATCGCCGCCAGGATGGTGCCGGAAAAGAACGAGACCACCACCACCAGCGACGCCCAGCCCTGGATCGGCACGTCGCCGACATACTTGCCGTACAGCGCGAAGGCGGCGATCGCCATTGCCAGCAGCATCGCGCCGAAGCCGACGATGGTGATCAGGCGCAGCGGCCGGGTGCCGGTGGTCAGGACCAGGTTCCAGAAGTGGCCGAACAGCCTGAAGTAGGAATAGCCCGAGGGCCGGTCCATTTCGTTGCGCAGCGCGATCGGGCAGTGGCCGATGCGCGCCGTGATCCAGAACAGGCCGACGTCGAGGTAGACGCCGTTGCCGCAATAGGCCGCCAGCGTGCGCGCGATTTCGCCGTCGACCAGGCGGAAGCTGTTGAAGCGGCCGATCGACCTGTTGCCCAGCATGCGGGTGCTGATCGCCTTGGCCACGCTGCTGGCGGTGTTGCGCAGCCAGCCGTGCGGCGGCGGATTGGTGGGCTGGGCATACACCAGCTGCAGCGAGCCGCCGATGGCGGCGTCCAGCATGTGCACGATGTCGGCCGGGTTCTGCTGGCCATCCTCGTCCATGCTGACGACCCATTGCCCGGTCGCGCTGGCCATGCCCGCCATGGTGGCGGCATGCTGCCCGTAGTTGCGCGACAGCCAGACCGGGGCCACGAAGGGATATTGCGCGGCCAGCGCCTCGATCGTCCGGTCGGAATGGTCCGGGCCGCAGTCATGCGCCAGCACCACTTCGGACACCACGAACAGGTTGCCGTCCGGCGTCAGGCCCGGCGTGGTGAGCGGCACGATTTCGGCGACGATGGCCGGCAGGGTCCGTTCGCCGCGGTAGACCGGGATCACGATCGAGAGGCGGTGCAGCGGCCGGTCGGCGCTGCCGGT
>CAJYQM010000521.1 GCA_913777025.1 uncultured Massilia sp. | reverse complement strand
TGCGGCCGGTATGGTGGTCTCGCGCGTGGCCAGCGACAAGGACGTCGGCGAGCAGGTCGTCGGCCAGCTGTTCGGCAAGCCGATGGTGCTGTACATCACCGGCGGCATCATCGGTGGCATGGGCCTGATCCCGGGCATGCCGAACCTGGTGTTCCTGCTGCTGGGCAGCGCGCTGTTCGGCGGCGGCTACCTGATCGAAAAGCGCCTCAAGAATGCCCCAGACCAGGAAGCGGCCCGCGCAGCGGGTGGCACGGCAGGCGGCGCCGGTCCCGGAGCGGCCCAGGGCGCGGCCGGCGGCGCCACCGGAGCGACGGCCCCGGCCGAGCAGGAAGAGGCGAGCTGGCAGGACGTGATGCCGGTCGACACCCTCGGCCTGGAAGTCGGCTACCGCCTGATCCCGCTGGTCGACAAGGGCCAGAACGGCGAGCTGCTCAAGCGCATCAAGGGCATCCGCAAGAAATTCGCCCAGGAAGTCGGCTTCCTGGCGCCGCCGGTCCACATCCGCGACAACCTGGAACTGAAACCGACCACCTACCGCATCACGCTGAAGGGTGTGGAAGTGGGCAGCGGCGAAGCGATGAATGGCCAGTTCCTGGCGATCAACCCGGGCATGGCCAGCGGCACGCTGCCGGGCCTGGTGACGGTCGATCCGGCCTTCGGCCTGCCGGCGATCTGGATCGACGCCGGCCTGAAGGACGACGCCCAGAGCATGGGTTACACCGTGGTCGATGCCGGCACCGTGATCGCGACCCACCTGAACCACCTGATCACGACCCATGCGTCCGAGCTGCTGGGCCGCATGGAAGTGCAGGCCTTGCTGGACCACCTGGCCAAGGATGCGCCCAAGCTGGTGGAAGACCTGGTGCCGAAGGTCGTGTCGCTGTCGAACCTGCAGAAAGTGCTGCAGAACCTCCTGAGCGAAGGCGTGCACATCCGCGATATGCGCACCATCATCGAGACCCTGTCGGAACATGCCGGCATGCTCGATCCGAACGACCTGACCGCGCTGGTGCGGGTGGCGCTGGGCCGTTCGATCGTGCAGCAGCTGTTCCCGGGCAGCAACGAGCTGGCGGTGATGACCCTGGATAACCGCCTGGAGCGCCTGCTGGTGCAGGCCCTGAACGCCGGCGGCGACGGCACCGGCATCGAGCCGGGCCTGGCCGATACCATCGTCCAGCAGGCGGCGAATGCGACCCAGCAGCAGGAGGCGATGGGCCTGACGCCGGTGCTGCTGGTGCCGGGGCCGCTGCGAACCCTGCTGTCGCGCTTCCTGCGCCGCGCGCTGCCGCAGCTGAAGGTGCTGTCGCATGCCGAAATCCCGGAAACCAAGACCATCCGGGTGACGAGCCTGGTGGGGACGGCATAAGCTAAGATAGAGTTCGGCACCGAATATTGATTTGAATCATGTTTATTAGAATTTTAATATCAGTTTGGTGTGTTGCCTAACAAAACTTGAGTCAAAGTCGGTGCTAGCATCAAATCCTACTGGCAATAGGGAGAGAGCGATGATTCATTTCAACATTAGTCGGGACGGCGCTGACAGCAAAGCGGACTACACCGCGCATACGGAAAATACCGTGTACACGCGCGAGGCTTTCCGAGCCATCCTGGCACGTCAGCCCGAGTGGAAGGTGCGTAACGCTCTCGAAGAAGGCAATATCCCCAGCTCAAACATCGCGCACGCGATCGAGTGGCTCGAGGAGCAGGAGCAGGCACAGCAGCATCGCGGATACTGGATGTAATGTCGCAGCAACATGACAAGCCGGCGTATCACGCCGGCTTATTTATTTCCGTCAACGAATCGTCCTCCTCATCTGCTGCACGCCGTCGTGCAAAAACGCCCACCGCATCGAAATAGGGCGCTTTCCCTATCCTTTTCTCCAGATCGTTTCCTGCCGGCATCGTCAATAATCTCATCCATGAATGGCGCGCCACGTCCATTCGACCGACAGTGACCCACCGACGAACACCCTGCCTGCAAAGCGGAGATTAAGATGAACGTAAAGAAATTTACAGCGCCCACTTCCCGTGAAGCCCTGCGCAAAGTGCGCGAGGCCCTGGGACCGGACGCGGTCATCTTGTCGAACCGCCCGGTGGACGGCGTGGTCGAGATCCTGGCGCTGGACAACGACGACGTCGCCTCGCTGGCCTCGCCGTCCCCGGCCTCCAGCATGGACGCGCCGCCCCCGCAACTGCACATGCCGCAGCCGGAGCCGACGTCCGAGCCGGCCCCGCGCGCTCCGATCGCGCGCCAGTTCGACGATGCCATGGCCGCCCGTGAAGCGATGGTGGCACGCAATTTCCAGAATGCCCAGGCCTTCCAGGAACCGGCCTTCCAGGCCGCCCCGGCCGCGCGCCAGCCGCTGCACCCGATGGACGAGCCGATGGCCCCTGCCGCGCACAGCTACGCCGAGCGCCGCGCCGCGCAGCCGGCGCCGGCCCCGGCCGCGCCGGCCTTCGACATGGCCGCGATGACCGCGATGATGTCGGCCGCGATCGCCCAGGCGAAGGAATCGGCCGCCAACGCCGCCGCCGCCGAGATGAGCGGCATGATGAGCGAGATCCGCGCCATGCGCGGCATGATGGAATCGCAGCTGGCCGAGCTGTCATGGGGCAGCACCCAGCAGCGCGAGCCGCAGAAGGCCGTGGTGCTGCGCGAGATGCTGGCCGCCGGTTTTTCGGCCAGCCTGTCGCGCTACCTGATCGACAAGATGCCGGCCAACAAGGATGCAGCCGACGCCATGCGCTGGATCAAGACCGTGCTGGCGCGTAACCTGACCACCATGGCCGACGAAGACGCCATCCTCGACCGCGGCGGCGTGTTCGCGCTGGTCGGCCCGACCGGCGTCGGCAAGACCACCACCACCGCCAAGCTGGCGGCGCGCTGCGTGATGCGCCACGGCCCGGACAAGCTGGCCCTGATCACCACCGACGCCTACCGTATCGGCGGCCACGAGCAGCTGCGCATCTACGGCAAGATCCTGGGCGTGATGGTGCACTCGGTCAAGGACGAGGCCGACCTGCGCATCGCCCTGAAGGAATTGCGCAACAAGCACACCGTGCTGATCGACACCATCGGCATGTCGCAGCGCGACCAGATGGTGGCCGAGCAGGTCGCGATGCTGGCCGGGAGCGGCGCCAACGTGCAGCGCCTGCTGTGCCTGAACGCGACCTCGACCAACGAGACCCTTAACGAAGTGGTGCGCGCCTACCAGGGCAGCGGCCTGGCCGGCTGCATCATGACCAAGATGGACGAAGCCGCGTCGATCGGCAACGTGCTGGACGTCGTGATCCGGCAGAAGCTGAACATGTACTACGTGTCGAACGGCCAGCGCGTGCCGGAAGACCTGCACCTGGCCGACCGCGCGATGCTGGTCGACCGCGCCTTCCGCGCCAGGCGCGACAGCGCCAACCAATTGAGCGATGCCGACCTGCCGCTGATGATGGCCGGCCTCGGCAACCTGAACAACGACCGTTCGCTGCGCGAGGTGTATGTTGGCTAGTTTCGACTTCGACCAGGCCGAGGGCCTGCGCCGGATGCTGGCCGGCCCGAAACCGCGCATCGTGACTTTCCTGTCCGCCACGCCGTCCGACGACAAGGGCGCCATGCTGGTCAACCTGGGCGCCTCGCTGGCCCAGGCCGGCAACGACGTGATGATCGTCGACGCCTGCCAGATCGACTATGGCGTCGCGCGCCGGCTGGGCGTGGACCATGGCCCGGGCCTGCTGCAGGTGGCGCGCCAGGAGTGCGCGCTGAACCAGGTGATCCATCCGGTGCCGCAGGGCTTCTCGGTGGTGAAGATGGGCGGTGCGGGCGCATCCGGCGACGAGGCGCGCCGCCTCTCCAACACCTTCGACGTGCTGGTCAAGCAATCCGCCGGCAGCATCATCATGGTCGATGGCGAGTTCCTGCTGGACGGCCGTTTCCCGGTGCCGGCGATGGCATCGTCGGAGATCGTGGTACAGGTCTCGACCAGCGCGATGTCCATCACGAATGCCTACGCACTGGTCAAGCGCCTGTCGCAACACTTGGGGCGGCGCCCATTCGGTATCCTTGTCACGGGCGCTACCGAAGCCGAGGCGAAAGTGGTATACGATAATATGTCATCTGCGGCAACACGTTACCTGGCGGTAACGCTGAGCTCGATGGGCTCGGTGCCGGCCGACGAGTACCTGCACCGCGCCGCGCGCCTGGGCCGCGCCGTGGTCGATGCTTTCCCGCTGGCAGGGGCTTCGGTGGCGTTCCGCCGCCTGGCCGGACGTTTCAGCGGCAACGGCCTGCAGCAGGGCAGGGCCGCCTGATGGCGGCGGATTAACAGACGAACGGAAACATGTACACGGCCAAAGGGACAGCGGACAAGAATACTTTGCTGACGGCGCACATGCCGCTGGTGAAGCGTCTCGCCCACCAGATGAAGGCAAAGCTGCCGCCGTCCGTCGAAGTCGATGACCTGGTGCAGGCGGGCATGATCGGCCTGCTGGATGCGCTCCAGCGCTACGAGGAAAACCACGGCGCCCAGTTCGAGACCTATGCGGTGCTGCGCATCCGCGGCGCCATGCTGGACGAGTTGCGATCGAGCGACTGGATGCCGCGTTCCACGCGCCAGAACATGCGCAAGGTCGAGGCCGCGATGAATGCGCTGCAGCAGCAGCTGGGCCGTCCGCCGAGCGAATCGGAAGTGGCGAAGTCGCTCAAGCTGTCGCTGGCGGACTACCAGGATATGCTGGGCGATTCCGGCGGCCACCAGTTGCTCTACTATGAAGACTTCCACGGCGACGGCGACGAGGGCAGCGACAGCTTCCTCGACCGCTATGCCGTGGACGACGAGGACCCGCTGCGCGCGCTGCTCGACACCGACTTCCGCCAGGCCGTGATCGACGCCATCGACGCGCTGCCGCCGCGCGAGAAGATGCTGATGGGCCTGTATTACGAGGAAGAGCTGAACCTCAAGGAGATCGGCGCCGTGATGGGCGTGTCCGAGTCGCGCGTCTCGCAGCTGCACACCCAGGCCGTGGCGCGCATGCGTGCCTATCTGAAGGAGCGTGCGTGGACCTGACCAGCCTGCTCGGGCTGGCGCTGGCCCTGGCCGGTATCTTCGTCGGGCATGCGCTCGACGGCGGCAAGATGTCCTCGCTGCTGCAGCCGGCCGCGTTCGCGATCGTGGTGGTAGGCACCTTCGGCGCCGTGCTGCTGCAGAGCAAACGTAAAGCCTTCATGCGCGGCATGCGCATGCTGCGCTGGGTGTTCGTGCCCCCGGCCGACCGCCGCCCCCAGCTGGCGCGCGACATCCACCTGTGGAGCCTGTCGGCGCGGCGCGACGGGCTGCTGTCGCTGGAACAGTACATGGCCAAGGCCGACCCCTTCATCCAGAAGGGCTTGCGGCTGGTGGTCGACGGCATCCAGCCGGACAAGCTGCGCAGCCTGATGTACACCGAGATCAACAACTACGAATTCCGCGAGCGCCAGGCCGCGCGCATCTGGGAATCGGCGGCCGGCTATGCGCCGACGGTCGGCATCCTGGGCGCGGTGCTGGGCCTGATCCACGTGATGGAAAACCTCTCGGATCCATCGCGCCTGGGCGCCGGCATCGCGGTCGCCTTCGTGTCCACCGTCTACGGCGTGGGCCTGGCCAACCTGTTCTTCTACCCGGTCGGCAACAAGATCAAGGGCATCGTCACCGAGCGCGTCGCCCAGTACGAGATCCTCACCGACGTCTTCCACGACATCGCCACCGGCGACTACACGCGCGTGATCGAGGAGCGCGTGGCCTGCCTGCTGGCCGAGCATTGAGGGGCGACCATGCCGCGCCGCAAACGCTACCAGGAAGACACCGAGAACCACGAACGCTGGCTGATCTCCTACGCCGACTTCATCACGCTGCTGTTCGCCTTCTTCGTCGTGATGTATGCGGTCTCGGTGGTCAACATCGGCAAGTACACGGTGCTGTCCGAAGCGCTGGGCGACGCCTTCGGCGGGCGGGGGGCATCGAGCAAGCCGAATACGCAAGTCCAGCTCGACGCCTTGCCGCTGTCGAACATCATCGCCCACAAGCGCGCGGAGGCGGCCAAGCGCGACCGCGAACGGCTGGACCTGCTGGCGCGCAAGCTCGACAGCGTGCTGGCCCCGCTGGTCGACAGCGGCAAGGTGCGCGTGACGCGCAACGCCCGCGGCGTCGCGGTCGAGATCAATGCCAGCGTGCTGTTCACGGAAGGCGATGCCGTCTTGTCCGGCAACGCGCGCGAGACCCTGCAGGCGGTGGCTGGCCTGTTCAAGGACGACCCGCACGCGATCGAGGTCGAGGGCTTCACCGACACCACGCCGATCGCCAATCCGGCCTTCGCCTCCAACTGGGAATTGTCGGCCGTACGCGCGACCACCGTGGTGCGCCTGTTCGCGGACAGCGGCGTGCCCGAGCGGCGGCTGGCGGCGGTGGGGCGCGGCGCGAACCGGCCGGTGGCGTCGAACGACGATCCGCTGGGGCGGGCACGCAACCGCAGGGTGGCGGTGACGATCCTGTCCGGCAGCGTCGTCGAGTAGTGCGTGCGCAAATGGATCGGCATGAACCTGGCGCCCGTGGCACAATCCTCATGACCCGACAGGAGGTGAGGATGCGACGACGAACCATGCTGCGCGCCGCCGTGCTGTGCGCATTGTCATGCTGCGTACCCGCCATGGCGGGCACCAACCGAGGAGAAACGATGAATGTGCATACGAGCCTTAGCGTCGACGCGGCCCACGAGAAGGTGCTGGTGACGTTCAAGATCGAGAACCGCGGCGAGCGCCGCGCCTGGCTGCCGCGCACGATCGCGTCCGCCGAGGGCCTGACCGGACGCCTGTTCGACGTCAGCGAACACCCCGGCGGCGCCGAGGTGCCCTACATCGGCCCCTGGGTCAAGCGCGGGCCGCTCACCGGCGCCGATTTCTTCGAACTGGCGCCGCACTCGGCGCACACGCACACCATCGACATCACGCCGTTCTACGATTTCAAGCCGGGGATGCACACCTACCAGATCCGCTACCAGGGCGAGGGCCTGGCCGACGTCAAGCAGCTGGAAGCCACCACCGCGCTGGCGACCGACGCCGTCATGTTCAGCCATACGGCACCGTAGGGTGGACGGGTTCCCCGTCCACGCGGTGATACGCGCGGGCTCCGCTATCGTGCACGACCACGGAGCCGCTGACAATCACCGCGTGGACGGCAAGCCGTCCACCCTACCGTACGTCCTGCTGCGGCGTATTCTCGCTGAAATACTCGTGTGAATCGGCGTTGTCGATCGCACGCGACGGATCGCTCGTGGCCAGCGCCGCCGCCGCCGATTGCCCGTAGGCCCAGTCGTCGGTCCCGGCCACCGCCGTGAAGTGGCTCATCTCGTGCACCAGCGTGCCGCCCCTGGAATCGGTGCCGGTCGGCGGCGCGCTCCAGAAGGCGTTGCAGACGTAGATCTTGTACGGCTGGTTCGGGTAGACGTAGGCGTAGTAGTCCTCGCGGCAGCTGCAATCCACCGTCACCGGTTTCGTCGCGAACGCATCCTCGATGGCGATGAAATTGCGCAGCACCGTCATCGCGCGCTCGGCGTCGAAGGCGCCGAACCAGGTCGTGTAGCGCGGGCCGATGGTCTTCCGGCCGGCGTGGGCGTGGGCGTCGGTCGACATCGCCTGGGCCGCCTGGACCGCGCCGGCGACCGTCGCCTGTTGCGCGTTCGAGCACTGGCTGTAGGACAGGCCGGCCGCGCCTTCGGGGGCGGGGCTGGTCTCGATCTGGTCGCGCGGCAGGCGCCCCTCGATCCAGACCGAGGCCGCCGGCGCTTGCGCCCGTTCCACCACCGCATGCCGGATGCCGGGCGCGCTGAACAGCTGCAGCGCGCCGCCGCGGTAGCGGATGCTGTACGACCCGGTCCCGCTCATCTGGTACAGCGACGACAGTTCGACCCGCACGCTGCGCGAGGCGCCGGGCGCCAGCGCGATGTAGTCGGCCGCGGCCGGCGGCGCGCGCTTGACCTGGCGCCCGAGGTAGCGCACCGGGATGCCGTCGCGCGTGACCTCGAACAGCGGGGAGGTGAGGGGCTCGAACGGCGTCTGCCAGCGTAGCAGGTACTCGGTGACGTTCGAGGTGTTGGTGATGGTGACGACGACCGCGACCTCATCGCTCCGTCCCAGGGTCTGGCGCTCCGGCGTGATGCTGACGCTGACGCCACCCGACGGGGCCGCCATCGTCGGCGCCGCCGCCATCGTCAAGGCCAGTGTCGCGCCGGCACGGGCGGCGTAGCGTTTGTAAGCCATGGTTTCCTCCTGCTCATCGGTTTAGGGAAACTTTGTTGTAGAAGGATTCCAGATCGCCTGTATTGCTGGGGCGCAATAGATTGGCGGGATGAAAAGCTTGTCGATGCTGCATCGCCGCAACATTTCGACTCTTGGTTGCAAACAATTCTCGATGCAACAGTGATAAATCGATAGAATGCAAACATGCTGCGAAATAACAAGTATTTCGTTTGAGAATTCCATAGTTCACCATGAGCATGTCGGCCCCGCCCCCGCAGGCTGCCAAGGCGTCACTTCCGGATTCGATCGACTTCAATTGGTGAAATCTTGAAAATCAATACGGACGCCGGCCAGGAGCCAGGCCAGAATTATCTCGAGCAGGTCATCGACGGCATGCCGGCCGGCCTGGTGGTGGTTGGGGCGGACGGCCGCGTGCGCTCGATCAACCGCACCATGAGCGCGATGCTCGGCATCCCCGCCGACGCCATCGCGGCCTGCCCGCCGCTGCGATCCCTGATACCCGACGTGGCGCTGGGCGAACGCATGGCGACGGCGCTGGCCTCGGGCGCGCCCCAGGACGGCGTCAGCGTGGCGATCGGCGGCCACCTCGATGTCGTGCGCTGGTTCGACTTCAACATCCGCCGCACGCGCCAGGGCGGCGAGGACCTGCTGCTGCTGATCGGCCAGGACGTGACCTTCGCGCGCCAGGCGCGCCTGCGCCTGCAGGAAAGCGAAGCCTTCTTCCGCCTGACCTTCAGCCAGGCCGCGGTCGGCATCGCGCTGCTGTCGCGCGACGGGCGCTTCCTGCGCGTGAACCGCAAGCTGTCGAGCATCGTCGGCTTTTCCGAGATCGAACTGCTGCAGCGCTTCTACCACCAGCTCACCTGCCCGGACGACCTGCCGGAAGACCGCGCCTGCATGGCGCGCCTGGTAAAGGGGGCGCTGAGCGACTTCCAGCGCGAGACGCGCTACGTGTGCAAGGACGGCAGCATCGTGTGGGTGGCGATCAAGGTCTCGACCATGCGCGAGGCGGCCAGCGGCCAGCTGCGCCTGATCATGGCGGTCGAGGACATCACGCGGCGCAAGGTGGCGGAAGAGGCGCTGCTGCGCATGGCCAACCACGACGCGCTGACCGGCCTGCCCAACCGCGCGCTGCTGCAGGACCGCCTTGCCCACGCCGTGTGCAAGGCCCAGCGGAGCGGCCGCCAGGTCGGCGTGATGTTCATCGACCTGGACCGCTTCAAGCACGTCAACGACAGCCTGGGGCACGAGGCCGGCGACCAGCTCATCGTCGAGATCGCGCGCCGCCTGGGCGCCAGCCTGCGCGAGAGCGACACCGTGGCGCGCCAGGGCGGCGACGAATTCGTGGTGGTGCTGGACGACCTGGCCGCGCCCGAGGATGCGGCGCTGGTCGCGCACAAGCTGCTCGATCGCCTGTTCCAGCCGCTGGTGCTGGCCGGCCAGGAAGTGTTCCCGACCGGGAGCATCGGCATCGCGATGTACCCGCGCGACGGCCAGGACAGCGCCGCGCTGCTGCAGGCGGCCGACAGCGCCATGTACCGCGCCAAGGGCAGCGGCGGCAATCACTACCACTTCTATGCCGCCGACATGGGCGCGCACGCCCACGAGCACCTGCGCCTGGAGACCGGGCTGCAGCGCGGCCTGCTGCAGGACGAGTTCGTGCTGCACTACCAGCCCCAGGTCGATGCCGTCTCCGGCCGCATCGTCGGGCTGGAAGCCCTGCTGCGCTGGCAGCCGAAGGGCGGGGCGCTGGTGCCGCCGTCCGACTTCATCCCGCTGGCCGAGGAGACCGGCCTGATCGTGCCGATCGGCGAGTGGGCGCTGGCCGAGGCGCTGCGCCAGCAGGCGCTGCTTGCGCGCCTGGGCCTGGCGCCGGCGCGCATGAGCGTGAACATGTCGGCGCGCCAGTTCCGCCAGCAGGACCTGGCCGGCCGCGTGGCGCGCCTGCTGGGCGAGACCGGTTGCGAGCCGTCCTGGCTGACGCTGGAAATCACCGAGAGCGTGCTGATGGAAAACCCGGCCGCCGCCGCCGCGACCATGGCCCAGCTGGCCGCGATGGGCGTGCAGCTGGCGGTCGACGATTTCGGCACCGGCTACTCCAGCCTGGCC
>CAJYQM010000520.1 GCA_913777025.1 uncultured Massilia sp. | reverse complement strand
ACGCGCTTGCGCACTTCCGGCTTGAAGGTACGCACCGACAGCGACAGCTTGACCTGGTCCGGGATGATGTTGGCGACGGTGCCGCCGTGGATGCTGCCGACGGTGATGACCAGCGGATCGATCGGGTTGTTCTCGCGCGCGACCAGGGTCTGCAGCGCCAGCACGATGCGCGAGGCGATCACGATCGGGTCGCGCGCCTCGTGCGGCACGGCGCCGTGGCCGCCCTGGCCGAACACGGTGATGTTGACGACGTCCGACGAAGCGCGGAACGGGCCGGCGTGGTACATGATGGTCCCGGACGGCATGGTGGCGTCGTCGTGGAAGGACAGCGCGTAGTCAGGCTTCGGGAAGCGCGTGAACAGGCCGTCCTTCAGCATCGCTTCGGCGCCGTGCACGGTTTCCTCGGACGGCTGGCCGATCAGCATCAGGGTGCCGCTCCAGGCTTTGCGGTTGTCCGCCATCAGCTTGGCGGTGCCGTACCAGGCCGACATGTGCAGGTCGTGGCCGCAGGCGTGGGCCATCGCCACGGTCTCGCCGGCGGCGTTCTTGGTGGTCGCCTTGCTGGCGTACGGCAGGCCGGTCTTCTCCTGCACCGGCAGCGCGTCCATTTCGGTGCGCAGCATCACGGTCGGGCCGGGGCCGTTCTTCAGGATCGCGACCACGCCGGTGCCGGCGACGCCGGTGGTGACGTCGAAGCCCAGTTCCTTGGCCAGCTTGGCCAGCTTGGCCGAGGTCTGGTGTTCGGCGAAACCGATTTCCGGATTGCGGTGCAGGTCCTGGTACAGGGTTTCGATGGCCGGGTAGTTGGCGTTCAGCTGGGCGGCGAACGGCGCCGGCAGCTGCGCGGCGTGGGCGGCACCGCCGATCAGGCCGGCGGCGAGGAGAGTGTTACGGAGGAGGCTGGAGGACTTCATCGAGACTTCACTTGGTTTGGGTGAATCAAAAAATGGTAGGCGTCGGGGCATACCGCTTTTTTCAGCCTACCAGATCATTCTTACTGCAACAATGTGAAATTTAACAATCCTTCTAGTGCACTGTCGGATAATACCTACAAAAGTGTTGCAAAAAGCTTTCCATGTGGAACTTTTGATTCCTTAAAGAAAGTCCTTGGCGGTACAATTTCCGCTTCCGGCCTGCCCCCTCGTCCGTGCCCCATGCTCCCCGATTCGAGCAGGTTCCTTCACGTGCGGCTCGCCTCATTTCTGAAAAAAGGACTCGTTATGGGATTTTTTGCAAACATCAAGATCGGCAAGCGCCTGGGACTGGGCTTCTCGCTGATCCTGGCAATGACCGTGGTGATCGCCGCCGCCGGCGCGCTGCGCCTGATGGAAGTGGTGACCTCGACCAAGGCCATGATGGCCGTGCCGCTCGCCAAGGAACGCCTGATCACCGACTGGTACAGCCTGAACTTCGCCTCGATCCGCCGCACCGCCGCGATCGTCAAGAGCACCGACCCTTCGCTCGGCGCCTACTTCAAGGAAGACTCGGCCGCCTCCGTCAAGAAGGCCGCCGAACTGCTCAAGCAGATCGAGCCGCTGATCGCGGCCAGCGGCCCGGAAAAGGCACTGTTTGCAAAAATCCTCGAGCAGCGCAAGGCCTACAGCGCCTCGCGCGACGGCGCGGTCAAGGCCAAGGCCGACGGCAATGAGGAAGAAGCGGCACGCCTGCTGGACAAGGAATTCACCCCGGCGGCCAAGCTGTACCAGGACCTGCTGCAGGACCTGGTGACGATGCAGCGCGCCAGCATGGACGCGACCGCCGGCGCCATCGACGACAACGCGGTGTGGAGCACCAAGCTGCTCATGGGCCTGGCCGCCTGCGCCGTGCTGCTGGGCGCCTGGTTCTCGTGGGTGCTCACCCGCGGCATCGTTCGCCCGATCCAGGATGCCGTGACCGTGGCCGAAACCGTGGCCGCCGGCGACCTGACCCACCGCATCGAAGCCTCGACCCGGGACGAAACCGGCGCCCTGCTGCGCGCCCTGCGCCACATGAACGACAGCCTGGTCGGCATCGTCACCCAGGTCCGCGGCGGCACCGACACCATCGCCACCGCCTCGCGCGAAATCAGCGCCGGCAACCTCGACCTGTCGTCGCGCACCGAACAGCAGGCCGGCGCCCTCGAAGAAACGGCGGCCTCGATGGAGGAGCTGACCACGACCGTGCGCCAGAACGCCGACAACGCCCGCCAGGCCAACCAGCTCGCCATCGCCGCCTCCGAAGTGGCGGTCCAGGGCGGCGCCGTGGTCGGCGACGTGGTGACCACGATGGGCGCGATCCATCAATCGGCCAGCCGCATCGCCGACATCATCGGCGTGATCGACGGTATCGCCTTCCAGACCAACATCCTGGCGCTGAACGCGGCCGTGGAAGCGGCGCGCGCCGGCGAACAGGGCCGCGGCTTCGCGGTCGTGGCCTCCGAAGTGCGCAACCTGGCCCAGCGCTCCGCCGCCGCGGCCAAGGAAATCAAGGAACTGATCACCGCCTCCGTCGCCAGCGTCGACGCCGGCGCCAGGCTGGTGGACCAGGCCGGCAGCACGATGGAACAGGTCGTCACCAGCATCCGTCGCGTGACCGACATCATGGCCGAGATCACCAGCGCCAGCCAGGAACAGACCGGCGGCATCGAACAGGTCAACCAGGCAATCGGCCAGATGGACCAGGTGACCCAGCAGAATGCGGCCCTGGTCGAGGAAGCGGCGGCCGCCGCGGCTTCGATGCAGGACCAGGCCGGGAAGCTGGCCGAGGTGGTCAGTGTGTTCAAGCTGGACTGGGCGCACAGCGTGGCCGTGCCGGTGACCAGGCCGGTGGCTGCCGCCGCCGCGCCGGCCGCACGTCCGGCCGTGGCGCGCAAGGCGGCGCCGGCACCCAAGGCGATCGCGGCCAAGCCGGTCAAGCGCGAGCCGGTGGCGGCTGGCGATTGGGAAGAGTTCTGACACCGTCTGCGTATCGTTCACGCGTTTCTCCCGTTGGCGGCGCAGCGCGTCGCCGCTAACAAAAATCCCTGCTCCGCGTATCCAGCTTCCCCAGCAGGTGCGACATGTCCACCAGCCGCTTGGCCACCAGGTGGCGCACCTCCCCTTCCTTCTGCCACACCCCGTACACTCCCAGCAGCGGCGCGTTCAGCACCTCGCGCCGCTGCTGCTCGACCAGCGTCGGCCAGACGATCACGTTGACGTTGCCGGTTTCGTCTTCCAGCGTCAGGAACAGCACGCCCTTGGCCGTGCCCGGCCGCTGGCGCACGGTGACGATGCCGCAGGCGCGCGCCAGCTGGCCGTTCTGGAAATCATGCAGGACGTCGGCCGGAATGAAGCGCTTGGCCAGCAGCTGTTCGCGCAGCAGCGCCAACGGATGGCGGCCCAGCGTCAGGCCCTGGGCGCGGTAGTCGCCGACGATGTCCTGGCCCTCGCTCGGCGCCGCCAGCAGCGGCGTTTCCTCGACGGGTTCCGTCGGCCGCAATAAATCGCGGTCCGGCACCGCGCCCACCGCTTCCCACAGCGCCTGGCGCCGGTGCCCGGCCAGGGCACCCAGCGCGTTGGCGCCGGCCAGCACCTGCAGGTCGCCGCGGTCCAGGTGGGCGCGGCGCGCCAGGTCGGCCACGCCGGCGAAGGGCCGGATCGCGCGCGCCAGTTCGATGCGTTCGGCCGCTTCCTGGCTGAATCCGCGCAGCATGCGCAGGCCCAGGCGCACCGGGGGCTGGGTGCGCTCGGCGTCGTCCAGGTCTTCCAGCACGCAATCCCAGCCGCTCACCATGACGTCGGCCGGGCGCACCTCGATGCCGTGGCGGCGCGCATCCTGCACCAGCTGCGAGGGACTGTAGAAGCCCATCGGCTGGCTGTTCAGCAGCGCGCACAAAAAGGCGGCCGGCTCGTGGCACTTGAGCCAGGAACTGGCATAGGCCAGCAGCGCGAAGCTGGCCGCGTGCGACTCGGGAAAGCCGTATTCGCCGAAGCCCTGGATCTGGCTGAAGATCTGCTCGGCGAAGGCGATGTCGTAGCCATTCGCCAGCATGCCGCCGACGATACGTTCGTAGTAGCGCTCCAGCCCGCCCTTGCGCTTCCAGGCCGCCATCGCCCGGCGCAGCTGGTCCGCCTCGCCCGGCGTGAAGCCGGCGGCCAGGATCGCCACCTGCATCACCTGCTCCTGGAAGATCGGCACGCCCAGCGTGCGCTTCAGCGCTTTTTCCATGTCCGGGCTCGGGTAGGTGACCGTCTGCTTCTGTTCGCGGCGCTTCAGGTAGGGGTGGACCATGCCGCCCTGGATCGGCCCGGGCCGCACGATGGCCACTTCGATGACCAGGTCGTAGAATTCGCGCGGCTTCATGCGCGGCAGCATGCTCATCTGCGCGCGCGACTCGATCTGGAACACGCCGACGGTGTCGGCCCGGCAGATCATGTCGTAGGTGGCTCGATCGTCGTGCGGGATGTCCTGCATCTCGAACACGGTGCCGCGGCGCTGGCCGACCAGTTCCAGGCCGCGCCGCAGCATCGACAGCATGCCCAGCGCCAGCACGTCGACCTTCATCAGGCCCAGCTCCTCGAGGTCGTCCTTGTCCCATTGGATCACGCTGCGCGCTTCCATGGTGGCGTTCTCGATGGGGACCAGGCGCGACAGCTGGCCGCGCGCCATCACGAAACCGCCGGGATGCTGGGACAGGTGGCGCGGGAAGCCCAGCAGGCGCTGGGCCAGCGAGGCCCACTGCTGCGACAGCGGCGCTTCCGGATCGAGGCCGCTCTCGGCCAGGCGGTTCAGCAGATCGGCCTTGCTGTCGAACCAGTGGTGCTGCTTGCAGACCTTGTCGACGATGGCGAGGTCGATGCCCAGCGCGCGGCCGCTGTCGCGCAGCGCGCTCTTGGGCCGGTAGCTGATCACCACCGCCGCCAGCGCCGCCCGGGTGCGCCCGTACTTGCCATAGATGTACTGGATGACCTCCTCGCGGCGCTGGTGCTCGAAGTCGACGTCGATGTCGGGCGGCTCATTGCGCTCCTTCGAGATGAAGCGCTCGAACAGCAGGTTCGCCCGCGCCGGGTCGACTTCGGTGATGCCCAGGCAGTAGCACACCGCCGAGTTGGCGGCCGAGCCGCGGCCCTGGCACAGGATGTGCTGCGAGCGCGCGAAGCGCACGATGTCGTACACGGTGAGGAAGTAGTGTTCGTAGCGCATCTCGGCGATCAGCGCCAGCTCGTGCTCGATCTGCTGCTGCACCTTTGCCGGGATGCCTTCGCGGAAGCGCCGGTGCGCGCCGATCCAGGTTTCGCTGCGCAGGTAGCTGGCGGCCGTGTGGCCGGGCGGGACCACCTCGTCCGGGTATTCGTAGCGCAGCTCGTCCAGCGAGAAGCCGCACAGGCCGGCGATGCGCAGGGTTTCCGCCAGCGCCGCGCGCGGGTAGATGTTGGCCAGGCGCACGCGCGAGCGCAGGTGCTGCTCGGCGTTCTGCGCCAACCCGTAGCCGCATTCGGCCACCGGCTGGCCGATGCGGATGGCGGACAGCGTGTCCTGCAGGGGTTTGCGCGAACGCACGTGCATCACCACGTGGCCCAGCGCGACGATGGGCAGGCCATGCTGCCAGCCGACTTCCTGGACGGCCGCGCGGTGCGCGTCGTCGAAGGCCCGGTGCAGCAGGTTCAGGCCGATCCAGGCGCGCCCCGGGAACAGCTGCGCCATCCACGCGGCCTGGGCGTGCAGGCGGTCGATGCCCGCGCGCTCGTGGCTCGGGTAGGCCGGCAGCAAGATCGCCAGGCAGTCGGGCATGCCGCGCAGGTGGGCCAGCGCCTGCGGTGGCGCCTCGATGTCGGCCGGATGCAGCCGGTAGCTGCCCTTCTCGCTGCGCGTGCGCCCCAGCGTGATCAGCTCCGCCAGGTTGCCGTAGCCGTTGCGGTTTTGCGCCAGCAGGAGCAGCGACAGTGCATGGCCGCCGCCGGCATCCCGCAGGTGGAAGTGGGCGCCGATCAGCAGCGGCAATCCGGCGCGCTTGGCTTCCCCGTGCGCGCGCACCACGCCGGCCAGCGAGCACTCGTCGGTGAGCGCCAGCGCCGCGTAATTCAGCTGCACTGCCCGCGCCACCAGTTCCTCCGCGTGCGAAGCCCCCTGCAGGAAGGAGAAGTTCGACAGGCAGAACAGCTCGGCGTAGTCGGGTAACTGAGCTGGCAGGACCTGCGCGGCGGATGGTGGCTGGGTTGGCATGGTTCGCTGCGATAATGGCTGGAATCTTCGAAGTGAGTCTTAAAAATTAAAACTACTGTATATAAACACAGTATAACTTACGAACCCGACAATTGAGAAACATGCACGTCCACACCTTGACCTGCTTCAGTGCCCGCCCCGGCAGCGGGAACCCGGCGCTGGTGATCGAACACGCCGGCCAGGATGCCGGCGCGCGCCAGGCGCTGGCCCGCGAACGCAACACGACCTGCGTCTTCATCGACGAAGACGGCCCCACGATCCGGGTCGACTACTTCTACCCGCACATGCGCAGTCCCCTGTGCCTGCACGCGACCCTGGCCGTGGCCGCGGTGCTGTTCGCGCGCCCCGGTGCGCCGGCGGCGATCGCGGTGGAAACGGCGATGAAGGGCCAGCGTCTTGAACTCGTGCGCGAAGGCGGCGACTATTTCGTGCGGCTGGCGGCGCAGCCGGTGCCGGAAGTCGACGTGGACGTGGAACAGGTGGCGGCGCTGCTCGGCACACCCCTGGCCTCGGTGCCGCAACTGGCCTCGGTCGGCAGCCCGAAACTGCTGGCCGAGGTGGCGAACCCGGACACGCTGCATGCGCTGCGGCCGGACCTGGCGGCCATCGCCGGGTGGGGCCGGCAAGCGGACGTGAACGGCATCTATGCCTGGTACCGCCGCCCGGACGGGGCGTTTGAAGGCCGCAACTTCAACCACCTGGACCCGGCCCTCGAGGACAGCGCCACCGGCGTCGCCGCCGGCGCGCTCAGCGTGGCCCTGCAGCGCGGCCTGGTCCTGCGCCAGGGGAAGACCACGGGCCGCGATTGCCTGATCCGCACGCGCCTCGACGGCGACGCGCTGCTGGTCGGCGGCTCGGCGGAGCGCGCGGCCACCGTCATTACAAGGTAACAATCAGAAACATACTAAATTGCACGGTTTGCTATACTCGCCCGCTTTGCGGCCGAGTTCTGCATGACCGAGTTCAAAGACAGTGATCGCGAGATCCACCTGTTCCGCACGCGCCTGGTGGCGATGGTGGTATTCGTCTTCATCTGCTTCGGCCTGCTGGTCGCGCGCTGGGTGTGGCTGCAGGTCGTCAAGCACAACCAGTACATGGCCCAGGCCGAGGACAACCGCATCGCCCTGGTGCCGATCGTCCCCACCCGCGGCCTGATCCTGGACCGCAACGGCGTGGTCCTGGCCACCAACGACTCCGCCTACACGCTCGAGATCACGCCGTCCAAGCTCGAAGCCAATCCCGATTCCGTCATCGATGAACTGTCCAAGCTGGTCGCCATCGAGCCCAGGGACCGCAGGCGCTTCAAGCAGTTGATGGCGGAATCGCCGAATTTTTCCAGCATCCCGCTGCGTACCCGCCTGTCCGACCAGGAAGTCGCCCGCTTCGCCGCCGAGCGCTTCCGCTTCCCCGGCGTCGAAGTCCAGGCGCGCCTGCTGCGCCAGTACCCGATGAAAGAGGTCGCTTCGCACGTGCTGGGCTACATCGGCCGCATCAACCAGAAGGAAGCGAAGGCGCTCGGCGACAGCGACGACGCGTCCAACTACAACGGCACCGACCATATCGGCAAGGAAGGCATCGAGAAGAGCTACGAGCGCCAGCTGCACGGCCATACCGGCTACGAGGAAATCGAGCGCTCGGCCGGCGGCCGCGCGGTGCGCACGCTGTCGCGCACGCCGGCGGTACCGGGCACGAACCTGGTGCTGTCGATCGACATCGAGCTGCAGAAGGTGATCGAGCAGGCCTTCGGCGACCAGCGCGGCGCCCTGGTCGCGATCGAGCCCGACACCGGCGACGTGCTGGCCTATGTCTCGCGTCCCGGCTTCGATCCGAACCTGTTCGTGGACGGCATCGACACCCAGTCCTGGTCCGAATTGAACACCTCGTCCGACAAGCCGCTGATGAACCGCCCGCTGTCCGGCACCTATCCGCCCGGCTCCACCTTCAAGCCCTTCATGGCACTGGCCGCGCTGGAACTGGGCACGCGCCGTCCGGAACAGGCGATCAACGACCCGGCCTTCTTCATGCTGGGCGGCCACCGCTTCAACGACGACGTGCCGCAGGGGCACGGCCGGGTCGACATGTACCGCTCGATCGTGGTCTCCTGCGACACCTATTACTACCAGCTCGGCAACGACATGGGCATCGACGCCATCAGCCGCTTCATGAAGCCCTTCGGCTTCGGCTCACCGACCGGCATCGACCTCGAACACGAAAAGACCGGCGTGCTGCCCTCGCAGGAATGGAAGCGCGAGCGTTTCAGGCGCAACCGCGCGGCCCAGAAATGGGTTGGCGGCGACACCATCTCGGTCTCGATCGGCAACGGCTTCAACAACTACACGATGCTGCAGCTGGCGCATGCCGTCTCCACGCTGGCCAACGACGGCGTGGTGATGAAGCCGCACCTGGTCAAGATGCTCGAGGACGGCCAGTCCCACCAGCGCTCGCTGACGGTGCCGACGCCGTCCGGCCGCATCCCGCTCAAGCAGGCGAACATCGACTTCGTGAAACGCGCGATGGTCGGCGTCACCACCGAAAAGGACGGCTCGGGCTTCAAGGTCTTCCACGATGCCGGCTACATCGCCGGCGGCAAGACCGGCACCGCGCAGGTGGTCGGCCTGAAGGGCGCCAAGTACAACCGCAACATGACGCCCGAACACCTGCGCGACAACGGCCTGTTCATCGCCTTCGCCCCGGCCGACAAGCCGAAGATCGCGCTGGCGCTGGTGGTCGAGAACGGCGGCTGGGGCGCCGGTTCGGCGGCGCCGATCGCGCGCCAGGCGCTGGATTACTACCTGCTGGGCAAGCGACCGGCGGCGCCGCAAGCCGCCAGTACCGCCGCGCTCAAGACGGTGGCAGCCCTTCCTGCAGCACCGCGATGAAGGCCCGCAGCGCCGCCGGCACGTGCCGGTGGCCGGGGTAGTACAAAGCCATGCTTGACGGCGGCAGGCACCAGTCTTCCAGCAGCGGCACCAGGCGGCCATCGGCCAGTTGCGCGCGCGCGACGAATTCCGGCACGTAGGCAATGCCCATGCCGGCCGCCGCGGTCTCGACCATCAGGTGCAGCTGGTTCAGCGTCAGGGTGCCTGGCGCATCGATGCTGAGCACCTCGCCATGACGCGCGAACTCCCAGCGATACGGTTTGCCGCTCTGCATGCGGATGTGGATGCAGCGATGCTTGTGCAGGTCGTCGGGCACGCGCGGCGTCCCCTGCCGCGCCAGGTAAGCGGGCGACGCCAGCGGCAGGAAGCGCACCGGCGCGCCGAAGGGCGCCACGTGCATGTCCTGGGGGATCATCTCAAGCAGGCGGATGCCGGCGTCGAAGCCCTCGGCGACGATGTCGACCAGGCGGTTGTCGACGAACAGGTCCAGCACCACGTCCGGATGGCGCGCCTGGAACGCCGGCACCGTCTCCTCCAGCAGCAGGCGCGCTACCGGTTCGCTGGCGTTGATGCGCAGATTGCCGCTTGCCTGTTCGTTCGAACCGCTCACCTCGTCCAGCGCCGCGCCCAGGTCGCGCAGCAGCGGTTCGATCCGGCGCAGGAACAGTTCGCCGGCCTCGGTCGGCGCCACGCTGCGCGTCGTGCGGTTGAGCAGGCGCGTCCCCAGCTTCTCTTCCAGCACGCGCATCATGTGACT
>CAJYQM010000519.1 GCA_913777025.1 uncultured Massilia sp. | reverse complement strand
CCTGCTCATTGCCATTGCCGTACTGCTGACCCTGGTGTTTACGCTGGCCGTGCCGGACAGCGTTGCGCGCATCTTCACACAAGCGAGCTACCAGGCGGCCGTGAACGCGCTGACCGCATGGTACCTGTGGCGATATCGGGAGCGGCAGTCAGGCCGCGCCTACCGGATCGCCGCCGCCGTCCTGCTGGCCGAGGGCGCGGCCTCGCTGGCACAGGGGCTTATCGTCATCACCAGCTCCACACCCATTACCTATGGGGCGCCCGAGCTTCCGCTTGCCAATATCGTCATCTGGCTGGGTGTGATGGCAAATGCGCTGGTCGGCAACTGGATACTTTTCCTGCTGGTCCTGCTTCGCCTCGTCGGCGAGTCAAAAGCTGTTGCCGGGCTCGATCCGCTGACGGGACTATTGAACCGACGGGGAATTCGCTCCCACATCAACGCGGTCCTGGCGCCGGAACGATCCATTCCCTCACTGGCCGTACTGTTGCTCGATATTGATCATTTCAAGATGCTGAACGACCAGCATGGACATGACATGGGTGACAGGGTTCTGGTCATGATGGGCGAGATCATGCGCACCCTCGCCAGCCCGCACATCGTGCCATGCCGGTGGGGCGGGGAAGAGTTCTGTTTCGTTGTCGATGGCCATTCAGGCGAATCGCTGATCAGACTTGCCGAGCACGTCAGGCAGGAATTTCACCGAACAAGCTCTTCGCATCCTGAGCTGCCTTCCGGTGCAACGGTCAGTATCGGCATCGCGGCGATGCCCGTCGACGGCAGCTTCGAGTTTTCCAGGCTGGTTGCCCTGGCGGATGCCCAGCTGTACCTGGCAAAACGCGGTGGCCGTAACCGCGTGTGCAGTGCGACCCATGCTGCAGGCAGCGTGGCGCTGGCTTCATAATTCGAGGATACTTCCGAGCGCTTGCGATGGTGGAAAAAAGGGAGCGCGTTGATCGATATTGCATGGCGACAGCGAACATACGTGGATAGAATTCCGACTTTACTCATCTTCAAGGAAACCCTGATGGCCCGTCGGATCATGCTTGTTCTCCTCGCTGCGTGCAGCCTGCTGGCCAGCCAGGCCTGGGCGGTCGAGCGCGGTGCGCTGTTCAAGGTCAGCGGCCACGCGCACACGATGTATCTGTTCGGCACCATCCACATGGGACTGCCCGAATTTTTCCCGCTCGACGACAGCGTCACCCAGGCGCTGGCGGCGTCGACCGCGCTGGCGCTGGAAATCGATCCCACCGTGCAGCCAGCGGAGGCGGCCGCGGCGGTCCAGCGCGTCGCCCTGACCACGCCCGCCATCGTCGCCGCCATGCCGCCGGCGCTCGGACCGCGGCTGGCGCGCCGCCTGGAGGCGCTGGGCGTGCCGGCGACGCTGCCCACCCGGTTCAAGCCGTGGATGCTGTTCATCACCCTGTCGACGGTCGAATACGCCAAACTCGGTTATCGGCCCGACCTGTCCGTCGACGCGCACCTGGCCACGCTCGCACATGGCCGGCACATCAAGGTCATCGCCCTGGAATCGGTCGAGAGCCAGCTCGACCTGTTCGACCGCCTGCCCGTTGCCGACCAGTGGACGATGCTGGACGAGACCCTCGCATCGATGGATTCGGGCGAAGCGCAACAGGACGTACAGGCGCTCACCAATGGCTGGGCCAGGGCCGATCGCGCCACGCTCGACGCGCTGGCGCGCAAATACGAGCATGACCCGCGGCTGTCGTCGCAGGTCATGCAGCGCCGCGTCCTGGCCGAACGCAACGTGCCGATGGCCGACAAACTCGATGACTTGCTGAAGCGTGAAGACAGGACGATGGCGGCCGTCGGCCTCATGCATCTGATCGGCAAGGACAGCCTGCCGGTCTTGTTGCGCGCGAAGGGGCTGCAGGTCGAGCGGGTGTACTGAAGGGCGACCTTACAGCGCCCGCGCAGATGCCGGCTCGGCATTCGTCAGCGAGCGCATCGGCGTCAGCAGCCAGGCCAGCAGCGCCGCCGCCGCCAGGAACAGCCCGGCCCCCGTGAACAGCGCCCCCAGCGGCAGCCAGTCCGCCAGCCAGCCGGCAAGCGCGGCCGACAGCGGCGTCAAGCCCATCACCACGAACATGAAGATGCTCATCGTGCGCCCCAGCATCGCCTGCGGCACGCGCTGCTGCACCCAAGTGTAGACGGTCACGTTGACGAAGCCGCCCAGCACGCCGATGACCGCCGTGACCGCCGCACCCTGCCAGCTGGTCGTGATCATGCCGAGCAGCGGCATCAAGAGGCCGATGATGCCGTCGAGCAGCAGCAGGGTGACGCCCAGGTTGCCGATACGGCGCCGGCCGACGAGTCCCGTGATCGCCATGCCGGCCAGCGAGCCGGCCCCTTGCGCCCCGGCAAGGAGGGCCAGCGCCGACGCCCCGTGCAGGCGGTTGCTGGCCAGCAGCGGCAGCGCCACTTGCAGGATGCCGCCGACCACGCAGGAGCACAGGCCCCAGTAGAGAAACGCGGTGCGCAGCGTGGCGTCGCGCCAGACGGCGGCGATGCCGGCGCCGACCGAGCGCAGCAGGGGCTGGCGCTGCGGCTGTGCCTGGTCTTCGGGGCGCGGCAGCGGCTTCACCTTGGCCAGCGTCCAGGCGGACAGCGCAAAACTGAAGGCATCGAAGCCGAAGGCCAGCCCCAGGCCGCGCGCATCCTGCATCCCGTGGCTGCCGTCGCCGGCCAATGCGAACAGCAGGCCGGCCAGCAACGGTCCGGCCAGCATCGTGACCTGGCGGATCGACATCAGGATGCCATTCGCCGCCTGCAGCCGTTGCGCAGGAATCGCATGCGGCAGCATCGAGGTGCCGGCCGGGATGCTGAAGGCCGAGGCCAGCGACAGGCCCAGCGCCAGCACGGTGACGATGGGCAGCGTGACCTCGCCGCGGAATACCAGCAGCGCCAGCACGCCCAGCAGCAAGGTGTTGGCGTGCTTGCTCAGCATCAGCACGCGCTTGGGCGAGTAGCGGTCGACCAGCGCGCCGCCGAACAGGATCAGGACCGCGCGCGGGATGCCCATCAGCGCCACCACCAGGCCCAGCGCCAGCGGATCGCCGGTGAGTTTCAGCACCAGCCAGGGCAGGGCGATCATGCTGAACTGGTCGCCGAGGGCGGAAATGACGCTGCCGCTCATTAGCCATGTGAAATTGCGGTCGCGCATCAGCGCGGATTGAGGTGGCGCGGCCATCTGATCCCCAGATCTCTTGTCTGTTTGTAATTCTAATGGGAAACACCGGCAAGTTGGGCCATCAAGCTGGACGCCGCTTCCAGCTGGGCGCGGGCCGGGCCGCCCAGGGCGTTGCGGCTGACGTTGTCGACGACGACGGTGGCGTTCGTCACCAGTTCCCTGCCTGTGTCCGTGATCGAGGCGTAGCCGACGCGGGCGTCGCGCGGGTCGCTCTGGCGCGTGACCAGGCCGATCTTTTCCAGCGGCAGCAGCGAGCGGGTGACGCCGGACGCGGTCAGGCCCAGGCGCTCGGCCAGGTCGACGCGGCGCAGGCGCCCGCCCGGCGCGCGGTGCAGTTGCAGCAGCAACTGGTAATCCGCGAAGCTGATGCCGTGGTGGCTGCCGAGCGAACTGTCGAGGCGGCGCGACAGCGTGGCCCAGGCGCGTCCCAGGCGCAGGCAGAATTCGGTGGTGAGGGTGTCGGTGTGCGGGGTCGGCTCGGCCATGATGGGCTCCAGATATTGAAG
>CAJYQM010000518.1 GCA_913777025.1 uncultured Massilia sp. | reverse complement strand
CCCGGCAGCGCGGTGTCGATCGTGGTCGAGCCGACGTAGATCGCGCCGGGCGCCGCCATGTCGCGCTGCACTTTCAGCTCGTCCAGCACGGCGTCCAGGCGGGCGCGCACCGTGATGTAATTGAAGCCGTCGAGCGTGTCGTTGTAGAAGAAGCGGCCCCGGATCTCCGGCTTGCCGAGCATGGCGTTGACGGTGGCGTCGCGGTAGTGGCGGCGCAGGTAGGCGTCGGCCATGTCCGCGGATTCGAGGCCGGCACGCACGATCGGCCAGGCGCTGGCGTAGCCGCGCACGATGTAGGGCTGGGTGGCGCGCAGCAGCTCGTCGGGCAGCCTGGCGCCGACGTCCAGCTCGCGCACCGCCTTATCGATCGCGAGCATTGGCGCGGTTCTTCCGGTCGATCAGCGCGCGGAACTGCGACAGCGAAGCGATCGCCATATACATCGCGCTCAGGTAGCCGGCGCGGCTGAGGCGCTCCAGCTGCTCGCCCGGAAGGCCCATCAGGCGCTCCTCGTGGATCGTGTAGAAGCCGCCCAGGCGGTTCTGGGAGCCGTCGTCGAGTTCGATGTCGACCACGAAGGATTCGAGCAGCTCGAGGTCGCGCAGCGCGGCCATGAAGCCGGCCGACGCGTCCAGCCCGTCGTGGATGGTACGCAGCACGGAAGCCATGCGCTCCAGGTATTCGCTGGTGCCGCCGTAGGTCAGGAACAGCGGCTCGCCGATGCCGTCCGCATTGCCGCCGCCGGCCACGCGCGGGTGGTCCAGGTCGATGTGGACCGACAGTTCCTCGCCGCCGCGGCCGATCATGAAGGGTTGGCGCTCGTGGGTCAGCGGGATCACCGGGGCGTCCCATTTGCCGCCGTCCAGGAACAGGTTCTCGCCCTGCTGGAAGCCGAACAGGACCACCGGATCGAAGCCGGTGCCGTCGGCATTCCTGGCGAAGACGATCGGGTAGTGGGCCTGCAGCTCGCGGAATTCGGCCGGGAAGGTGAGGGCGGACATGACGGCGTCGCCGTATTCGGCCCCGCGCGCCGTGATGACGCGCAGGTGCTTGTGCTCGATGTTGTTCAGCAGTGCGTGGTTGGGCATGGTGTCTCTTTGTCGTTGTTATGTGTCCTGGATGTCAGATCCGCGGCAGGCCGTGCGCCCGGATATGCGCCAGCAGTTCCCGGTTGGACGGAAGCAGCTGCAGCATCCTGGCCGTGAGGCGCGCCGTATCCTGGAAGTGGCGGTCGGCCTCTTGCGGCAGGTCGGATGCGCGCGCCGCGCCTTCGAGCGGGTAACGCATCCCGTACAGGATATATTGATAGCTGGCCGAGGGGAATACCTCTTCGATGCGGGGGAGGTCGCGGCGCGAGGGCGGGCGGGTGCGCCACAAGGCCAGCAGTTCGCGCAGGCGCTCGGGCACGCTGGCCGCCTTGCGGTGGTCCAGCCAATAGGGCGTATCGCGTTTCGAGAGCACGTAGTGCAGCTTGAGGAACTCGATGATGCGCTCCCAGCGGTAAGTGAAGGCTTCGTTGAAGCGCGCCGCGACGATGTCGACCTCCGCGCGCGTGGCCGGCATGTCGTCGGCGAGCCACTCCAGCGACATCTCGACCAGGGCCAGCGCGGACGCCTCGAGCGGCTCGATGAAGCCCGCGGACAGGCCGATGGCCAGGCAGTTGCGGTGCCAGAAGCGCTTGCGGTAGGCGGGCTCGAAACGCAGCTTGCGCGGGCTGATGTCATCCGGGCCGCCGGTGGCGAGGACGTAGCGGCGCAGCGCATCGAAGGCCTCGTCGTCGCTGGTGTGGGCGCAGGAATACACGTGGCCGACCCCGCGCCGCGCGGGCAGGCCGATATCCCAGATCCAGCCGCTGGCCTGGGCCGTGGACGTGGTCTGGGAGGCGATCGGCGCGTCCGGCGTGGCGTACGGCACCTGCACGGCGAGCGCGCAGTCGTTGAACAGCACATGCCGCTGCGGCACCAGCGGCACGCCGTAGTGCTGGCCGAGCAGGAGCGACTGCATGCCGGTGCAATCGATGAACAGGTCGGCGCCGAGCAGCCCGTGGCGGCGCAGGCGCAGCCCGGCGATGTCGCCGTTTTCCTGCGATTCGACGGCGTCGACGTGGTCCAGCAGGTGGCGCACGCCCAGCTTGCCGACGCAGTGCCCGCGCAGGAAGACGCCGAATTTGCCGGCGTCCAGGTGATAGCCGTAGTTGGCGACGGCGGCGAACTCGGGAGTCTGGGCCTGCTTCGGCGCCCGGCCGGCAACGCACAGGTGCGGCTGGTGGCTGACCAGGTCGGCGAAGGGCACGCCGGGATGGCTTGCACGCCAGGCGGCCGCCAGGTTGGCGCTGCCGTGGCCCTGGGGCAGTGCGAAAGGGTGGAAATAATAGTCGTCGGCGGCGCCGGTGACCCAGCCGTTGAAGCGCGAGCCCTGCTTGAAGGAAGCGTCGCACTCGCGGAAGAAGTCGGCTTCCGATACCCCGATGCGGCGCAGCGTATCGCGCATCGACGGCCAGGTGCCTTCGCCGACGCCGATCGGCGGCACGTCGGGCGACTCGACCAGGGTGACGCGCAGGCGGTGCTCGGCGGCGATCACGCCGGCCACCAGCCAGCCGGCGGACCCGCCGCCGACCACGACGATGTGTTCGATGGTCTTACTCATCACAGCTTTCCTATGAAGCTATCCACAGCCGCATGAGTCTACCTGAAAAAGCTGTTTTGGAAACAACTTTTTATTGCTGAAA
>CAJYQM010000517.1 GCA_913777025.1 uncultured Massilia sp. | reverse complement strand
CTCTTCCGATCTCCATGAACTGGCCCAGCGCCTGTTCGGCGTCGAGCAGGATCAGCTGGCCGGAAAACCAGGTGGTGCGGCCGTCGGCACTGCCCAGGCCGGCCAGGCGGCGGCGCAGCTCGGCCAGGTGGGCCGGGGTCGCGATCACGATGCCGGTACCGCGCGCACGCAGCGCGCTGTCGATGAAATCGGAGACTTCGGCGATCAGGGCGGCGTCGTTGTCGTAGAAGCGGACGACATGCGGCAGGTCGCCGGAGGCGCCCAGGGTGGCGTCATCGGAAGAGGTCAGCAAGTGGGAATCCATATAAATCGGGCAAGAGGAGGTGTTTGCTTACTTCGCCCACGCCGCAGTGTAGCAGATGACACTGTCGTTCCTGCCTGGCAAAAAACGCGCTACACTATCAGCCCGCGATGGGCCGCGCTGTTGTTGCGGCAACGTCACAGCAGCCCCCTCCTTCTTGTCATTTTCTTCACGACCCATGCCACGAATTATCTCCGCCAACCTCAACGGCATCCGTTCCGCCCACAAGAAAGGCTTCTTCAACTGGATCGCCAAGCAGGACGCCGACTTCATCTGCGTCCAGGAACTGAAAGCCCAGTTGCCCGACATGACCGAGGAATTCCTCGCGCCGCACGGTTACCACGGCCACTTCCACTACGCCGAAAAGAAGGGCTATTCCGGCACCGGCGTCTACAGCCGCACCAAGCCGGACACGATGAAGACGGGCTTCGGCTGCGTCGAATTCGACAACGAAGGCCGCTACACCCGCGTCGACGTCGGCAACCTGACCGTGATCTCGCTGTACTGCCCGTCCGGCTCCTCCTCGCCCGAACGCCAGCTGGCCAAGTTCCGCTTCATGGAAGTGTTCCTGCCGCACCTGATGGAACTGAAGGCCGAGGGCCGCGAAGTCGTGATCTGCGGCGACTGGAACATCGCGCACAAGGAAATCGACCTGAAAAACTGGAAGGGCAATATGAAGAATTCCGGCTTCCTGCCGGAAGAACGCGCCTGGATGACGCGCATCTTCGACGAGCTGGGCCTGGTGGACGTGCACCGCGTGGTCAGCCAGGAACCCGAGCAGTACACCTGGTGGAGCAACCGCGGCCAGGCCTGGGCCAAGAACGTGGGCTGGCGCATCGATTACCACGTCGCCACCCCGGGCATCGCGTCCAAGGCGCATGCCGTCTCGGTCTACAAGGACGAGCGCTTCTCGGACCACGCGCCCTTGATCATCGATTACAAGCTCTGATTCAGAGCAGGAACGCCGCCATGTCGGCGATGATGTGGGCCAGCACCACCGGGAACAGCTGGCCCCTGCGCTGGTAATACAGGCCGAAGACGATGCCGCACAGCGCCACCGACACGACGCCGGCCGGGCCCTGGTACATGTGGTACAGCATCCGTACCAGCACCGTGATGCCGATCGCCGTCGATGCGCCATGGCGGCGCAGGCCACGCATCAGATAGCCGAGCAGGAATACTTCCTCGTAGGTGCCGTTGACGAGGGAAATCGGAATCACGCTGGACCAGGACACGCTGGTCTTTTCCAGTATCTCGGCCAGCGGCCGTCCGGCTTCCTGCGGCACCAGCAGCGCGCCAAGCTGGCACACCGCCACCACACACAAATACAGACCCGCGCCTTCGAGCGCGCCGCGCCAGGAGGCGCGCGGCCACAGCGTCTGCACCGGGTAGTGCCGTGCCGCCAGCACCGTCAGGGCCACGGCGGCCAGCACCAGCTCGACCACCAGCATGGCGTCGAAACCAGCGTTGCTGAACCCGGCACCCGCGTCACTTCCTGGCCTCCAGGCCAGCACGGCCTGCACGGAACCGAGCATGAACCAGCCGAAGCAGATCAGGATGATGCCGATGGCTTCGCGCGCGTCGGCATGGGGCGGCCCGCTCTCGAGTTCGCGCGCCTTATGCATGGGGATTGAATGGCATGAGCGTTGACCGTAGGAATCTCCGGTCAGGATAGCATCATGACTCCTGAAAAGATGCGCGCATTCTCACGCCGCCGGCCAGGCCAGTTCGCGCCGGCTCTCGAAGCGGCGCGCCTCGCCCGTCAGCGGGTCCTCGAAAGCGATGCCGCGCGCCAGCAGCTGCAGCGGCGACGAATAATCGTCGCCCTTGCACGGCAGCGCGACCGGATAGAAGGCGTCGTTCAGGATCGGCACGCCCATCGACGCCATGTGCAGGCGCAGCTGGTGCTTGCGGCCGGTGTGCGGGTGCAGGCGGTAGCGCGCCAGGTCCCCTCTGCGCTCGATCAGTTCGACCACGGTCTCCGAATTCGGCTCGCCCGCCTCTTCCTTCATCACGAAGAATTTTTCGCCGTCGACCATCCTGCTGCGGTAGGTGAAGGGAAACGCGCGTCCTTCCAGCATCGGGGCCAGCGCCTCGTACACCTTGCGGATGCTGCGCTTCTGGAACATCGACTGGTAGGTGCCGCGCGTGGCCAGGTTGTGCGAGAAGATCACCACGCCGGCGGTCTCGCGGTCGAGGCGGTGGATCGGGGTCAGGTGCGGGAGTGCCAGCTTGCGCTTCAGGCGCACCAGCAGGGTCTCGCGCAGGAAGCGCCCGGTCGGGATCATCGGCAGGAAATGCGGCTTGTCGACCACCAGCAGGTGCTCGTCCCGGAACAGGATGGCCTCCTCGAACGGGATCGGCGTTTCCTGCTCCAGCTCGCGGTAGTACCAGATGCGCATGCCCTGGCGCACATGGCTGTCGGGGTCCAGCTTCTCGCCCTTCGCATCGACCACGTCGCCGCGCGCCAGGCGCTCGGCCCAGGGCGGGCCGGCGACGTCCGGGAAGCGCTCGTTCAGGAAGGCCAGCATGCCCCCGGTCCGGGTTTCGGTGATCCACAGGTAGCTGGGGGCGACGCCGTCGCGCACCGGCAGCGGCACGTGGGCATTGGCTTCGGCCTGGTGGCCCTTCCTGACAAAACGAGCCATCCGGCGTCGGGTCCTTATTGCGAGGCGAGGTTGGTGCGGTAGGCCGGCAGCCGGTCCACCGAAGTGCCTTTCGCGCGCGCGTACAACGGCAGCAGCACGTTCATGTGGTCCTGGATCTGTTCGATGCGGTTGCTGCCGCCCGGGTGGGTCGAGAGCAGTTCGATCGGCGCGCCGCGCTCGTTCAGCGACGCCATCTTGTTCCACAGCGCCACGCCGGCGCGCGGGTCGTAGCCGGCGCGCGCGGCGATGTCCAGGCCGACCAGGTCGGCTTCGCGTTCTTCGTCGCGCGAGAATTTCAGCACGGTCAACTGGCCCAGAGCATTGGCGGCGCCACGCACGTCGACGCCCAGCCACGCCGACAGGGCCGCGCCGCCGATGCTGCTGGCGATGCCGGTCGCGGTCGACTTGGTCTGGCGGTCGCGTCCGTGCTCGCGCAGCGCGTGCGCGATCTCGTGGCCCATCACGGCGGCGATCTCGTCGTCGGTGAGTTTGAGCTTGTCGATGATGCCGGTGAAGAAGGCCACCCGCCCGCCCGGCATGCAGAAGGCATTCACCTGGTCCGATTGCAGCAGGTTGACCTGCCACTTCCATTGCTGTGCCTCCTGGTTCCAGCGCGCGGTATGCGGAATGATGCGCTGGGCAATGGTGCGCAGGCGTTTCACGCGCGGGTCGCTCGCCGGCACCAGCGCGCCCTTCTGCTGGGCCTGGTTCATCAGCGCCATGTACTGCTGGGCGGATTGCTCGTTGACCTGGTCCTCGGGCGCCAGGATGTCGCGCGCCCAGCCGCCTTTCAAAGGCTTGACGGCGATGCCGTCCTGCACCACCTGGTCCTGCCTGCGCTCCTGCGCCGGCGCGGCCTGCATCGCGGCGCACAGGGCGAGCAGGGCAACGGGCTTGAAAATCTTGTTCATGATGGTCTCCATGCGAAATGCATTGTCAATACGTCACATGATACACAAGCATATCCGCGCGCACGTCAGGCGACCACCAGATCCTTCTTGCGCAGCCGGAACACCGCCAGGCTGCCGCGCAGGTTCGGCAGGAAGTTCACCACCCTGCCCTCGGCCAGCGCCACGTATTCCAGCACCTCGAGCCCGCATTTCTCGGCCAGGTCCTTGAAGTCGTAGATCGTGGCATAGCGTACGTTGGGCGTGTCGAACCACTGGTAGGGCAGCGAGCGCGACAGCGGCATGCGGCCCTTCAGCAGCGAGGCGCGGTGCGGCCAGTAGGCGAAGTTCGGGAAGGAGACGATGGCTTCCTTGCCGACCCGGACGATGTCGCGCAGGCGCGCTTCCACGTGCTGCATCATCTGCAGCGAGGACAGGCACAGCACCATGTCGAAAGCGTTGTCGCCGAACAGGTCCAGGCCTTCTTCCATGTCGTGCTGGATCACGTTGATGCCGCGGCGGGTGCTTTCCAGCACCTTGTCGTCGGCGATCTCGACGCCGTAGCCGGTGCACCCCTTGCCGGTTTCCAGGTAGCGCAGCATGGCGCCGTCGCCGCAGCCGACGTCCAGCACGTGCGAGCGGTCCTTGACCCAGTGCGCGATGAAGGCCAGGTCGGGGCGCAGTGTGCTCAGGTCTTCGAATTTCATTGGGCCCCCTTCTCTTCCCAGATGCGTTCGTAATAGGCGCGCACGATGTTCATGTAGCGCGCATCTTCCAGCAGGAAGGCATCGTGCCCGTGCGGGGCGTCGATCTCGGCATAGGTGACCTTGCGGCGGTTGGCCAGCAGCGCTTCCACGATCTCGCGGCTGCGCTCGGGCGAAAAGCGCCAGTCGGTGGTGAACGAGGCGATCAGGTACTGGGCGCGCGTGTTCTCGAGCGCCTTGGCCAGGCTGCCGCCGTGCTCGCGCGCCGGGTCGAAGTAATCCAGCGCCTTGGTGATCAGGAGGTAGGTGTTGGCGTCGAAGTATTCCGAGAACTTGTCGCCCTGGTAGCGCAGGTAGGATTCGATCTCGAAGTCGATGCCGAAGCCGAACTTGTAGTCGTCGTTCTCGGACGCGTTGCGCAGCTTGCGGCCGAACTTTTCCGCCATGTCGTCGTTCGACAGATACGTGATGTGGCCGACCATGCGCGCCACCTTCAGGCCGTTCCTGGGCACCACGCCGTATTCGTAGAAGTCGCCGCCGCGGTAGTCCGGGTCGGTCAGGATGGCCTGGCGCGCGACGTCGTTGAAGGCGATGTTCTGGGCCGAGAGTTTCGGCGTCGACGCGATCACGATGCAGTGGCGCAGGCGCTGCGGGAACATGATGGACCAGGCCAGCGCCTGCATGCCGCCCAGCGAGCCGCCCATCACGGCGGCGAACTGGTCGATGCCGAGGCGGTCGGCCAGGCGCGCCTGGGCCGCGACCCAGTCTTCCACCGTCACCACCGGGAAGGCGGCGCCGTAGGGCTTGCCGGTGGCCGGGTTGGTGTGCATCGGACCGGTGGAACCGAAACAGGAGCCGAGGTTGTTGACGCCGATGACGAAGAAGCGGTCGGTGTCGACCGGCTTGCCCGGCCCCACCATGTTTTCCCACCAGCCGGCGCTCTTCGGCTCGGCGTAGTGGCCGGCCACGTGGTGCGAGGCGTTCAGCGCGTGGCAGATCAGCACCGCGTTCGACTTGTCCGCGTTCAGGGTGCCATAGGTTTCATACATCAGCGTGTAGTCGCCGATGGTCGCGCCGCTTTGCAAACGCAGCGGCTCGGCGAAATGCATCGCCTGGGGTGAGACTATTCCAAGAGATCCCATGAATTCTTTATCAGGTATTACATTGACTGCAGCTGCTCCACGGCGGCGGCGATGTCGGCCGGCTCCATCGTGCGCAGGATGCGCCGGGTGCGCGTGGTCAGGGCCTTCAGGTCGCTGGCGAGGATTTCCTGCTTGACCGCCAGCAGCTGGGCCGGATGCATCGAGAATTCGCGCAGGCCCATGCCCAGCAGCAGGCGGGTGAGCTTGATGTCGCCCGCCATTTCGCCGCACACGGCGACGTCGATGCCGGCCTTGCGTCCCGCCTCGATCGTCATCGCGATCAGGTTCAGCACCGCCGGGTGGAGCGGATTGTACAGGTGCGCGACCTCGTAGTCGACGCGGTCGATGGCCAGCGTGTACTGGATCAGGTCGTTCGTGCCGATGGACAGGAAGTCCATGCGCTTGACGAACATCGGCAGCGCCAGCGCGGCGGCCGGGATCTCGATCATGGCGCCGACCTCGATGTCCTCGTCGAACTTGATATTCTGTTCGCGCAGCTGGGCCTTGGCCTGCTCGATCATCGACAGCGACTGGTCGATCTCGAAGGCATGCGCCAGCATCGGGATCAGGATGCGCACCTTGCCGAAGCTTGATGCGCGCAGGATCGCGCGCAGCTGGGTCAGGAACAGCTGCGGTTCGGCCAGGCAGTAGCGGATCGCACGCAGGCCCAGCGCCGGATTCAGCGCCGTGTGTTCGGTCTGGTCCAGCGGTTTGTCGGCGCCGACGTCGAGCGTGCGGATGGTGACCGGCCTGCCCTTCATCGCCAGCACCGCCTTGCGGTACTGCTCGAACTGCTCGTCCTCGCCCGGCACGCGCAAGCCCTGGGCGCCGCGGCCCATGAACAGGAATTCCGAGCGGAACAGGCCGACGCCGACCGCGCCCGCATCCAGCGCCGCCGGGCAATCGTCCGGCAGCTCGATGTTGGCCAGCAGCGTGACCGGCGTGCCGTCCTTCGTGATCGCCGGCGTCTTCTTGAGCTTGAGCAGGCGTTTCCTGGCCTTGATCAGGGCCGTCTGGCGCGCGCGGTACTGCTCCAGCACCAGCGCGCTCGGGTTGCAGATCACCACGCCGGCATCGCCGTCGACGATCACCCAGTCGTCCTGCTCGACCAGGCGCGAGGCCTGGCTCATGCCCACCGCGGCCGGGATGTCAAGGCTGCGCGCGACGATCGCCGTGTGCGAGTTCTGGCCGCCGACGTCGGTCACGAAGCCGACGAAGGAGCGGTCGCGGAAGGCCAGCATGTCGGCCGGGGAGATGTCGTGGGCGACCACGATCATCTGCGGCTGGAAATGGTCCTCGCCCGGCACCGGCACCGGCGGCGCGCTCAGTTCGGTGCCCATCAGGACCTTCAGCACGCGCTCGGCGACCTGCTGGATGTCCTGCTTGCGCTCGCGCAGGTAAGGGTCCTCGATCTCGTCGAACTGCGCGGACAGCTCGTCGATCTGGGTCACCAGCGCCCACTCGGCGTTGTAGTGGCGCGAGCGGATGATGTCGAGCGGCGCTTCCGAGATCATCGGGTCGGACAGGATCAGCACGTGGACGTCGATGAAGGCGCCCAGTTCGGTCGGCGCGTCCTTGGGCAGCTCGGTCCACAGCGCCTGCAGGTTGCGGTGCACCTCGGCGATCGCGTGCTGCAGGCGCTGCACCTCGGCCTCGACCTGCTCTTCCG
>CAJYQM010000516.1 GCA_913777025.1 uncultured Massilia sp. | reverse complement strand
TCCTCAAGAAGGGTGCGGAAGGCGGCGAGCTCGAAGCCAGCTTCGGCGAGTACGACAAGGGCGACGGCGAACAGACCACCGTGCGCGGTTCGACCGGCTTCAAGCTGGGCGAGGACGGCTGGCTGCGCGTGGCGGTCGAAGCCGCCAACCGCAACCCGACCAACCGGGCGTTTGCCGACCCGCGTCCGGAATCGGGCCCGCGCCGCGGCCAGGTCAACCAGCGCTACGGCGACCCGGACAGCGAACCGGCGACCCTGTTCCTGAACAGCCAGGTCCGCATCAACGACAACCTCGACTGGTACGCCTTCGCCAACTACGGCCAGCGCAAGACCTCGTCGGCGGCCAACTGGCGCACCGCCTATACCACGCCGTTCAACGAGGCCCGCCCGAACCTGCGCAGCACGCTGTATCCGGAAGGTTTCCTGCCGCTGGAAGACAGCAAATCGACGGACTCGTCGCTGGTGACCGGCCTGCGCGGCGAGACCGCCGGCTGGCGCTGGGACGCGAGCCTGAACTACGGCCGCAACCGCTTCGAGCTGGACGTGAACAACACGGCCAACCTCAGCGCCGGCTTTGCCAACCCGACCCAGACCAGCTTCTACGCTGGCAAGCTGACCTCGACCCAGGGCCTGGCCAACCTGGACGTGGCGCGCGACATCCCGGTGTCCTGGATGGCGGGCCCGCTGACCGTGGCCCTGGGCGCCGAAGCGCGCTACGAGTCGTATGAAATCGGCGCGGGCGAACCGAATTCCTATTTCGGCGGCGGCGCCCAGGGCTTCTCGGGCTTCCGCGCGGAGAATGCCGGCAAGAACAGCCGCAACAACCAGTCGCTCTACCTGAACCTGGAAGGCGACATCACCAAGGCCCTGTCTGGCTCGCTGGCCGTGCGCCACGAGCGCTACAGCGACTTCGGCAACACGACCTCGGGCAAGGGCTCGCTGCGCTACCAGTTCACGCCGGAATTCGCGCTGCGCGGTACGGCGTCGAACGGCTTCCGTGCGCCCTCGCTGGCCCAGGAGTTCTACACGATCACGACGACCAACACGCTGCAGGTCCCGGGCCTGGGTTCCCAGCTGATCGAAACCGGTACCTTCCCCGTCGGTAGCGCCGCGGCCCAGGCGCTGGGCGCATCGAACCTGAAACCGGAACGCGCCCGCAACCTGAGCTTCGGCGCCCAGTGGCAGCCGATCCGCAACTGGACCACCTCCGTCGACCTGTACCGCATCGACATCGACGACCGCGTCGTGTTCTCGTCGAACCTGCAGCTGGGGGGCGCGCCGGCGCTGAACAACGCCTTGCGCGCCCAGGGCATCTTCGTGGGCGCCGCGCGCTACTTCACCAACGCCGTCGACACCCGCACCAAGGGCGTGGACGTGGTCAGCACCTACCGCCTGAACCTGGCGCAGGGCGCGCGCACCGACTTCACGGTCGCCTACAACCACAACGACAACGAAGTGCGCAAGGTCGCCGCCAACCCGGCCATCCTGGCTGCGAACGGCTTGAACCTGGTCGACCGCCAGTCGATCAACCGCCTGACCGTCGGTTCGCCCAAGGACAAGCTGAGCCTGTCCGCCGACTACACCCGCGGCACCTGGAATGCGCGCGCGACGGCGACCCGCTACGGCGAATTCACCGTCCCGCAGAACGACCCGACGCTCGACCAGACCTACGATCCGCAATGGATGCTCGACCTGGCCGCCAGCGTGCGCCTGCTCGATCGCTGGCGCGTGACCCTGGGCGTGGACAACGTCACCAACCGCTATCCGGCGCAGGTGACCTCGGCAGGCAACCTGAACCTGAACGGCAACCAGCCGTACAGCGTCTGGGCACCGGGCGGGTTCAACGGGCGCTTCTATTATGTGAAGGCGGGGTACAGCTGGTAATCGGCCGCAGACTTTTGCATAAGGGAACTGTACGCATGCGACCCCCTCCTTTGCTTATCATGTAGACAAGACAAAGGAGAACCCATGCACACGATTCCCATGTGGGCCCAGGCAGGATTCTGGGGCCTCGTCGCCGGTGCCGCGCTCGTGCTGGGCGCCATCGCCGGCTACTACCTGAAGGTGCCCCAGCGCGTCATCGCCGCCATCATGGCTTTCGGCAGCGGTGTGCTGATCTCCGCCCTCTCCTTCGAACTGATCGCCGAAGCCTACGACAAGGGCGGCTTCAAGTCGATGGCGATCGGCTTCCTGGGCGGGGCGGCGGTCTACACCGCGGCCAACCTGGTGCTCGCGCGCCAGGGCGCCCGGCACCGCAAGCGCTCGGGCGGCCAGCAGCCCTCCGAGGACCAGGACGGCGGCAGCGGCCTGGCGATCGCCATCGGCGCCCTGCTCGACGGCATTCCGGAATCGATCGTGATCGGCCTGTCGATGCTGGGCGGCGGCGCGGTCAGCACGGTGGCGGTCGGCGCCATCTTCCTGTCCAACGTGCCGGAAGGCCTGTCCAGTTCCGCCGGCATGAAGAAGGCCGGGCGTTCGCCCGCCTACGTGTTCGGTATCTGGGGCGGCATCGCGCTGGCTTCCGGCATCGCCTCGCTGGTCGGCTACACCGTGTTCCAGCAATTCCCGCCCGAAGTCGTAGCCGCGACCACGGCGGTGGCGGCCGGCGCGATCCTGGCGATGCTGGTGGATACGATGATTCCCGAAGCCTTCGAAGTGGCGCACAACTTTGCCGGCCTGATCACGGTTGCCGGCTTCCTGGCCGCGTTCGCGCTCAGCAAGCTGGGTGGATAGGACCCGCCGTGGGAATGTGCGCATTTCGGACACGGGATTGCCGCTAGAATGCAAGTCCCTGACATGGAGACACGCATGCACCCTGCACACTGGATTGGCATCGGCGGCTGGTCGCTTGCCACCGCCTTTTCGCTTTACGAAAAGCGCTGGAAGGATGCGCTGGTATGCGCCTCGTTTGGCGCATTCATGGTCCTCGACACTCTTTTCGCCGATACCGTAGGGTGGCCAGTCAAGGGCGCTGTTTTCCTCGTCGGCGCAGGCATCGTCGCGAGCGGCCTCGCGCGCCGCTACCGTCGGCACAAGAACGGCACGGCCACTCCGTAAACGAACTGCGCTGCCAGGTCTTCCGCCGGCGAGTCGCCATTGGCGGCAGCCGCGGCGCATGGCAAGCGTTCTACCTCGGCCCCGATGGCAAGCGCCGGCCTGCCGATTTCGTCGTGCCCGGCGACGTCGTCCAACACGAACTGGTCGGCTACCTGGCCGACCTGTTCCACGAAAATGCGACGCCGGGTCACGACCGCGTCGAACGCCTGGCCTGACCCGGCACCGGCTCAGGCCCGCGGCGGGTCGAGCTCCCGGGCATACACCTTGTGCCGCGCCACGGCCGCCTTGAACGCCGCCAGCGCCGCACCCAGCCCGCCGGGCTCGGCCACCACCAGGCCGGGGTCCGGCGACCCGTCCGGCAGCGCGGTCGGAATGCCGGCCGCCGACACCAGCTGCCGCCCTGCCCCCAGCACCAGGAAGGCCTTGTCGTGGCGGTAGGCGTCGCGCAGGAAGTCGAGCACGCGGCCATCGCGCGCCAGGATCGCCGCCGAGGTCTCGCCCGGGGCCGCGACCACGGCGTCGTACATGACCGAGGGCGTGGTCTCGACCGTGACCTCGACGTCGAGCGGCTTGCCGGCGATGGTCCGCAGTTCGCCCAGGCGCTGGCTGACGATGCGCGGCTGGGCGCCATCCTTGAGCAGCGAGGCGTAGACGTCGCGCGCCACGTGGGCGTCGACGCCGTCGGCGGCCAGGATGGCGATGCGGCGCGTGCGGATGCCGGTCCTGCCCGGCCGCGCCAGCAGCGACAGCGGCGGCGACGGCGGGTAGTCCGGGACCGGCGTGTCGTTCACGCGCGGCAGCGGCGGCGGTACCGGGATGCCGATGCCGGCGGCGACGGCGCGCGCCAGTTCCAGGTCCACGTTGACCCGGCCGTGCGCCGGCGAGATCGGAAGAGCACACGTCTGAACTCCAG
>CAJYQM010000515.1 GCA_913777025.1 uncultured Massilia sp. | reverse complement strand
CCGACGAGTGGCTCGGGCAGATCAACGCCATCATCGCGCGCCACCAGGTGACGGACGGCGGCGGCAACGTGATCGCCTACCAGCTCGAGAACGAACTGGGCAAGGTCGAACCGAAGCATGTGCGCGCGATGCAGCACCTGGAAAAGAAAGTGCGCGCGGATGGCATCACGGTCCCGGTATTCCACAACGCGGCCGGGCGCCTGCCCGACTGGGCGCCGAAGGATTCGAGCGCGCCCTGGGCCAACCAGGGTCCGACGGACCTGTACGCCTTCGACGGCTACCCGGGTGGCACCTGCAACGTGCACGCCGACCCGTCCGGCCCGGCGCGCGCGCCCGACTGGGGCATCTACGCGAACCCGGGGCCGAAAGCCGGCTCGCTCACCTCGCCCAACACGCCGGGCTTTGCCGCCGAACTGGGCTCCGGCTGGTTCGACTACTGGGGTTCGAACGGCACCTACAACTGCACCGCGGTGCGCCAGGGGCCGGGCTACCAGCGCGTGACTTATGGCACCAATTTGATGAACCGGATCACCATCCACAACCTGTACATGGCCTTCGGCGGCACGTCCTGGGGCTGGCTGCCGGGACCGATCGTCTATACCTCCTACGACTACGGCGCGCCCATCTCCGAAGACCGCGGCCTGCGGCCCAAGGCGCTGGCGCTGAAGCAGCAGGGCATGTTCGTGCAGGCGGCCGAGGCGGTCTTGGCGCAGATGGACAAGGGCACGCCGATCAAGACCACGTCCGACAAGGTCAGACTCTACCACAACGTCAACAAGGCGCTGAACAGCCACGTGTTGTTCGCGGTCCACGCGCGGACCGACAGCCCGAGCGAGGACCACTTCCGTTTCGATGTGAGCACGCGCGACGGCAACTACACGATCGCATCAGTCTTGCGCGGCCAGGATGCGAAGATGCTGCTGGCCGGCGTCGACCTGCAGCGCCAGCACCTGGTGTATTCGATTTCCGAGCTGCAGGCGCAGATGGGCAACGGCGAGCGCGATATCGTGCTGCTGCAGGGACGCGATGGCGAGCCCGGCGAGACGGTGCTGCGTTATGCGAGCCCCCCGCGCGTGGACGTGCTGGCGGGGCAGGTGCAATCGGCGTTCGATGCAGCGAAAGGGGACCTGCGCTTGTCCTACACGCACGATGGCCTGGCGCGCGTGCGCATCAGCGGTGGCGGGCGCGCGCCTTTGCTGTTGCTGCTGGCCGATGAAAAGACCAGCCAGCGCTTCTGGACCCAGGACACGGGCGCGGGCCGCATACTGCAGCTGGGCGACGCGATGCTGCGCTCGGCGAAGCTGGACGGCGGCACGCTGCGCCTGGCCGGCGACACCAGCGAGGATGGTGTGCTCGAGCTCTGGGGACCGGCCTTCACGGCAGTCAGCTTCAACGGCGCCGGCTTGAGCGCGACGCCGCAGCCCGACGGCAGCGTGCGCACGGGCGTGGTCAAGGGACCGGACGCGTTCGCGTTGCCGGACTTGGCCAGGCTGGCCTGGACCCGGCGCATGGACAGCCCGGAGGCGCAGCCGGCGTTCGACGACAGCGCCTGGGTCAAGGCCGACAACCGCGCCTCCGCCGCACAGACCTGGACCCTGCCGGAACGCGGCCAGCCGACGCTGGCGATGAGCGATTACGGCTTCCACCACGGCGACGTCTGGTACCGCGGCCACGTCGACATCAAGGGCGACAAAGCGAATCACCTCGACCTGTTCTTCGGCGGCGGTGGCGGCGGCATGATCCAGGTGTGGGTCGACGGCCGTTTCCTCGGCCAGCAGGACCTGGACACCGGCCGCCAGTTCCCCGAGACCACCGACAGCGTGAAGTTCAGCTTCAAGGACCTGGCGCCGGGCCGCCACGTCATCGCCGTCATGGTGCGCAACAACTCGCACAACTGGGACCTGATGGCCGACGATGCCCACCGCGAGGCGCGCGGCCTGATCTCGGCCTCGCTGGGCAGCAAGGGTGGCCGGCGCTTCGCGGTGCCGATCGAGTGGCGCATCCAGGGCAACCGCGGTGGCGAGGACATCGCGGACAAGCTGCGCGGGCCGCTGAACAACGGCGGCTTGTACGGCGAGCGCGAAGGCTGGTCCTTGCCCGGAACGCCGGCGGCCGGCTGGCAGGCCGCCAAGCCGGGGGACGCGCCACCGGGTCCGGGTACCTACTGGCTGCGCACCCGGTTCAAGCTGGATCTGCCGAAGGGACATGACATCCAGCTCGGGCTGGCCTTCGGGGACACGGGCAGGCCGCGATCCGAGCGCGAGAACCGGGCGCTCATCTTCGTCAACGGCTGGAACATGGGGCAGTTCATCGCTCATATCGGGCCGCAGCGGGTGTTCGTCATCCCGCCGGGGATCCTGGATCCAAATGGGAACAATACGATCGCGCTGGCGGTGACGACGGATGGCAAGGCGGAGAACGCGCTGGAGCCGGTGAAGCTGGTGAGCTTGCGTGCGGTGCGGGGTGGGGTGGCGCTGGAAGAGATGCCTCGTTAGCGATAACATACGAGGGTTTCCGTGTTAGGATTTCTCCGCATCAGGAGAATCCATAACTAAAGTTGTTAGCGATAACACGAAAAACGGAGACGTTCGATGACAAGATTTGAATCCTCGGCATTAGGCGCCAGGAGTGCGCTCGCGCTGGCACTGACGGCGGCCCTTCTTCCAGCTGGCGCCGCCCGGGCGCAGCCGGCGCCCGCCGCCTGTCAATCCACGACCTGCACCTGGCTCGACCCCCAGCGTCCCGCCGAAGCGCGCGCCGCCGACCTGGTCGCCCGCATGACGATCGAGGAAAAGGCGGCCCAGCTCGGCAACGCCGCCCCTGCCATTCCCCGCCTGGGCGTCCCGGCCTACAACTGGTGGAACGAAGGCCTCCACGGCGTGGCCCGCGCCGGTTACGCCACGGTATTCCCGCAGGCGGTCGGCATGGCGGCCACCTGGGATCCGGCGCTGATGCGCCAGACGGGCGACGTCATCGCCACCGAATTCCGCGCCAAGTACCTGCAGAACCGCGCGCCCGACGGCGGCACCGAGTGGTACCGCGGCCTGACGGTCTGGTCGCCCAACATCAACATCTTCCGCGACCCGCGCTGGGGCCGTGGCCAGGAAACCTATGGCGAGGACCCGTTCCTGACCGCGCGCATGGCGGTCGGCTTCATCGACGGCCTGCAGGGCGACGATCCGGCCCTGTTCAAGACCATTGCCACGGCCAAGCACTTCGCCGTGCACAGCGGCCCGGAGTCGAACCGCCACCGCGAAGACGTGCATCCGTCCGCGCACGATCTGGAAGACACCTACCTGCCGGCCTTCCGTGCCACGGTCACCGAAGGCAAGGTGCAATCGGTGATGTGCGCGTACAACGCGGTGAACGGCATTCCCGCCTGCGCCAGCGAAGACCTGATGGAGAACACGCTGCGCCGGGCCTGGGGCTTCAAGGGCTTCGTGGTCTCGGATTGCGGCGGCGCCGCCAACATCTACCGCGCCGACAGCCTGCGTTACACCCGCACGCCGGAGGAAGCGGTGGCGGTCGGCTTCAAGGCCGGCATGGACCTGATCTGCGGCGACTACCGCAACGGCATGACCACCGAGGCCGAGCCCATCGTCAAGGCCGTGCGCCAGGGCCTGCTGCCGCAAGCGGTGGTGGATCGTTCGCTGGTGCGCCTGTTCACCGGCCGCATCCGGCTCGGCATGTTCGATCCGCAGCCCGCCTTTGCCGGCATCCGCGCCACCGATTACGACACGCCGGCGCATCGCGCGGTGGCCTTGAAGATGGCGCAGGCGTCGATGGTGCTGTTGAAGAACGACGGCTTGCTGCCCCTGAAGCAGGCGCCGCGCACCATCGCCGTGATCGGACCGGATGCCGGCCAGCACCGTCACCGGCTGCGA
>CAJYQM010000514.1 GCA_913777025.1 uncultured Massilia sp. | reverse complement strand
CGGATCGAGCGGGACGGGAAAGGCCGCCAGGTGCTCGGTGATGGCGCTGCTGGCGTTCTGCAGGGCGTTCGCCAGCTTGTCGGGCACGCTCTCGATCACCTGGTAGGGCAGGGGCGCGGCCTTGCTCGCGTCGAGCCAGGCGCGCCCGATCTTTTCCAGCGGTTTGAGAAGGGAAGGTGGTGCGACTGCCCGCGCAGCGCGCAGGGCCGCGCGTTCCAGCGTGGCCGTGTACATCGAGCGGGCGCGCGCGACCAGGTTGTGCGCCTCGTCGGCCAGCACGCTGGTCTTCCAGCCGTTGGCCAGTGCCAGCGCGTACAGCATGGCGCCGCCGTCGAACCAGTAGTTGTAGTCGCCGACGATGACGTCGCTCCAGCGCGCCATCTCGCTGCCCAAGTAGTAGGGGCAGACGTCGTGGGCCAGGCCGATCTCGCGCAGCGTGGCGCGATCCAGCAGCGCTGCCTCCGTCGTCGCGGCGGCGGCGCGTGCGGCCGGCAGGCGGTCGTAGAAGCCCCTGGCCAGCGGGCAGGATTCGCCGTGGCAGGCCTTGTCCGGGTGTTCGCAGGCCTTGTCGCGCGCGGTCAGTTCCAGCACGCGCAGGGGCAGGCTGCCGCTGCGCTTGAGCGTGGCGGCGGCATCCAGCGCCAGCTGGCGACCCGGCGTCTTCGCGGCCAGGAACACCACCTTGTCCAGGCCTTCGCGCGGCGCCGCCTTCAGTACCGGGAACAGGGTGCCGACGGTCTTGCCGATGCCGGTCGGGGCCTGGGCCAGCAGGCTGCGCTTGCCGGCGTTGGCGCGAAAGACGGCTTCCGCCAGCTGGCGCTGGCCGGGGCGGAAATCGGCGTGCGGGAAGCGCAGCGCATCCAGCGCGGCGTCGCGCGCGCCGCGGTGCGCGAGTTCCAGCTCGGCCCAGGCCAGGAAGCGGCGGCAATGGTCTTCGAAGTGGGTGGCCAGGTCCGCGGCCGAGCGGGTCTCGTTCAGCACGGTCTCCTGCTGGCTGCCGATGTCGAAGTAGACCAGCGCCAGGTTTACCTGCTCCATGCCGAGCTGGACGCACATCAGGTGGCCGTAGATGCGCAGCTGGGCCCAGTGCAGGTGGCGGTGGTTGGCCGGTATGCTGTCGAAGCGGCCGCGGTAGGTTTTCACTTCCTCGATCAGCTTGCGGTCCGGGTCGTAGCCGTCGGCGCGCCCGCGCACGTGCAGCGGGCCGAAGTCGCCTTCGAGCGTGACTTCGGCGCGGTAGTTGCCTTCGCGACGCGAGGCCACCACGGCGTGTCCCGCGATGCCTTCCTGGGCCGTGGGCGAAGGCGTGAAGCGCAGATCGAGGTCGCCCTGCTTGGCGGTGAACTCGCACAGGGCGCGCACCGCGATGCTGTAGCCAGCCACTTCGCTCATGCGGCGTCCTGCTCCCACTGCAGGTAGCACACCGTGACCGGCATGCCGTGCGTGGCGCAGTAGTCGATCCAGCGCAGCTGGTTGTCCTGCAGGCGGTCGCCCGGGCCCTTCACTTCGATCATGTTGTAACGCCGGGTGGGATCCGATTCCTGCGGCCAGAACTGGATCAGGTCCGGGAAACCGGTGCGGTTGTCGCGCACGTCCTGCAGGATGCGCTGGCACCACAGCTTCAGGTGGGCGGCCGGGATGCAGTCCAGCGCCAGCTCGACGATGTCCCAGCCCAGGTAATCCCAGGACACGAAGGGCGATTGCAGGCCGGCCTTCTGTTCCCAGGTGGCGCGCATGGCGTCCCGGTGGCTGCCGTCGTCCAGGCGCGCCAGGCAGGCGTCGAATTCCTTCCTGCGGCGCTGGTGGAAGTCCGCGCTGTACAGGTCGGCCGGGCCGCGGTGGAAGGGATGGAAGAAGGCGCCCGGTATCGCGGCGAAGATCGCCGGCCAGCACAAGAGGCCGAACAAGGAATTCGCCAGCGCGTTCTCGACGTAGAACACGGGCGCTTCTTCGCTGTGCAGGTGGCCGAGGACGACGCCTTCGACGCGCCAGTCCGCGCCGCCGGGCTGGGCCAGGCTGAGGTCGAGCCGGTTCACCGGCGCTGCACGCCGTGCGGGACCTTTCGGGTGACCGAGCTTGCGCGCCAGGCGCGGGCCGATGCGCAGCAGGTGCTGGCGTTCGGCCTCGCTTTCGGGCGCCGCGCTGGCCTGTTCGTACAAGGCCCAGGCTTCGCCGAATTTCTCGTGCTTTTCCAGCACCCGCATGGCACGGCCGCGCGCGCCGGGATAGCGGCATTGCGCGTAGACGGCATGGGCCTGTTCCCAGTCCTTTCCCTTTTCCAGCTGCTGGCCGAGCTGGAACAGCAGGCGCTCGCGGCGGCTGTCCAGCCAGTCGTTGTCGAAGGCGTGGCGCGGCAAGTCCTGCAGGATGTCCAGCGCCGGTTCTTCGGCGTAGTAGCGCTCCTTGCAGGCGTGCAGCTGCAGGTAGTGGTCGATGTCGGCGCGCCGGCGGAAACCGCGCGAGGCGGCGGAGAACTCGACCTGTTCGTAGCGGAACAGGCCCAGGTCGGACAGCACGAACTCGGTCCAGTCCTGGCTCAGGTTGCCGAAGAAGATCAGGCGCAGGCGGTCGCACAAGGGTTTGACCAGGATCGCGAACGCGGTGTCGGGACAGCCTTCATACCAGTTCGAAAAGGCGCGCGCTTCGGCGTAGTCGGGACGCAGCGCTTCCAGCTGCTCGTGCTTCCTGGCCTGGCGCTGGGCCGGCGGCAAGCGGAAGGCCTCGGCGATCTCGGGTTTCAACAGCAGGTCGAAGACCTCGTCCAGCGAGATCTCCGGATCGATGGCGATCCAGCCGGTCGGCAGCAAGGCCCGGGCCGCTTCGATCGGGCAGCCGATCTCGGCATAGTTCAGTTTGCTCGCACGGAACAAGTGGCCCTTGCGCATCACCATGCGCACGAACAGCGCACGCGCCGCTTGCGGCAGGGTGGGAAACCGATCGATGAAGTCTTGCTCTTCCGACAACAGCAGGTCGGCGTAGCGGCCGGCGATCCAGTCCAGCACACGCTGGAAGTTATCCAGATAATAAAACTCGTTTTCCAGCACCCTGATCATCGCACAAGCCAACTGTATCTTTATACAGTGCAGTATACCGGCGATGCGCGCGGCGACCCAGCGTTTTCGCCGCCGTTTTACGGGAATAGTGGTTTTTATGGATGAGTTGGCAAGCGTTTCGTGGATGATTTGGCATCGTCCTGCAGCTCGCCGCGCTGGTTGACGTGCTGGATGATGGCCGAGATCAGCGCAACGTCGGTGTCGACCGCGGCCGGTGCGTGAGCGGGCTTGGGCGCCACTGCGGCACGCCTGGGGCGTGCCGGCGCCTCTTGATGGGGCGTGGCCGTTGCCGTGCGCGTGGCGCCGGCCCGGGGCGCGGCCGCGTGTGACGCCGGTTTCGCGGCGGGCGTGCGCGCGGGCGCCGGCGCCGCCAGACGAGGCATCGTCGCGGCTGCCTTCATGTCGTCGGGCAGCATGTCGGCCGGGAAGATGCCGGCCGCCTCGTGGGAGGGCTGGTCGACGATGGTGGCACCCTGGCGCGGTCTCTGTTCGACGTGGCGCGGCGGCTCGGGCAGGCTGACAGGTGTCCGTACAGGCAGCGACGCGGCCGGTTTCGGCTCCGGCAGGTCGGCGGCGATGCGATGGTCGTCGAAACCGCCGCTCGGGGCATGCAGCAGCCAGGCCAGGCCGCCCGCCAGCGCACAGGCGAGCAGGGCGCCGGCGCCGATCCAGGCCAGCTTGCGGCGCGCGCGCGGCTTGCCGGACTGCCTGTCGAGCATGGCCAGGATATTGATTTCGCCGCCACCGCGGCGCGAGGACGACATCAGGTTTGGACGCCTGGAGCCGGTTTGATTTTCATCTGTAGGGCGCACCGCATTACTCCTAAGATTTGGACATTTGTTCCATTTAGAAACAAATTGGAGAAGCGGATGCTGATATTCATCGCATTGTTGTACTTTTGTCTGGCTTCCAGCCTGATCTGGCTGGTTTTTTTCCCGGCTGGGCGGGCTGCGGTGTTGCAAATCCTGGCGTCCCTGCAGCGTCGCCTGTTGTGGCGCGCGGGCAGCCTGCAACGTGCCGGCGGCATGGCCGTGGACGCCGGCTGGAGCGGCACCCGCCTCCACCTGCGGTCCTGGCGCAGCCTGCTGCGGCGCCACTGGGCCTTCTGCGCGATCGGCCTGCCGCTGATCCTGATCCCGAACCTGCTCGCGCTGCTGATGCGTCAACCCGACATGCTGCCCGGGTACGAGCCCGGCGACACCGTGATCGACGCCCAGGTCGCGGCTCTGCTGAAAGGCGAGCAGCTGGTGCCGCCCGCCTCGTTGCCGCCGATCGTGTTCGGCACGCGCGAAGTGGAACTGGTGCGGCCGATGCTGGTCGACGCCAGCCGCAACTGGGGCTTGCTGCATCCGGATTACAGCCAGCGCCTGCTGTTGGCATTCAAGATCATGAAGGAAAAATATGGCTACGACATGGCGCTGCTGGAGGGTTACCGCAGCCCGGCGCGCCAGGATGCGCTGGCCCGGATGGGATCGGCGGTGACGAATGCGCGCGCCTTCCAGAGCTGGCACCAGTATGGCCTGGCCGCCGACTGTGCGTTCTGGCGCGATGGCAAGATCGTGATCTCGGAAAAAGATCCATGGGCCATGCGCGGCTACCAGTTGTATGGCGAGGTCGCCGAATCGCTGGGCCTGACCTGGGGTGGGCGCTGGACGATGATGGATTTTGGCCACACCGAGCTGCGCCTGCGCGGGGTGATGCGGCGCTGACCCAGGTCCGGGCCATTGTTTGAGGTCAAATTTTCGCGCTGGAAATAGTGCCAGTATTGCCGTTGGCACTCCTCAACTCTCCCATCGAATCGCTATGGCCCGACTCTGGCAGTTTCTCAGCAACGGCCGCTCTTTGGCCGTCATCGGCATCGCCGCCTTCGCGGCATTCCTGTTCCCCGGCGCGGATTCCCTCGACATCGCCCTACTGTGGGCCCTGCTGGCCGGACTCCTGTTTCTGGCCGCCTGGGGCGCCTGGTGGCTGGTGCGGGCGGCGCGTCGCAAGCGCGCCGCGGCCGAACTCAGCGAAGCAATCGTGCCCTCGTCGCCGGAAGCCGACAAGGCGCAAGCGGCGCGCAACGACGCGGCGGTCCTGCGCAAGGGCATGCTCGAAGCGATCAACACGATCAAGACCTCCAAGCTTGGGCTGACGCGCGGCGCCGCGGCGCTCTACGAACTGCCCTGGTACATGATCATCGGGAACCCGGCGGCGGGCAAGAGCAGCGCGATCAAGCACTCCGGGCTGACCTTCCCGATCCCGGGGAGCAAGGCGGTGCAGGGCGTGGGCGGTACCCGCAACTGCGACTGGTTCTTCACCACCGACGGCATCCTGCTCGACACGGCCGGGCGCTATTCGGTCTACGACGCCGACCGCGCCGAGTGGTTCAGCTTCCTCGACATGCTCAAGAAGCACCGGGCGCGCGCGCCGATCAACGGCATCCTGATCGCGGTCAGCGTGGCCGAGCTGGCGGGCGGGGCGCCGGAAGCGTCGATCGAACTGGCCAAGAGCCTGCGCACCCGGGTGCAGGAACTGACCGAGCGCCTGGGCGTGTATGCGCCGGTGTACGTGATCTTCACCAAGGCCGACCTGATCGCCGGCTTCGCCGACTTCTTCCACGACACCGAGCGCGCCGAGCGCGAGCGCGTCTGGGGCGCCACCCAGCGCTACAACCGGCGCAGCACGCCGCAGGACGTGCTGGGCTTCTTCGACCAGCATTTCGACGAGCTGCACGACGGCCTGAAGGAGATGAGCCTGGCCAGCATGGTGGCCAACCGCAGCACGGCGATGCGTCCCGGGGTCTTCACCTTCCCGCTGGAGTTCTCGTCGCTGCGTCCGCAGCTGCGCGCGTTTCTCGCCACCCTGTTCGAGGAAAACACCTGGCAGTTCAAGCCGGTGTTCCGCGGCTTCTATTTCACCAGCGCCCTGCAGGAGGGCATGGTCGAAAACCTCTCCTCGCGGCGCGTGGCCAGCCGCTTCGACCTGAACCTGCGCGAGCAGAAGGGCACGCCCGGCAGCGCACAGGCGGGGGAGCAGTCCGGCTACTTCCTGCTCGAGCTGTTCCGCAAGGTGATCTTCGCCGACAGGGACCTGGTCAAGCGCTATACCAGCCCGGCCAGCACGCGCCTGAAATACGGCACCTTCTTCGCCGCCACCATCCTGCTCGGCTGCGCGCTGGGTGGCTGGAGCTGGTCGTACATGGGTAACAAACAACTGGTCGCCAACGTGCAGGCCGACCTCGACAAGGTCGCCAGGCTGCAGGCGAAGCGCAGCGACCTGCAGTCACGCCTGGAAGGCCTGGAGATCCTGCAGGACCGCATCGAGCAGCTCGACAAATACCGCGAAGAGCGGCCCTGGGCGCTGTCCTTCGGCCTGTACCAGGGCCAGGCGGTCGAACGCAAGCTGCGCGACGAGTATTTCGCCGGCGTGCGCGAGGTGATGGTGCTGCCGGTCGGGGGCGCGATCGAAGCCCTGCTCACGGAGACCAATGCCAACGCGGCCCAGCTCGACCCGAATGCCAAGGCGGCACCGGCGGCGAAACCCGGCCAGCCCTACCAGGACGTCTCGCCCACCAACGTCGGCGACGCCTACAATGCGCTCAAGACCTACCTGATGCTGGCCGATAAATCGCATGCCGAACCGGGCCACCTGAACGACCAGTTGACGCGGTACTGGCGCGGCTGGCTGGAAGCGAACCGCGGCGCCATGCCGCGCGAGCAGATGATCCGCAGCGCCGAGCGCTTGCTGACCTTCGTGCTGGCCCATGTGGAGGACCAGGCCTGGCCCCAGGTCACGCCCAAACTCAGCCTGCTCGACAGCGCCCGCGAAAACCTGCGCCGCGTGGTGCGCGGCACGCCGGCGCGCGAGCGCGTGTACGCCGACATCCGCACCCGCGCCGCCACCCGCTTCCCGGCGGTGACGGTGGCGCGCATTGTCGGCGAGCAGGACCAGGCGCTGGTGGTCGGCAGCTACGCCGTCAGCGGCGCCTTCACGCGCGAGGCCTGGGACAAGTTCATCCAGGGCGCGATCCGCGACGCCTCGAATCGCGAGTTGCAGAGCACCGACTGGGTCCTGAAGACCGTGGCCAAGGATGACCTGACGCTGGAAGGCAGCCCGGAACAGATCCAGAAGACCCTGGTCGACCTGTATAAAGCGGACTACGCCAGGGAGTGGGCGAAGTTCGTGCAGGGCGTGACGATCGCGGACCTGAACGGGTTCGAGGGCAGCGTGCAGGCGATGAACCGCCTGGGCGACCCACAGACCTCGCCGCTGGCCAAGCTGCTCAAGACCGTGTACGGGCAGACCGCCTGGGACGACCCGGCCCGGGCACGCATCGTAAACGAGAAGGTCAAGCGCGGCGCGATGGCCTGGTTCCGCGAGGTGGTGCTGCGCCGGGTGCCGAGCGATGCGCGCCAGATCGCGGACGCGGCCGGCCCCTTGCCCATCGGCGGCGCACAGGGCGCGGGACCGGTCGGCCGCGAATTCGCCGGCGTGGCGCGCCTGGTCGGCGTCAAGGAAAAGGATGCGTCCCTGATGACCGGCTACCTGGATGCCTTGTCGAAGCTGCGTAGCCGCCTGAACCAGCTGAAGAACCAGGGCGACCCCGGCCCTGGCGCCAAGCAGCTGATGCAGCAGACGCTGGAAGGCAACGGCTCGGAACTGGCCGAGGCCCTGAAATACGTCGACGAGCAGATGCTGACCGGGATGAGCGATTCGCAGAAGCAGATGCTGCGCCCGCTGCTGGTGCGTCCGCTGATCCAGACCTTCGCCATGATCGTGCTGCCGTCCGAGTCCGAGATCAACAAGACCTGGCAAGCGCAGGTCGTCGAACCCTTCCAGAAGTCGCTGGCCGCCAAGTATCCGTTCGCCGCCGCTGCCCAGATGCAGGCGACGCCCGACGAGATCGGCCAGGTGTTCGGTCCCGAAGGCGCGGTCTCGAAATTCGTCGGCGCGACCATGGGCCCGCTGGTGGTGCGGCGCGGCGACGTGCTCGCCAGCCGCACCTGGGCCGACATCGGCATCACGCTGGCGCCGGCTGTCGTGAGCGGCTTCCCGGGCTGGGTGGCGCCGCTGTCGGCCAACGGCGTGGCCGCCG
>CAJYQM010000513.1 GCA_913777025.1 uncultured Massilia sp. | reverse complement strand
CTGGATCGTCGGGTTGACGATCTCGCGCATCACGCGCGCGTGCATCGACGGCGTCACGATCGGTGCCGGCGAGTACGCGCCCATGCCGCCCGTGTTCGGACCCTGGTCGTGGTCCTTCAGGCGCTTGTGGTCCTGCGAGGTGGCCAGGGCCAGCACGTTCTTGCCGTCGCACATGACGATGAAGCTGGCTTCCTCGCCGGCCAGGAATTCCTCGATGACGATGCGCGCGCCGGCGTCGCCGAAGCGGTTATCCGACAACATGTCGTCCACCGCCTGGTGCGCTTCTTCCAGCGACATCGCGACCACCACGCCCTTGCCGGCGGCCAGGCCGTCGGCCTTGATCACGATCGGCGCGCCGTTGGCGTCGATGTAGGCGTGGGCTTCGGCCGCGTCCGAGAAGGTCTGGTATTTCGCGGTCGGGATGCCGTGGCGGTGCATGAAGGCCTTGGCGAAGTCCTTCGAGCTTTCCAGTTGCGCCGCTTCGCGCGTCGGGCCGAAGATCTTGAGGCCGCGCGCGCGGAACAGGTTGACGATGCCGGCCGCCAGCGGCGCTTCCGGGCCGACCAGGGTCAGGGCGATATGTTCGGCGACCACGAAATCGGCCAGCGCGGCCGGATCCGTGATGTCGATGTTCACCAGGCGCGCATCGCGCGCGGTGCCGCCGTTGCCGGGGGCGACATAGACCACCTGCACCCGATCGGATTGGGCCAGTTTCCAGGCCAGGGCGTGTTCACGGCCGCCAGAGCCGACTACCAGGATTTTCATGGGGTCCTTTGGTGCTTACTCGTCGATCACGGCGTTGGTATAGACTTCCTGCACGTCGTCCAGGTTTTCCAGGGCGTCCAGCAGTTTCTGCATCTTTTGCGCATCTTCGCCGGTGAACTCGGTTTCGGTGTCGGGCTTCATGATCACCTCGGCCGAGTCGGCCTTGAAGCCGGCCTTTTCCAGCGCTTCCTTGACGCCGGCAAAGGCGTTCGGGTCGCACAGCACTTCGAAGCCGCCTTCGTCGTCCGCGATCACGTCGTCGGCACCGGCTTCCAGCGCGGCTTCCATCAGCTTGTCTTCTTCGACGCCCGGCGCGAACAGGAACTGGCCGACGTGCTTGAACATGAAGGCGACCGAACCCTCGGTGCCCATGTTGCCGCCGAACTTGCTGAACGCGTGGCGGACTTCGGCCACGGTGCGCACGCGGTTGTCGGTCATGCAGTCGACGATGATCGCCGCGCCGCCGATGCCGTAGCCTTCGTAGCGGATTTCCTCGTAGTTCACGCCTTCCAGGCCGCCCGAACCGCGCTGGATCGCGCGGGTCACGTTGTCCTTCGGCATGTTCGCATCGGCTGCCTTGTCGACCGCAAGGCGCAGGCGCGGGTTGGTCGCGACGTCGCCCCCGCCCATGCGCGCGGCGACCGTGATCTCCTTGATCAGTCGCGTCCAGATCTTGCCGCGCTTGGCGTCGGTGGCGGCTTTCTTATGCTTGATATTGGCCCATTTACTATGTCCAGCCATGTCGAGATTTCCTTGAGCAGTGTGCATCAGGGCGCGAATGTCCCTGCTAATCCTCGACATTTTAGCATAGGCCCCTTCGCGAAAAACTGTCAGGGAAACAACAATGCAGTGCCCCAGGCGACCAGGCCGAGCCCGGTGGCGCAGGCCAGTAAATGTCCTGCCGGCAATAATTTCTCGGCCAGGATCAGGGCCACCAGGCCGGCGATGACGGGCAGATTCAGCACCCCGGCCGGCAGCACCAGCGCCAGCAGCAGCCACCAGCAGCCGGTGCAATAGCGGGCGTCCGCCGCGCCCATCCGGAAGGCGCCCCAGGCGCCGCGCCGCCACTGGGTCAGGATGAACTCCAGCGGCGCGCGGCAATTGTCCAGGCAGGCATGCTTGGCCGGCGTCCACTGGTAGACGCCGGCCGCGACCAGCGCCAGCGCCCCGGCCGTGGGGTGCGAGATCGCCATCGATTCGTCCAGCGCGCCGGCGTCGTGCAGCAGCCAGCCGGCCAGGGTGGCGGCGAGCGCGCAGCAGCACCAGACGAACAGGTAGCCCAGGATGAAGAACAGGGTGAGGCTATATACCCAGCGCCCGTGCCGGCGGCGGCGCACGCGCGCGTACAGCAGCACCGACGGGGCCGCCGCCGGCAGCATCATGGCGGCGATGACGACCACCCACAGGCCGTAGGCCAGCGCCAGGTCGGTGGCGCGCCACGGAGAAGCGTGGACGGCGGCGCCGGTGCCGACCGAGGCCATGCGGCCGACGCGCAACAGCAGGTAGGCCCAGCACAGGACTGCGCACAGCCCCAGCAGGGTCAGGACGACGGTACGATCGACGGCGGGACGGTCGATGGCGCTGGCGTGGTTCATCGGCGCGCTCCTCCCGGGTGCCACTTGCTGCTTGGGCTCGTCATATGAGCATTCTCCGATCGGTTGGTGGTCAGCCGCGGTTGGACCGTGGCCCCATCCAGGCGTTCGCAGGCGGCCTCGGCCAGCCAAATCGATTCGCCGTACAATCGTTGGATGAACAAAAGCGTAACCAGCATCTCCGTTGCGCCGGCGACACGCCCGGCCACGGTCGCGGGACTCGCCATCGCCATCGGTGGGGCCGTCCTGTTTTCCACGAAGGCCATCGTCGCCAAATTGCTGTACCGATACCACATCGATGCAGTGACCTTGATCGCCTTCAGAATGCTGTTTTCGTTGCCGGTGTTTGCCGGCGTGGCGATCTGGAAGATGCGCACCGAAGCGCCGCTGTCGCCGGCCGACCGCTGGCGCCTGGCCGGGCTGGGCCTGGTCGGCTACTACCTGTCGAGCTACCTGGATTTCCTGGGCCTGCAAACCATCACGGTGGGGCTGGAGCGCCTGATCCTGTTCCTGACGCCGACCTTCGTCCTGATCATCACCGCGCTGTTCCTGAAACGCCGCATCAGCCGGCCCGAGTGGGCGGCGCTGGCCCTATCCTACTGCGGCATCGTGCTGGTGTTCGCGCACGACCTGCGCGGCGGCGCCGGCAGCATCGCGACCGGGTCCCTGCTGGTGCTGGGCGCGGCAGTGTCCTACGCGATCTACCTGCTGGGGACGGGGGAGATGGTCCGGCGCATCGGTTCGCTGCGCCTGGTCGCCTACGCCATGTGCGTGTCGAGCGCGGCCTGCCTCCTGCAATTCTTCATCCTGCGTCCGGTCGGCATGCTGGTGCAGCCCTTGCCGGTCTACGGGCTGTCGCTCGTCAACGGTGTATTCTGTACGATCTTCCCTGTCTTCATGACCATGGTCGCGGTGCAGCGCATCGGCGCCGCCAGCGCCTCCCAGGCCGGCATGATCGGCCCGGTGTCGACGCTGTTCCTGGGCTGGGCACTGCTGGGCGAGCCGATCACGGCCGTGCAACTGGGTGGCACCGGCCTGGTGCTGGCGGGGATCTATATGCTGTCGCTCAAAAAATAAACATCGGAGAAACGCAGAATGAAACCAAGGATCGCCCTGATTGCCCACGACAAGAAGAAAGACGACATGATCGCCCTGGCGCGCGAATACCGCGACTTCCTGCTGACCTGCACGCTGTCGGCCACCGGTACCACCGGCGGGCGCCTGATCGACGAGCTCGGTCTGCACGTCACGCGCATGCATTCCGGCCCCGTGGGCGGCGACCTGCAGATCGGCGCCCGGCTGGTGGATGGCGAGATCGACTGCGTGATCTTCCTGCGCGATCCGATGACCCCGCAGCCGCACGAGCCCGACATCAACGCGCTGGTGCGTGCCTGCGACGTCCACAACGTGCCGTGCGCCACCAATGTGTCGACGGCGCACCTCGTGCTGTCCCAACTGATGAGGGAGGAATGAACATGGCAAAGGCAATCCGCTTTGCGCGCACCGGCGGTCCCGAGGTGCTGGAACTGCAGGATGTGCAGGTCGGCGAGCCCGGCCCCTTCGAGGCGCGCGTGCGCAACCATGCGATCGGCGTGAACTTCATCGACGTGTATTTCCGCACCGGCCTGTATCCGCTCGACCTGCCGAACGGCCTGGGCCAGGAAGGGGCGGGCGTGGTCGAGGCCGTCGGCAGCGGCGTCACCCACGTCAAGCCGGGCGACCGCGTGGCCTATGCGGCGCGCCCGAACGGCGCCTATGCCGAGCTGCGCACGATGCCGGCCGACATCCTGGTCAAGCTGCCGGACGATATCTCGTTCGAGACCGGTGCGGCCATGATGCTGCAGGGCCTGACCGTGCAATACCTGTTCCGGCAGACCTATCCCCTGAAGGCCGGCGACACCATCCTGTTCCACGCGGCCGCCGGCGGCGTCGGGCTGATCGCATGTCAATGGGCGCGCGCAATCGGTGCGAACCTGATCGGTACCGTGGGGTCAAACGAGAAAGCGGAGCTGGCCAGGGCGCACGGGGCCGCCCACGTGATCAACTACAACACCGAGGATGTCGTGCAGCGCGTCATCGAAATCACAGGCGGGGCCAAGGTGCCGGTCGTGTTCGACTCGGTCGGCAAGGACACCTTCACGCGCTCGCTCGATTGCCTGGCGCCGCTGGGCCTGATGGTCAGCTTCGGCAATTCGTCCGGCGCGGTGCCGCCGTTTTCGCTGAGCGAACTGGTCTCGCGCGGTTCGCTGTTCATCACACGGCCGACCCTGCAGACCCATGCGTCCACGCGCGAGAAGCTGGAAGCGATGGCGGCCGACCTGTTCCAGATGGTGTCCAGCGGCCAGGTCAAGATCGAGATCAACCAGCGCTTCCCGCTGGCCGACGCGGCCCAGGCCCACATCGCGCTGGAAGCGCGCCGCACCACTGGTAAAACCATCCTGCTGCCATGAGAGAGTTCAGCGACGACAGGGAGCCGCCGATCGAACCGGAACCGGTGACGCAGCCGCGTTTCGGGCGCTTGCTGGCGGTGCTGGTGCTGGCGATCTTGTTGATCGTGGGGATTACGTTTGCTTCGGAGGCCTACTTTTCCTGAGTATAAGATGTCATTCCCGGCATTGCCGGAAATGACTTCCCTCCATGCTGAGCCACTAAGCCAGCGGCGTATGGATTCCCGCTTCCGCGGGAAGTCATTTCGGGCAATGCTCGGAATGACGGTGTTTTACGCTGCTGACTATAGATCAGCCATTCTGCTGCTGCTTCAACTCGATCACCCGCGACCCGCCGTTCGGCCCAGGGAAGCCTTCGAACGCGCTCTGCACCAGCGCCGGCATCACCGCCGGCGTCGACATCTGCTTGCTGACGTTACGCACCGTCACGTCGAACAGGCGCTTGCCGTCGGTCGCCGACTGGATCGAGAGCTGCAGCTGGCGGTGGTAGCGGTGCTCCTCTTCCACGTCGAAGCCGCGGCCCGGGCCCCAGAACGGGTCGTAGAAGGGGCTGTAGAAGCCGCCGCCCCAGAAGCGGCCGCGGCCGAAGTAGGCATAGCGCGGCGAGTAGAAGGCCGGCGCATAGCTCGGGTAGATCACCTGGGTCGGCACGTCGACGGTCGACACGCGCATCGACACTTTCAGGGCGGGCGATTGCGGCGCCTCGGTAAAGCCGAGGCGGGTCATCTGGCCGCGTACCAGGTTCTGGTAGCTCTGCAGCTCGAGGGTGTTGTCCTGGGCCGGCGGGGCGTCGAAGGCGTAGCGCTTGTCGCTCAGCTGCGCCGGCCATTGGTTGAATGTGGTGACGTTGCTGCGGATCGTAGTCGCGCAACCGCCCAGCAGGAGGCTCAGCGAGGTCACCGCCAAAATCATCGTGCGTTTCATGACGAATTCTCTCTAGGTTTCTATGATCGGACTGGTACACGACTATCTTATGCTTGTTGTTCCATATCCGTCGATAGATTTACCAGGCGTTACGGGCTGTACATATCGATACATGAGAATCGGACGGAAACAGGCGGCAAGCTATTGGTAAAATAAGCACTTCACCAACGGCTTTGCGGACCCCACCATGCGCACCGATACGCCCCAGACCATCTATCGTAAGGACTACACCGCCCCCAGCTACCTCGTCGATACCGTGGAACTCGGCTTCGACCTCGACCCCGCCCGTACCGTCGTCGCCAACCGCTTGACCCTGCGCCGCAATCCGGACAGCGCCCAGCGTGAAATCGAGCTGTACGGCGAGGATATCGAACTGGTGGCGCTGCGCCTGAATGGCAAGGTCCTGGGCGAAGGCGACTACCTCCTCGAAGGCAGCATGCTGCGCATTCCGAACGCGCCGGAAGACGTCACACTGGAAATCGAGACGATTTGCGTACCCGAAAGCAATACCACGCTCAGCGGCCTCTACGTTTCGAACGGCAACTTCTACACCCAGTGCGAAGCCGAGGGCTTCCGCCGCATCACCTTCTTCCCGGACCGCCCGGACGTGATGGCGAAGTACACCGTCATGCTGCGCGCCGACAAGGCCATATTCCCGGTGCTGCTCTCGAACGGCAACCTGATCGAAGAGGGCGAGCTCGACGATGGCCGCCACTACGCGCTGTGGGAAGACCCGTTCAAGAAGCCTTCCTACCTGTTCGCCCTGGTCGCCGCGCGCCTGGTCTGCCAGGAGGAAACTTTCCCGCTGGCGGACGGACGCCAGGCCCTGCTGCAGGTCTGGGTCGAGGACGGTAACCTCGACAAGACCGATTACGCGATGCAATCGCTCAAGCGCAGCATCCGCTGGGACGAAGAGCGCTGGAACCTCGAACTCGACCTGGACCGCTTCATGATCGTCGCCGTGGGCGACTTCAACATGGGCGCGATGGAAAACAAGGGCTTGAACATCTTCAACACGAAGTATGTGCTGGCCAACCCGCGTGTCGCCACCGACATCGACTTCCAGGGCATCGAAGCCGTGGTCGGCCACGAATATTTCCACAACTGGACCGGCAACCGCGTCACCTGCCGCGACTGGTTCCAGCTGTCGCTGAAAGAGGGTTTGACGGTCTTCCGCGACCAGGAATTCTCGGCCGACATGATCGGCACCGATACCGGCCGCGCCGTCACCCGCATCGACCAGGTGCGCACGCTGCGCCAGGCCCAGTTCCCGGAAGACTCGGGGCCGATGGCCCACCCGGTGCGCCCCGACTCCTTTGTCGAGATCAACAATTTCTATACCGTCACGGTGTACGAAAAGGGCGCCGAAGTCGTGCGCATGTACCAGACCCTGCTGGGCCGCGACGGCTTCCGCAAGGGCATGGACCTGTACTTCGAGCGCCATGACGAGCAGGCCGTCACTTGCGACGACTTCCGCCTGGCCATGGCCGACGCCAACGGCCGCGACCTGACCCAGTTCGAGCGCTGGTACAGCCAGGCCGGCACCCCGGTGGTGCAGGCCGAGACCCGCTACGACGAGCAGGCCGGCACCTATTCGCTGCGCCTGGTCCAGACCTGTCCACCGACGCCGGGCCAGCCGGAAAAGCTGCCCTTCCACATCCCGGTGGCCGTGGGCCTGCTGGGCAAGGATGGGCGCGACATGCCGCTCACCCTCGACGGCCAGGACGTGGGTACCACCGCCGTGCTGGAACTGACGGAAGCTGATCAAACCTTCGTCTTCAGCGGCATCACGGAACAGCCGACGCCGTCGATCCTGCGCGACTTTTCGGCGCCCGTGATCCTGAAATACGGCTACAACGATGCCGAACTGGTGCTGCTGTTCACTTCGGACAGCGATCCGGTCAACCGCTGGGAAGCCGGCCAGCGCCTGGCCATGAGCCGCCTGATCCGCCTGGCCCAGCACATTGCGGCGAAAGCCGGCAATCCGGACAAGGCCACCGCGGCGCTCGACCTGGACGACGTCTTCGTCGACGCGATGCGGACCATGCTGACGGACGAAACCCTGGATCCGGCCTTCCGCGAACAGGCGCTGCTGCTGCCGTCGGAGACCATGATCGCCGACCAGATGGACGTGGTCGACCCGCTCGCCATCCACCTGGCGCGCCAGTTCGTGCGCGCCGACATCGGCGCCCGCCTGCGCAGCGAGCTGCTGGCCCAGTACCAGGCCAACCAGACGCCGGGCGAGTACAGCCCGGACGCCGAATCGATCGGCAAGCGCGCGCTGAAGAACCTGGCGCTGGCTTACCTGTGCGCGGCGCCGGACGAGGAAACGATCGCGCTGGCACGCAAGCAGTTCGATGAAGCCGACAACATGACCGACCGCGTGGCGGCGCTGTCCGCGCTGGTGCATGCGCGCGCCGCCCATGCCGACGCCGAGCAGGGCGCCACCGCGGCCCTGCAGCGTTTCTACGACGAGTTCCAGGGCGAGGCGCTGGTGGTCGACAAGTGGTTCGCGATGCAGGCGTCGGCCCCGACCACCGACGTGGGCACGGTGCGCGAACTGATGACGCACAAGGCCTTCACGCTGCGTAACCCGAACCGCGCGCGCAGCCTGGTGTCTACCTTCTGCGCCGGCAACCCGGTCGGTTTCCACGCCCCGGACGGCAGCGGCTACGCCTTCTGGGCCGAGCAGGTGATCGCGCTGGACGCGCTGAACCCGCAGGTCGCCAGCCGACTGGCGCGCGCGATGGACCGCTGGCGCCGCTACACGCCGGACCTGCAGGCCCACATGAAGCGCGCGCTGCAGCAGGTGGCCGGCCAGGCGAAGCTCTCGAACGATGTGCGCGAAGTGGTCGGCAAGGCCCTTGCGAATTAATGCAACAAACCTAAGGAAGTTCATGAAACGTGTCAGCCTGACCCAGTACCTCGTGGAGGAACAACGCCTCCACGACAACATCCCCGCCTCGCTGCGCCTCCTGATCGAGGTCGTGGCGCGTGCCTGCAAGACCATCAGCCACTCGGTCGGCAAGGGTGCCCTCGGCGACATCCTCGGCAGCGCCGGCTCCGAGAACGTGCAGGGCGAAGTGCAGAAGAAGCTCGACGTGATCTCGAACGAGATCCTGCTGGAAGCCAACGAATGGGGCGGCCACCTGGCGGCGATGGCGTCGGAAGAAATGGAATCGATCCACCCGATCCCGAACCGCTACCCGATGGGCGAATACATGCTGCTGTTCGATCCGCTGGACGGCTCCTCGAACATCGACGTCAACGTCTCGATCGGCACCATCTTCTCGGTGCTGAAGGCGCCGGAAGGCATGAGCGCCCCGACCGAAGCCGACTTCATGCAGCCGGGTACCCAGCAGGTCGCCGCCGGCTATGCCGTCTACGGCCCGCAGACCATGCTGGTGCTGACCACCGGCAACGGCGTGAATTGCTTCACGCTGGACCGCGAGATGGGTTCCTGGGTGCTGACCCAGAAGGGCATGCAGATCCCGGTCGAAACCAAGGAGTTCGCGATCAACATGTCGAACCAGCGCCACTGGCACCCGCCGGTGCAGCGCTACGTCAACGAAATGTTGGCTGGCAAGACCGGTCCGCTCGGCAAGGACTACAACATGCGCTGGATCGCCTCGATGGTGGCCGACGTGCACCGCATCCTGAACCGCGGCGGCATCTTCATGTACCCGGCCGACATGCGCGATCCCTCCCAACCCGGCAAGCTGCGCCTGATGTACGAAGCGAACCCGATGGCGATGATCGTGGAGCAGGCCGGCGGCGCCGCCACCGACGGCCGCCAGCGCATCCTCGACATCCCGCCGACCAAGCTGCACCAGCGCGTGCCGGTGTTCCTGGGATCGAAGAGCGAAGTGGACCGGGTGACCGGCTACCACGCCGAATAAGGCCGCATTGCCCGTATCTTGACGGCCGCGCGTAAAATTGCCGAGCCAGACTAGCAAGTTTGCGCAGTTGTTTGTTAGAATACGGGTCCCTGCTGCACGGCTCATGCCGTCAAGCAGTGTGTCGCCGCTGTAGCTCAGTCGGTAGAGCAGCGCATTCGTAATGCGAAGGTCACCAGTTCGATTCCGGTCAGCGGCACCAAAATTCAGTAGTAAAGATCAAAGGGTTGCAAGCGCATGCTTGTGACCCTTTTTTCTTTCCGCTTCACTTGGCCTGTGCCAGCGCTTCGTTCCAGGTGCCGGTACGCGCCAGCTGCACCGCCGGCTGCGCCTCACCCCACCGAAACGGCAGCGCGCCGACGTTGCGCACCACCTCGCGCACCCGGAAGCGCAGCAGCCGCTCGGCGCCCTCGAAGGCCGCCACCAGCGGGCCATCCCAGACGATCTCGGCCTCGACCGCCAGGTGCAGCAAGTCGCCGCTCTCGAAATCGACGAACAGCAGGCCGGCGCGCGGGTATTCGACCAGGTTGCCGAGCGTATTGAAGAAAAAATTCCCCATGAAATCGGGCGCCAGCAGGGTGCCATCGGCATCCACGTGCACGAAGCCGGGCCGCCCGCCGCGGTGCGACATGTCGACGCCGCGCGCCGCGCCGGCCCCGGCATCGAGGTTGGCGCTGGCGATGAAGAAGGTGTCGGCATGCTCGATCAGCGCGCGGTCCTGCGCGCTCAAGCCGGGCGAGCGCAGGACCAGCGGAGGCGTGCGCGGCGCTTCGGGACGGTGGCTGCGCTGTTGGATATATTGCGGGCAATTGCCAAAGCTCTGAAGCACGCGGATGTCCAGCACCTTGCCATCGGCCGCTTCGATGACGCCATTGACCCGGTTGCGCCGCCGCGTCGCCGGTACCAGGCCCAGTCCTCCCACATGGCGTCCGGGCAGGAGCTGGCCTTGCAGCGGATCGCCGGGCAGCAAGCCCCCGGCGATGCGCAAGCTGCGCGTATCCGGCGCCGCGATGAAGCCGGGCTCGCCGGCCAGCACGGTTGCCCAGGGCTGGCCGGCGGCGTCCAGCGCGCCCAGGAAGAACAAGGGCAGTTCGCTGAAGAATTGGCGGTGCTGGTCCGGCATCTGGTCGCGGATCACTGCCCCGGCACGCTGGGCGAAATCGTCGCGAACGCCCGCGCGTTGCTGGACGCGCAGTTCGCCGGCATGGAATCGTGAGCTGTCCATGCGCCTCGCCTCAATATGTTTCGGGCGCGACCCCGGCCCGGCTTGCCGGCATGCCGACGAAGCCGGGCAGGGCGCGCACATTGTCCAGCCAGGCGCGGATGCGCGGATAGGGTTTCAGTGACACACCGCCTTCCGGCGCGTGCGCGATATAGCTGTAGGCGGCGACGTCGGCCAGCGTGGGCGCATCGCCGACCAGGTAAGGGCCCGCCAGCTCGCCTTCCATCGTGTCGAACAGGCGCAGCGCGATCGACCTGACCCGCTCATGGTCGAACGGTGCGCCGAACACGGTCACCATGCGCGCGGCGGCCGGACCGCAGGCGATCTTGCCGGAGGCCGTCGACAGCCAGCGCTGCACGCGGGCCGCGGCGACGGGTTCGCGCGGCAGCCAGCGTCCGCTGGCGTCGTATTTCAGGGCCAGGTAGACCAGGATGGCGGTGGAGTCGGCCAGATTGAGGTCGCCGTCTTCCAGCACCGGGATCTCGCCGAACGGGCTCATGGCCAGGAAGGCCGGGGTGCGGTGGGCGCCGCCCGCCAGGTCGACCGTGACGAATTCATGCGGCAGGTTGAGCAAGCTCAGGAACAATTGCACACGATGGGTGTGGCCGGACAGGGGGATGCCGTGGAGTTTCATGATGCCGCTTCCTTTCGTTCAGTGGAGTCATCAGTGTAGGCAAGTGCCATTGTTTCGATAAGACGGACAATGGCGAAATCAAAATCCACCAAAACTGTACAATCGAAGGATGGATATCTCCGCCGTCAATCTCAACCGCCTTGCGATCTTGGTCGCCGTCGTCGAAGCCGGTTCGCTGACGGCGGCCAGCGGGCGCCTGGGCCTGGCCAAATCCATGGTCAGCAAGCACATGCAATTGCTGGAAGCCGAACTCGGCGTCGCGCTGATGGTGCGTTCCACGCGCATGCTGCGCCTGACCGAGGCCGGACGCGCCTTCTACGAAGCCAGCCGCCAAGTGCTGCAGGCGGCCGAAGAGGCCATCGAGCAGGCACGTACCGGACAGGACAGCGTGCAGGGCAAGCTGCGCGTGGCCGCCCCGGTCGACTATGGCGTGATGGTGGTGGCGCCCTTGCTGTCCCGGTTGCGGACGCGTTATCCGGACCTGACGGTGGAACTGCTGTGCGCCGACCACCGGGTCGACCTGATCGCCGACGGCATCGATGTGGCGGTCCGGCTCGGCAAGCTGGCCGATTCCGGCCTGCAGGCGGCGCGCGTCGGGCCCTTGCTACGCTGGCTGGTTGCCAGTCCGGACTTTCTATCTCGCTATGGCACGCCGGACATGCCGACGGCGCTCGAGCCGCTGCCCTGGGTCGAACTGACTGTCGTGGCCCAGCCCGCTCATTTCACGCTGACGGGCGATGCCGGACAGGTCCATGAAGTCAGCATGCGCAACACGGTGTTTTCGACCAACAGCGCCTATGCATCGCGCGCCGCCGCGCTGGCCGGCGAAGGCGTGCTGCGCGCAACCGTGTTTTCGGTCCGGGACGACGTGGCGGCCGGCCGCCTGGTCCGTGTGTTGCCCGGCTGGTCGCTCGCGGCCAGCGACATCCACGCCGTCTATCCGGCTTCCCCGCGCCTGCCGCAAAAAGTGCGCGTTTTCATCGATGCGCTGAAGGCGAGTACCGGTCCGGCGTGACATTTCCGGCCGATGCAACAGCTCTGTTATGCACCGCACAGTGACCGCTCGTCAAAAGTTATATTTTTTGTATCGCGACTCTGCAAACAAGGCATAGACAGCGAAACGCGGGAGGAGCCGACTACAAAGGAAACTTTTGAGCAGATCCACTGTCAACGGCGAAAGGCTTTGACACAGTGCACGGCTCGGCAGATTCCGTTGATGTAGCGCAGCCCACTCACGTGCCTTCGTTTTGTTTCGAAGGAAATGCGGGAAGAATGTGGTGACGGTCGAGTTTCGGTCTACTCCGCGTTGGACAAAATTTTTGAGAGGATTTCATCATGGATAATCAGAAGTCGAGCGAAGCAAAAGGCAGCAACATCGGTAACCAGGGTTCCTCGAACACCTCGAACACCTCGGGCAGCCTGAACAAGAGCACCCAACTGAACCAGGGCAAGGACCAGACCATCGGTTCGACCGGTTCGAGCACCGGCGGCGCCACCGCGTCCAGCACCGGTTCCAGCTCGAGCGGCATCGGTTCGATGGGCGCAATGAGCGCCAGCGGCTCGACCGCCGGCGGCACCAACAGCCAGAGCACCTCGGGCGGCAGCCAGTCCGGCGCCGCTACCGGCTCGGGCACCGGCGGCGATATGAAGGACATCGCCAACAAGGCCCAGGACGCCGTTGCCGACAAGGCACAGGACCTGAAAGCCAAGGCCGACGACAAGGCGCAAGACCTGCACCAGTCGATCGACAAGGCCGCGGACGCCGCCAAGCCGCTGGCCGACAAGGCAGCCGAAACCGTGCGGTCGAACATCGACAAAGTCGCGGGCAGCGTCCAGCCGGTCGTCGACCGCCTGGCCACCAGCGCCCACGCCGGCGTGGACAAGCTGCAAGGCCTGCTGAGCGGTGCCTCGTCGGGCCTGGGCCAGCGCCAGCAACAGCTGACCGACGCCGCCGGCCAGTGGAAGGAAGCCAGCTACGAGTACGTGCGCCAGAAGCCGGGTACCGCCCTGGCCATCGCCGCAGCCGCCGGTTTCGTGCTGGCCAAGCTGCTGGGCGGCCGTAGCCGCGACTACTGATCGCAAGGATCCACGCCTTCTGATGCCGGCCGGCCGCTGCCAAGCGGTCGGCCGGGTTGACGGGGCGGACAATCTCGACCCTTGAGCCGGCTTCGTGCCGGCTTTTGTTTTGTGCCACGTTTTGATGGCAAGTTGTTTTGATCCGACAAATCGGCAAATTAAGCAAAATCCTCTCGAAAAAATTGCACCTTAAACATAGGTGAGCTAGTATTTCCATACTGCAAGTTTCTCAACTTGCTGCATACGCCGTCCCAATTCCCGCCGGCTTCAGCCAATTCCCCTTTGTCCTTGCCCTCCACAACACGTCGGATGGCTTGGGTCACCTTTACTCATCATTGATATGAATTTGTTGAATTTGACCATCGCCGGCCGTCTGCGTTTCGGGTTCGGTCTGTTGATCGCAGTGATCATCGCCATGGCCTGGATGGCCGTGCACTATATGGATGGCCTGAACAATGTGTCGACGGACATGGCCGACACGGTGTGGCCGCGGGCGCGCCAGGCCAACGTGGCGCTCGAGAACGCGCGCGGCAGCATGGCCCGCCTCGGGCAGCTGGCCGTCAATGTCGACCCGGCGGCACAGTCTGCCATCGAAGAGCGCCTGACATCGAACCTCGACACCGTCAACCAGGCCTTCACGAAGCTCGATACGCTGCTGGTCACGCCGGCCGACAAGGCCTTGTTGGCCGAGGCCAAAGTCCAGCGCGACAGCTTCCTGGCCATCACGGCCAAGGTTCGCGGCCTGGCCAGGGAAGGCAAGCATGAGGAAGCCAGCGCGATGGCCTACCGGCAGGGTTTCGACATCCTTCTGCCGCTGGCAGACAACCTGCGCAAGCTGGTCGACTCCCAGGAAGCCGCGTTCGACAAGATGAACGCGGGCGCCGATGCCGACTATGCGCGGGCGATGCGCATCGTCGTCACGGTGGCCATCGTGGCCGTGCTGCTGGCGCTGGCCACGGCCATGCTGATCATCCGCTCGGTGATCCGTCCGATCAATCGCGCGGTCGAGGTGGCGCGCACCGTGGCCGCCGGCGACCTGACCAGCCAGATCGACGCCGGCGGCAGCGACGAGGCGGCGCAGATGATGCAGGCGCTCAAGGAGATGAATGCATCGCTGCTGAAGATGGTATCCGAGGTCCGTGCAGGCAGCGGCGAGATCGCCACCGCCGCGCGCGAGATCGCGACCGGCAACCTGGAACTGTCGTCGCGTACCGAGCAGCAGGCCAGCTCGCTGGAAGAAACCGCGTCGTCGATGGAAGAGATGACCTCGACGGTGCGCCAGAACGCCGAGAACGCCCTGCAGGCGAATCAACTGGCCGCCAGCGCCTCGGACGTGGCGCGCAAGGGCGGCGCCGTGGTGGCGCAGGTGGTGCCGACCATGGGCGAGATCGATAGCTCGTCGCGCAAGATCGTCGAGATCATCTCGGTCATCGACGGGATCGCCTTCCAGACCAATATCCTGGCCCTGAACGCGGCGGTGGAAGCGGCGCGTGCCGGCGAGCAGGGCCGCGGTTTCGCGGTCGTGGCCGGCGAGGTGCGCACGCTGGCCCAGCGCTCGGCCGCGGCGGCCAAGGAAATCAAGGGACTGATCGACGATTCGGTCGGCAAGGTGAGCGTCGGCACGCGCCTGGTGGGCGAGGCCGGCAGCACCATGGACGAGGTCGTGGCCAGCGTGCAGCGGGTGACCGACATCATGGGCGAGATCAGCAGCGCCAGCCGCGAGCAGGAAGGCGGCATCACCCAGATCAACCAGGCCGTCACGGAGATGGATGCGGTGACCCAGCAGAACGCGGCGCTGGTCGAGGAAGCGGCCGGCGCGGCGGGCAGCCTGCAGGAGCAGGCCGAGCGGCTGGCGCAGATGGTGGCCGTGTTCAAGGTGGATGCGGTAACCAAGGCCGCTGTCGCGCAGGCGCAGGCGCCGGTGCAGCGGGTTGCGACGGCGGCGCCGCGCCTGGCCGTGAAGGCGAAGCCGGTGGCGAAGGCCGTGCGGGAAGAGGAGTGGGAAACGTTCTGATGTAGATCGTTAGCCCATGAACGTCACCCCCGCGCAGGCGCGTGCCTGAGTTGCACGCGTTTCGACAGCGCATACAGAACTTGGGCCCCCGCCTGCGCGGGGGCGACGATCCAGATTATTTGACCGGCGACTCTTCCTTCACCACCCGCTTCCCACCCTGCCGCTTCATCCTCCCCGCCAGCCCGCCGAACCAGTGCTCGATATCGTCGACATAGGTGAACACCGCCGGCACCACCAGCAAGCTCAGTAAAGTCGACGTGATCAGGCCGCCGATCACCGCAATCGCCATCGGCGCGCGGAAGCTCGGGTCGCCGGACAGGCCCATGGCCAGCGGCAGCATGCCGGCGCCCATGGCAATGGTCGTCATGACGATCGGGCGCGAGCGCTTGTGGCAGGCGTCGACCAGCGCGTCGAAGCGCTTCATGCCGGCCTTGCGCGCCAGGATCGCATAGTCGACCAGCAGGATCGAGTTCTTGGTCACGATTCCCATCAGCATGATCAGGCCGATCATGGTCGGCATCGACAGCGCGCTGTGCGTGACCAGCAGCGCGACGAAAGCGCCGCCGATCGACAGCGGCAGCGCCGCCAGGATGGTCACCGGCTGCAGGAAGTCGGTGAACAACAGTACCAGCACGCCGTAGATGCACAGCACGCCGATCAGCATGGCCAGGCCAAAGCTGGCGAACAGGTTCTGCATCTCCTGGGCGTCGCCGAGTTCCGCGATCTGGACCGAGGCCGGCAGCGTGCGCAGGGCGGGCAGGGCGCGCGCCTCGGCGTTCACTTCGCCCAGCGAGCGGCCGTTCAATTCCACGTCCAGCGTCACCTGGCGGCTGCGGTTCAGGCGGTCGATCTGGGCCGGGCCGCTTTCCATCGTGATGTCGGCCACGTTGGCCAGCAGCACCGGGCCGTTGCGGCCCGGCACCGTCAGGCGGCCGATCGCATCGAGGTCGGCACGCACGTTGTCCGGCAGCTTGACGCGGATCGGCACCTGGCGCTCGGACACGTTCATCTTGGCCAGCACCTGGTCGTAGTCGCCGGCGGTCGCCACGCGCACCGTCTCGCCGATCGAGGCGGCGGTCACGCCGAGGTCGGCGGCGCGCGCGAAGTCCGGGCGCACGATGATTTCCGGGCGCACCAGCGAGGCGCTCGAGCTGACGTTGCCGATGCCGTGCAGGTTGCGCATCTCGCGCTCGGCCTGGCGCGCGGCGGCAATCAAGGCCACCGGGTCTTCGCTGCGCAAGACCATCTGCATCTTGACGCCGGTGTCGGGCGGGCCGACGGTGAAGCGGGCGCCCGGGATGTCGGCCAGCTTGGCGCGCACGGTCGATTCGATGGCGGCCAGCGATTCCTTGCGGTCGCTGCGGTGGGTGGTGGTGAGCGTCAGCACCGCGCGCCGGGCTTCGGCCGCGGCGCCGGGGGCGAAGGCGTCGCCGCTGGAGCCGCCGCCGATCGAGCTGAACACATGCTTCACGGTCGGCAGCGTCATCGCCGCCTGGCGCACGCGCTCGGCCACGGCGCGCGTCTCCGCCAGCGTGGAGCCGGGCGGCAGCTCGACGTTGATCTGGGTCTGCGAGCGGTCCGAGGCCGGCACGAAGCCGGTCGGCAGCAGCGGCACCAGCGAGATCGAGCCGACGAAGAACAGGGCGGCGGCGATCATGGTCAGGCCGCGGTGGCGCAGGCACCACTGCATGGTGCGCATGTAGCGCCGCATCAGCGGGCCGTCCTTTTCCTCGGCGTGCCTGGCGGGTTTCAGGAAGTAGGCCGCCATCATCGGGGTCAAGAGGCGCGCCACCAGCAGCGAGGCCAGGATCGCCAGCACCGCGGTCCAGCCGAACTGCTTGAAGAACTTGCCCGGGATGCCGCTCATGAAGGCGGTCGGCAGGAACACGGCAACCAATGAGAAGGTGGTCGCGATCACCGCCATGCCGATCTCGTCGGCCGCTTCGAGCGCGGCCTGCATCGGCGTCTTGCCCATGCGGAGGTGGCGCGAGATGTTCTCGATCTCGACGATGGCATCGTCGACCAGCACGCCGACCACCAGGGCCAGCGACAGCAGGGTGACCATGTTCAGCGTGTAGCCGAACAGGTACTGGCCGAGGAAGGCCGGGATCACGGACAGGGGCAGGGCAGCCGCGGCGACCACGGTGGCGCGCCAGTCGCGCAGGAACCACCAGACCACCAGCACGGCCAGCACCGCGCCTTCGTACAGCATCTCCATCGAGGCGTCGAAGTTTTCCTCGACCGGCTCGGCGTTGTCGATCACTTCGCGCAGCACCACGTTGCCGTGTTTCGCCTGCAGCTCCTTCACCGCCGCGCGCACGCCCTTGGCGACGTCCATCTCGCCGGCGCCGCGGGTGCGGAAGATCTCGAAACCGACCACCGGCTTGCCGTCCTGTTCGGCGATGGCGCGCGGCTCGGCCACGGTGTCCCGGACTTTCGCCACGTCGGACAGGCGCACGTGGCGGCCGTCCGGTAGCGGGATTTCCATGCGCGCCAGTTCCTGGGCGGTCTGCACGGTGGCCAGCGTGCGCACCGATTGCTCGGCGCCGCTGACGTCGCCGCGTCCGCCCGGTTCCTCGCGCTGCACGTTGCGCAGCTGGCGCGAGACGTCCAGCGCCGACACGCGCAGCGCCGCCATGCGTTCGTCGTCGAGCTCCACGCGCACTTCGCGGTAGACGCCGCCGACGCGCCTGACCGCGCCCACGCCGGGCACGCTGAGCAGGCGCTTGGACACCGTGTTGTCGACGAACCAGCTCAGGTCCGGATCGTCGAGGGCCGGCTTGCCGCCCGCGTCCGCGGCCTGCGCGGTAAAGGTGAGCACCACGCGGCCGGCGGTGGTGGTCTTGGTCACGCTGGGGTCGCGCATCTCGGCCGGCAGGTCGGCGCGCACGCGCGAGACGGCGTCGCGCACGTCGTTGACCGCGTCCGACAAGTCCTTTTCGAGGATGAATTCGACGGTGACGGTGGCCACGCCGTCCAGCACGCGCGTGTAGATGTTCTTGACACCCTGCAGCGTGGCGATCGAGTCTTCCATCTTGCGCGCCACCTCGGTCTCGAGCTGGGCCGGGGCGGCGCCGTCGAGCGTGGCGGTGACCGTGACGATCGGCAGTTCGATGTCCGGGAAGTCCTGCACCTTGTTCGCGTTGAAGGCCATCAGGCCCGCCAGCGTGAGCAGGGCGAACAGCATGATCGCCGGGATCGGGTTGCGGATCGAGAGTGCCGAGAAGTTCATCGATGCTCCTCAGCGCGCCGCGACTTTAGCGGGCTGCGTCGGCTGCGCCGGCACGTTCTTCACCAAATCCCCATCGTTCAGGAAGCCGGCGCCGCTGACCACCACCTGCGTATCGGGGCCGATCCCGTCCAGCACCTCGACACGGTCGCCCAGGCGGCGCCCGGTCGTCACCTTCACCTGGCTCACGTGCTTGTCCTGGTTCAGGCGGAACACGTAGGGAAAGCCGTCGCGCACCGCGACCGCCTGCTGCGGCACGGTCAGGGCCGCGGACTGGCCGAGTTCGAACGGGCCGTTGGCGAACATGCCGGCCTTGAACGGCGCGTCGGCCTTCAGCATCGGCGGCAGGTCGACGTAGACCAGCGCGATGCGGGTCTGGGCATCGATGGTCGGCGCGACCGTGCGCACGGTGCCGCGCACCGTGGTGCCGCCGGCGGATTTCACCTCGGCCCTGGCG
>CAJYQM010000512.1 GCA_913777025.1 uncultured Massilia sp. | reverse complement strand
GAAGAGCGCCGTCAACAACACCAGCCAGACGCACAGGCGCAGTGCGGTGCCGGCGAACTCGATCAGGGCGGCGTGCATCGCGGAGCTGGCGAAAGGAGGCTTACGCCTGCTTGTTGCGGCGGCGGCGCGCGATGAAGCCCAGCACGCCCAGGCCGCCCAGCATCAGGCTCCAGCTTGCCGGTTCCGGCACCTTGCTCCCCATCACGTCCATCGACACGTTGTCCAGCAACATGAATGGCGGCGCGCCGGCCGAGCTGCCCTTGGCCAGGAAGGACAGGAATTGGGTGGCGCTGGTCGCGGTGAAGCTCATGGTCGCGCTCTTCCAGCCGCTGAAGCCGCCCTGGTCGATGCTCAGGGGGTTGGTGTTCTGGACGCTATTGCCGAAGCCGACCTGCCAGTAATCGTTGAGGTTGGCACCGGTATAGTTGACTTGCTGGCCCAGCGCATAGTCGAAGGTCAGCAGGTAGGAAGCGCCGACGGTCAGGTTGCCGACCGACTGGTACAGGTAACCCGGATAATAGAGCGGGTCGGAGGCGAAGAAGTTGCCGCCGGTCGGCGAAGCGCTGAAGCCGTTGTTGCCGTACAGTTGCAGGGCGGAGCTGGACGTCGTCGCGGTGCCCGGGTTCAGCACGAAGTTGTAGCCACCGTCATTGCCGTTGTAGCTGGTCCAGCCGACCAGCGTGGTGCGGTCCGCGGTGGTCGGTGCCGTGTACGAGAGGCGCTTGTTGGTGCCGTTCGTGGTCAGCTCGAAGCCGCCGTTGGTGATCAGGTTGGCGTGGGCCAGGTTCGCGCTCAAGGCGGCAAGGGCGGACAAGGACAACAGGACAGATTTCAAACGCATGGCGCAGGCTCCAATGAATGGCGAACAATGGTTGGGGTTGGCCGGCGATTCTTGGGCCGACGGGGCATCCGGCAGATCCTGACTGCCGGATACCGGTCTCGAAGACGAGATGCTTCGGATGAAATATTTATTTCTCACGAGCATATTAACAGAAGAGTGCTGACAAGAATCAATACCGGGTCGTCAAATTCAATGATTTTTTTGATCAGTTGCATATTTGCGATAGCGGTACCCGCAGACTTATCCGCTCGCGGATGTTGCCAATCCATACCACCCGGCTGTCCGGACACTTGTCGAACGCGGTAAAATGGCGGCCCTGGCCCGGCTCTTCCCTGCCCGGCCCATAGCAACCCTGGCCCCATGAACGTCCCACGCGAAATCAATGCCGACGCGGCGAAACGCCTCGCGACCGAAAAGCACACCCCGATGATGCAGCAGTACCTGGGCATCAAGGCGGATTACCCGACGATGCTCGTCTTCTACCGGATGGGCGACTTCTACGAGCTGTTCTTCGAGGACGCCGAGAAAGCCGCACGCATCCTGGGCATCACGCTGACCGCGCGCGGCAGTTCGGGCGGCAATCCGATTAAGATGGCGGGCGTGCCCTTCCATTCGCTGGATCCCTACCTGGCCAAGCTGGTCAAGCTGGGCGAATCCTGCGCGATCTGCGAACAGATCGGCGACCCGGCGCTGTCCAAGGGCCCGGTCGAGCGCAAGGTCGTGCGCGTGGTCACGCCCGGCACCCTGACCGATTCGGACCTGTTGCCCGAAAAGGCCGAGCGTCCGCTGCTGGCCGTGTGCACGGTCGCCAACCGCAAGGTGGTGACGACCGGCCTGGCCTGGCTGTCGCTGGCCAGCGGCAACCTGAAACTGATGGAATTCGCCGGCGACGCGCGCGCCGCCGCCCTGCGCCTGGTGCAGGAACTCGAACGCATCGCGCCGGCCGAGGTGCTGCGCGCCGACAGCCTGGACACCTTCGAAGACGCACCGATGGGCCACACCCAGCGCGTGCCGGAATGGCATTTCGACGTGGTCCACGGCCACAAGGCCCTGCTCGACCAGCTCGGCGTGGCAACGCTCACCGGCTTCGGCTGCGACGGCCTGGGCGCCGCTTTCGGCGCGGCCGGCGCGCTGCTGCGTTATGCCCAGTCGACCCAGGGCCGCGGCCTGCAGCACGTCAAAAGCCTGGCGGTGGAGTCGGAGAGCGAATTCATCGGCCTGGACGCCGCCACCCGGCGCAACCTGGAACTGACCGAAACCATCCGCGGCCACGAGTCGCCGACCCTGTTCTCGCTGCTGGACGGCTGCCGCACCGCGATGGGGTCGCGCCTGCTGCGCCACTGGATCCACCACGCAAAACGCGACCAGTCGGTGGCGCGCGCGCGCCACGATGCGATCGCGGCGCTGATCCAGGCCGAGGCGGCGCCGGCACTGTCGGCCACCTTGGCACATGTCCCGGACATCGAACGCATCACCACGCGCGTGGCCCTGCAAACGGCGCGCCCGCGCGACTTGTCATGTCTGCGCGATGGCCTGAAGCAGTTGCCGGCGCTCCGCGAGCAGGTGGCGCGCTGCTTCATCCCGGGCGACTCCTCGCTGCTGCACGCCATTTTCGAGGCGATTGCCGTGCCGGAAGCCTGCGTCGACCTGCTGGTGCGCGCGGTTGCCGACGAACCGGCGGCCATGGTGCGCGACGGCGGCGTGTTCGCGCCGGGCTTCGACGCCGAACTCGACGAATTGCGCTCGCTGTCGCAGAATGCCGGCCAGTTCCTGGTCGACCTCGAGACGCGCGAACGCGCGCGCACCGGCATCGCCAACCTGCGCGTCGAGTACAACAAGGTGCACGGCTTCTACATCGAAGTCACCAACGGCCAGGCCGACAAGGTGCCGGACGACTACCGCCGCCGCCAGACGCTGAAGAACTGCGAGCGTTACATCACGCCGGAGCTGAAGGCCTTCGAGGACAAGGCGCTGTCGGCCCAGGATCGCGCGCTGGCCCGCGAGAAACTGCTGTACGACCTGCTGCTGGCCGACCTGGCGCCGCATATCGCCTGCCTGCAGCGCATCGCCTCCGGCATCGCCCAGATCGACACGCTGGTGGCGCTGGCGGCCCACGCCCAGCGCAACAACTGGTGCGCGCCGCAGTTGGTGGACTCGCCCTGCCTGACGATTACCGAGGGCCGCCATCCGGTCGTCGAAAAGCAGATCGAGCGCTTCATCGCCAACGATTGCCGCTTGAACGACGAACGGCGCCTGCTCTTGATTACCGGCCCCAACATGGGCGGTAAATCGACCTTCATGCGCCAGGTCGCGCTCATTACGCTGCTGGCCTACATCGGCAGCTACGTGCCGGCTTCCCAAGCCACCATCGGCCCGATCGACCGTATCTTCACCCGCATCGGCGCCTCCGACGACCTGGCCAACGGCCGCTCGACCTTCATGGTCGAGATGACGGAATCGGCGACCATCCTGAACGGCGCCACCGACCGCTCGCTGGTGCTGATGGACGAAGTCGGCCGCGGCACCTCGACCTTCGACGGCCTGGCCCTGGCCTGGGCGATCGCGCGCCACCTGATCGACACCAGCCGCAGCTTCACGCTGTTCGCGACCCACTACTTCGAGCTGACCCAGCTGCCGGAAGCCCACCCGAGCGCGGTCAACGTGCACCTGTCGGCGGTCGAGCACAAGGACAGCATCGTGTTCCTGCACGCCGTGCAGGATGGCCCGGCCTCGCAGAGCTACGGCCTGCAGGTGGCGCAGCTGGCCGGCGTGCCGCCGTCGGTGATCCGCGCCGCGCGCAAGCACCTGGCGCGGCTGGAGTCGCAGGCGCTGGATGCCACGCCCCAGCTCGACCTGTTCGCCCCGGCCCCCTGCGACGACGAAACGCCGGCGGCAGCGGCGGCCATCGGCACGGATGACGCCGGGGTGCCGGCAGCGCCTGCGGTACCCTCGCCGGCGCTGGCCCTGCTCGACGGCATCGATCCGGATGCGCTGACGCCGCGCGAGGCCCTGGAACGCCTGTACGAGCTCAAGCGCCTGGCCTCGTCCGCGCACGACGCTTGAAGCCGATGCTACGGGTCCGGCCGACTGTCCTCATCTGCGCCGCCTTTGCCGCCCTCGTCGTCGCCGGTGCCGCCGCGGCTGCCGGCAAGGACAAGGATGGCGGCGACGCGCATCGTTTCACGGTCGTCGGCCACAGTTTCAACGACGGCGGCGAGGATCGGCTGAAGGCGGCGCTCAAGGCGATCGACGACAAACCGGACGCCTTTGCGGTCGTCACCGGCATCAAGGGCACAACCGAACCCTGCAGCGACAAGCTGTACCAGCAGCGCCGCGCGCTGGTCGACGACGCCAAACGTCCGGTGATGGTGCTGCCGGCCGGCAGCGACTGGACCGAGTGCCGCAACAGCGCCGGCCGCAGCAATGCGATCGAACGCCTGAACCGTATCCGCGAACTGTTCTATGGCGAGCCGGCTGCGCTCGGCGGCGGCAAGCTGGCGGTCACGCGGCTGTCGATGAGCCCGCGCTTTCGCAGCTATGCGGAAAATGCCCACTGGTCGGTGGGCAAGGTGCTGTATGCCACCCTCAACCTGCCCGCCAACAACAACCACTACCTGCTCGAAGCCGGCCGCAACAGCGAATACGAGGACCGGCTGGTCGCCAACCGGTTCTGGCTGAACCGCCTGTTCGCCATTGCCCGGCGCGACAAGCTGGAAGCCGTGGTGCTGTTTTCCGAAGGGGACTTGAAAGCGCTGTCGCAGCCGACCGGCTTGCGCGCGCTGCTGCAGCGTGCGGTGCCGGCGAACGACGGGTTCGCGGAGACGCGGCGGCAGGTGATGGTCCTGGCGCAGAAGTTTCCGGGAAAGGTATTGCTGGTCGATACGGCGCGGCTGGCCAAGGGCGTGAAGCCCGCGATCGAGTGGCGCGGGAACGTGGGACACCTGTCGACCGGCGCGGGCGCGGTCGAGGTGGCGGTGGAGCCCGGCTCGAAGAAGATCTTCGAGCTGCAGTAGGGTGGACGGCTGTGCCGTCCACGCGGTGATTGTTGACGGCTCCGTCAACGGTCACGTGATCGGAGCCTGTGCCTATCACGGCGTGGACGGCGAATCCGACTCGCCGTCCGCGTCCACCCTACCTATATCACTGCAGCGGCTGGCTACGGAAGTGGTCGCCCTCTTCGCCTTCATCCGGCTCGTCGCCGTGATGGTGGCCATGCGCGCCATGCACGTGGCCGTGGGCGATTTCCTCTTCGGTGGCCGCGCGCACGTCGATGACCGACAGCTCGAAGCGCAGCGCCATGCCGGCCAGCGGATGGTTACCGTCCAGCACCACCTTGTCGTCGGCGATCTCGGTCACGGTGAAGATGGTCGGTTCGTCTTCGCTGCCCTCGGCCACGCCTTCGAACTGCATGCCGACTTCGAGCGGTTCCGGCAGGCGGTTGCGCTCTTCGACCTTCAGCAGGGTCGGGTCGTAGTCGCCAAACGCGTCTTCCGGTTCGATCTGGATGGTCGACGCGTAGCCCACGTCCTTGCCGTCCAGTTCCTCTTCGATCTTCGGCAGCGTGTTCTCGTAGCCGCCGTGCAGGTACACCATCGGCTGCGCACCGTCTTCGATCAGGTTGTTCTGGGCGTCGGACAGCTTGTAGTTGACCGTCACCACCGTATTCTGGGCAATCTTCATTGCGCTTCCTTTCGTGGGTAAGGCTCGGATTATAACCTTGTAATGCCGATGGCTAGCGCCGGATGGTTATAATGGCGCATGCAAAAATCACAGCTCCTCGGCAATCTGACGCCCGCCCAGTTCCTCCGCGACTACTGGCACAAGAAACCGCTCCTGATCCGTCAGGCGATCCCCAATTTCAAGCCCTTGCTCAAGTTCGAGAAGCTGGCCGAACTGGCCAAGTTCAACCATGTCGAGTCGCGCCTGGTGACCCAGGCCGAGGGAAGCTGGGACATGCAGCACGGCCCGCTGGCCGAACTGCCACCGCGCACCCAGCGCGAATGGACCATGCTGGTACAGGGCGTGAACCTGGTCGAGCCCAAGGCGGATGCCCTGCTGCGCGAGTTCCGCTTCGCGCCGGACGCGCGCCTGGACGACCTGATGGTCAGCTTCGCCACCGATGGCGGCGGCGTCGGTCCCCACTTCGATTCCTATGATGTGTTCCTGCTGCAGGCCCAGGGCAAGCGCCGCTGGCGCATCAGCGCCCAGCAGGGCCTGACCCTGGTCGAGGGCTTGCCGCTGAAGATCCTGGCGAATTTCAAGGCGGAACAGGAATTCGTGCTGGAACCGGGCGACATGCTCTACCTACCGCCGCACGTCGCCCACGACGGTATCGCCGAGGGCGAATGCATGACCTACTCGATCGGCTTCCGTTCGCCGTCCTACCAGGAACTGGGCGAAGCCTTCCTGCAGTTCATGGCCGACTCGATCGACCTGCCGGGGCGCTACGCCGACCCGCACCTGACCCCGGCGAAAAACCCGGCCGAGATCCCGAAGGACATGCTGACCACCGTCACCGAGGAACTCAACAAGGTGCGCTGGGACGAGGAAGACGTGACCATCTTCCTGGGCGAATACCTGTCCGAGCCGAAGCACAACGTGTTCTTCACGCCGGTGGCCAAGCCGCTGACGGTGGGCCGCTTCATGGAACAGGCGGCAAAGCGCGGCCTGAAGCTGTCGGCCAAGACCCTGATGCTGTACCGCGGCAAGCACGTGTTCATCAACGGTGAATCCTTCGCCGTCGGCCGCGCCGACAAGGCCGTGCTGGACGTGCTGGCCAACCGGCGCGCCCTGGAGGGCGCCCTGCTCGACCAGGCGTCCGACGACGTACTGGAAGCGCTGTACACCTGGTACCAGGACGGCTGGCTGGAACTGGCGTAAGCGCATGCGCGAGCCCCGGATCGAACGCTTCGACACCCGCGCGCAGTTCCAGCAGGAATTGCGTACGCTGCTGGCGTGCGCCCGCGCCACGCTCGACCTGTTCGATCCGGACTTCGCCCTGTTCCAGCTCGGCGCCAGCGAGACGGATGCCGAGCTGCGCCGCTTCCTGCATGGCGGCGGCGTCCTGCGCCTGGCCATGCACGACAGCACCCGCATCGAACGGGACGCTCCGCGCTTCCTCAAGCTGCTGCGCGACTACAGCCACCGCATCGAATGCCGCCTGACCCACCGCGGCCTGCGCCAGCTCACAGATTCCTTCGCCATCGCCGACAACCTGCACGTGGTGCGGCGCTTCCACAGCGACCACCTGCGCGGCGAAGCCGCCTTCGACGCCCCGGAATCGGCCGACCTGCCACGCGAGCGCTTCGGCGCGATCTGGGAAGAATCGCGTTCCGACCTGCACCCGACCGTCACCGGCCTTTGAGCTGGAATAAACCAGGGTCAGAGCCCGATTTATGGAAATTTCTTATCTGAAATGAATAAGAAAAGTTGATCAAAATCGTGAACGCTTATGGTGTTTGAGCACTATCTTGAGGTACATTGACTACCGTCACATCTTGTAACAATATGAACGTTGCAACTTCGCACAACAGTTACAAGTTGGCATGTGTTTTCTATTGCGATTCAGTAAATTTGGCTATAATATCCGGCTAGGAAGGTTCCCGTTGTCCGTAGGCGCTTTTCACAAAGTTATGAAAGCTACGAGAATTCCTGACGAGCGATAATTACCGGTAATTATTCATCGCAACAGAAGTCAACCTTTTGAATTAACTAAGGAAAAAATCATGAAAAAATCTCTGCTGATCGTCTCCCTGCTGGCTGTTGCTCTGGCTGCTTGCAGCAAGAAAGAAGAAACCACCGTGACCCCGGCTGCTCCGGCTGCTGAGACCGCAGCTCCGGCCGCTGCTCCGGCTGCTCCGGCTGCTGACGCAACCGCTACCCCGGCTGCTCCGGCTGCTGGCACCGACGCTGCTGCTGGCACCACCAGCACCACCACCAGCACCACCACCACTGCTCCGGCTACCGGCTCCTAAGCCACCGCGCGTGGTGTGAAGTCATCGGACTTCGCACGATAAAAGAACCGGCCTGCGGGCCGGTTTTTTTTCGTCCCCAATCCGGCCGGCTTTTGCTCGGCAAAAGGACGCCCATAAAAAAACCGGCCACCCGGGCCGGTTTCTCTTCAGGCAGAGACCGAATTACTTCAGTTCGTCCGCCAGCAATTGCAGGATCTTGGCGCCGGTGGCCGAATTTTCCGGCTTGCCGTCGTTGCTCTGCACGGTGACGTCGCTGGTGGTGGCGTTCGGCACGGCCGAGACCAGAACGCGGTAGCGTTGCGCTTCCTTGTTCTTGTCTTCGCTGCCGAACAGCTTGCTGAAGAAACCTTCTTTCTTTGCCAAGTCCGGATCGACATAGCGCACGAAATAGATACCCTGCACGCGGTCGCGGTCTTCCACCGTGAAGCCGACGCGGTCCAGCGCCAGGCCGACGCGGCGCCATGCGCGGTCGAAGCCTTCGTCGACGACGACCTTGCCGTTGTCCAGCTTGGCATGCGGGGTTTCCGGCGTGGCGTTGTTGACCGACGCGACCGCCTGCTGCACCTTGACGCCGTTGAGCTTGGCGACCAGGCGGCCCAGGAATTCCGCTTCCAGGCCCGGATCGCTCGGACGGACGGTCCAGGTCGCGACGTCCTTCTGCGGGCCGGTCAGGACTTCCTCGGCGCCGCGGTGGCTGATGTAGATCTCGGTGGCGCCATCCGGACGGCGCTCGAGGCGGGTGCGGAACTTGTCGCGCTCGCCGGTCGAATAGGCCGAATCGAAGACCTTGCCGATGGTGCGGCGGATGATGTCCTGCGGAATCTTGGAACGGTTCTCGTTCCAGTTGGTTTCCATGATGCCGGTCTGCGGATTCTCGAGTTCGAGGGCGAAGCCGGAATCGGTCCAGAACTGCTGCAGTTGCGGCCACAGCTGTTCCGGCGTCTGCTTGACCACCAGCCAGCGCTCGTTACCGGCGCGCTCGATACGCACGGCATCGGTCGAAACCGGGCCGATGGCGTCCGTGGAAGCCGCCGGGACGCCGACAGCGGCCGGCGCGCCCGCATTGCGCTGCTGCTGGAAGCCCGATGCGGTGGCGACGCCGCGACCATCCGGCACGGCGTAGCGGTTGTCCTTCTGGAGCTGGGTCAGGTCCGGCGGCACATCCAGCGGCGCGGCCTTCTTGGTCGTCTTGTAGTCGACCTTGTCCGATTCGAACACGGTCGTGCATGCAGCCAGGCTGAGCGCCATTGCGGTCAGTGCGATGGTGCGGGTCGCGCTTACGTTCTTATACTTGCGATTCATCATAGGGTAAAAGCTCGTGACTTATCAAAGGACGCCGGACTCGCGCAGCGCGGCGCGAACGGTGTCGTGGTATTGCGCGGACAGCGGCGCCAGCGGCAGGCGCAGCCCTGCCGGCATCTTGCCCATTTCAGCCAGCGCCCATTTGACCGGCACCGGATTCGGTTCAACGAACAGCTTGCCGTGCAGCGCCAGCACACGGTTGTTGATTTCCACCGCGCGCGCCACCTGGCCCGCCATCGCGGCTTCGCACAGTGCGTGCATCTCGCGCGGCGCCACGTTCGCCGTCACCGAAATATTGCCGGCCGCGCCACAGAACATCAGCGCCATCGCGGTCGCGTCATCGCCCGAATACACGGCGAAGGACTTGTCCACGGCGCACAGCAGCTCGGTGCCGCGGCCGATGTTGCCTGTCGCGTCCTTGATGCCGACGATGTTATCGACGCTCGACAGGCGCACCACGGTCTCGTTGCTCATGTCCGCCACGGTACGGCCCGGCACGTTGTACAGGATCACCGGGATGTCGACCGCTTCGGCGATTGCCTTGAAGTGGCGGTACATGCCCTCCTGGGTCGGACGGTTGTAATACGGGACCACCTGCAGCGTGGCGTCGGCGCCGACATCTTTCGCGTGGCGGGTCAGTGCGATCGCTTCCGCGGTCGAATTGCCGCCCGAACCCGCGATCACCGGGATACGGCCGCCAACGTGTTCGACCGTCAGCTTGATCAGTTCGCAGTGTTCCTCCGGGCTCACGGTGGCCGACTCGCCGGTGGTACCGACGATGACGACGCCATCGGATCCCTCGGCGATGTGCCAGTCGAGCAGTTTGCGCAGGCTGTCCCGATCCAAACTGCCGTCCTCGAACATCGGAGTGACGATTGCTACTATGCTGCCCTTAATCATAATCAGTGGACCGTGCCGTTAATAAATAAAAATTCGATTGTACTGGATAGCCCGCGGTTATGGTTCATTCCATGCCACATAAATGGCTCAGTTACGCGCGGTTACAAATCCAGTTTTGCCGTCGCCGGATCGAAGGCCGGCCCTGCCGCGCAGACGCGCTGCACGCGTGCCGGTTTCGGCGACTGCACCACCCCATCCTCGAAGGCCAGCACGCGCAAACCGCTGCGTCCGGCAAAGCCGAGCAGCTCGCCGGGCATCAACAGGAAGTCCGGATTGGACGGTTTTCCGAAGACTTCGTTCCCTCGCGCAAAGGTTTCGTAGATCAGGATGCCGTCCGGCGCCAGCGACGCCATCAGCGGCGGCATCAAGGGGCGGTACAGGTAGTTGGTGACCACGATGCCCGACAGGCTGCGCGGCGCGAACGGCCAGGCGGCGCCCGGCGCTTCCAGGTCGTATTCGACGGTGGTGATGGCGTCGCCGTGTTCGCCGGCTTCGATGGCGGCCAGGGCATGCGCGTCGCGGTCGAGCGCGATGACGGTATGGCCGAGGCCGGCCAGCAGGCGCGCGTGGCGCCCGCCGCCACAGGCCAGGTCGAGCACTTCGCCCTGGTGGATCAGCGGCGCAAAACGGCGCACCCAGGCCGATGGGGTATCGAGAGAAGTAGGCATCAGGTTGGGTCCATCAGGAGGCGGACAGGCTTGCCGGCGCGTGCCGGGAACGGCACGGCCGGGAACATCAGGATCAGGCCGACAGGTACATCAGCGGCGATACGAGCACCACCAGCAGTTGCCGCGCCAAGCCTTCCACAAAATAAAGCCAGTAGGGGATGACGCGCAGCAGGATCAGGGCCAGCAGGATGATGAAGCCGTAGGGCTCGAGACGCGCGAACTGGTAGGCGGCCTTGTGCGGCAACAGGCTGAACACGACGCGGCCGCCATCCATCGACGGGATCGGCAACAGGTTGAAGGCCATCAGCCACAAATTGGTCTGGATGCCGGCCTTGGCCACCAGGTTCGGGAAGGATTCCTGTACATCGAAGTACTGCAGGAAAATCGCAATGAGCAGCCAGAGCAGCGCCATCACGAAGTTGGCGACCGGGCCGGCCAGGGCCACGAAGGCCATGTCGCGCTTCGGGTGGCGCATCTGGCCGTAGTTCAGCGGCAGCGGTTTGGCGTAGCCGAACACGAAACCGCTCATCAGGTACATGACCGCCGGGATCACGACCGTCCCGAGGGGATCGATGTGGGCCAGCGGATTCAGGGTCGTACGCCCGGCGGCGTGGGCGGTGTTGTCTCCGAAGCGGCGCGCAGCGAAGGCCTGGGCGGCATCGTGCATCGTGATCGCAAAGAGAACAGGCAGTGCGTAGACCGCCAGATTACGTATAAGTTCATCCATAACCGGGGATTCTATCAGAGCACGCGGCTATGGACCGGCGGAAAGACTGAATTACAGGCCGCGCATTACAAGCCGCGCATCACAAGCCGAATACCGAGGCGTCGCCGCGGCCCTGGCGCAGCAGTTCGGGCTCCGGCCCGGTCAGGTCGACGATGGTGGTCGGCTCCAGCGTGCCGGCGCCGCCGTCGATGACGAGGTCGATCTGCCTGTCCAGGCGTTCGCGCACTTCATCGGGATCGGACAGCATGTGCTCGTCGTCCGGCAGTTGCAGCGTGGTGCCGATCAGCGGTTCGCCGAGTTCTTCGAGCAGGGCCAGCAGGATCGGGTTTTCCGGCACCCGGATGCCGATCGTCTTGCGCGACGGGTGCGACAGGCGGCGCGGCACTTCCTTGGTCGCTTCCAGGATCACGGTGTAGGGGCCGGGCATCGCGCTCTTCAACTGGCGATATTGCCGGTTGTCGACGCGCGCATAGGTCGCGATCTCGGACAGGTCGCGCACCAGCAGCGTCAGGTGGTGCTTCTCGTCGACGCCGCGGATGCGCCGCAGCTTCTCGACCGCGCCCTTGTCGTCGAGGCGGCAGACCAGCGCGTAGGCCGAATCGGTGGGCGCGGCGACGATGCCGCCGGACTCGATGATCTGGGCCGCCTGGCGCACTAGGCGCGGCTGGGGATTGACTGGGTGAATTTCGAAGTATTGCGTCATCGTGCTTCCATAAGCGGCTTGGCCTGAAAAGGAGACAAGATGAGGTTGGCAAGGCCTCGTTTCAAGTATTCAAAACCAGTCGTGCCAGACGGGTGTCAAGTCCGCCGGCAAGGGCGGCAGCTTGTCGAATTCGACCCGCGCCTCCCCCGGCGCATGGAAGTCGGTCCCGCGCGAGGCCAGGAAGCCATAGCGGCGCGCCACCTCGGCATAGGTCTCGTACTGGTCCGGCGTGTGGCTGCCGGTCACGACTTCGATGGTGTTGCCGCCCAGCTGGCGGAATTCGTCGAACAGGACGCCCTCGGCCGTGCGGTCGAAGCGGTAACGGCCCGGGTGGGCGATCACGGGGATGCCGCCGGCGCCCTTGATCCAGCCGACCGCTTCGGCCAGCGTGGCCCAGCGGTGCGGCACATAGCCGGGCTTGCCTTCGCTCAGGTATTTGCGGAAGACGTCCGCGGTGGTGTTGCAGGCGCCGATCTCGCACAGGTAGCGGGCGAAGTGGGTGCGCGACAGCAGGTCCGGGTTGGCGACGTACTTCAGCGCGCCTTCGTAGGCGCCCGGGATGCCGGCGCGCGCCAGCTGGGCCGCGATCTCGCGCCCGCGCGCGTCGCGCCCGGCGCGCGTGGCGGCCAGGCCCTGCACCAGTTGCGGGCTGTCCTCGTCGATCTGCAGGCCGACGACGTGCACGGTTTCATTGGCCCAGGTCACGGAAATCTCGACCCCGGCGACGAAGCGCATGCCCAGCCCGGTCGCCGCCGCGCGCGCGGCCTTGATGCCGCCGACCTCGTCGTGGTCGGTCAAGGCCCAGGCATCGACGCCGCCCTTCCGGGCGTAGGCGGCCACGGCGGCAGGCGCAAGCACGCCGTCGGAGACGTTGGAATGGCAGTGGAGGTCAACTTTCAGCATGGCTCGGGGTGAAACGTAAAGATCAGTGCGGAGTGACCATTGTACGCGCTTCGCATCGCTTGCGAACGGCTTGCTAAACTGATAAAAACTCTTCGATCATTTGAGCGAGCAATTCCGGCTGGTCATGGTGCAGCATGTGCCCGGCTGCCGGCATCATCTTCGGCGTGACGTGCTCGAGCTGGGCCCGGCGGCGATCGACTTCCGCGCGCGCATGTTCCTTCGGGCCCATCCAGCGCCACATGTCGGTGTGCTCGGCCTCGACCCACAGCACCGGGGCCGTGATGCGGCGCCAGCAGGCCAGCACCTCGTCCGCCTGGTACAGCAGCGGGCCGGCCGTCTTGTGCACCGGGTCACCCAGGATTTCCCACTGCCCTGCCCCGTTTTGCGCCGCCCAGTGCTGCGCCAGGAAGGCGGCGCGCGCGGCGGCCAGGCGCGGGTTGGTCTTCTGCAGGCGCGCCGCCACCTCATCCAGGCTGGCGTAGCCGCGCATCGCCGGCGCCGTCTTCAGTTCGTCCAGCCACTTGGCGTAGCGCCCCGGCGCCTGCTCCGGTGTCGTGGCCGGCAGGCCAAACCCTTCCAGGTTGATGAAGCGCGCGACGCGCCCGGGCCGGATGCCGGCGTACACGCTGGCGATATTGGCGCCCATGCTGTGACCCAGCAGGTTGACGGCCTCGCCCGGCGCGTAATGGTCGAGGATGGCTTCCAGGTCGGCGAAGTAATCCGGGAACCAGTAAGTGTCCTGGCCCGAGCGCTCGGTCAGGCCGAAGCCGCGCCAGTCATGGGCGATCACGTGCCAGTCGCCCTGCAGGGCATCGACCACGAACTGGAAAGATGCCGACATGTCCATCCAGCCATGGGCCATGAAGATTTTTGGCGCGCCTTCGCGACCCCAGTGGCGCACATGGGTGCGCAGGCCGCGGATCGTCAGGAATTCGGAACGGGATGGTTTCATGGGCATAAGCGTCAGGACAATGAACTAAATAGTACGACCGTTAAATAGTACGACCGTTCGGATTATACGCACAAAGCGCCATGGCACCGCTTGTAATGCCGCGCCCCGGCCCCATCTACGCCGCTTGCCGGACGATGGCGGGCGCGAGAGCGTAAAATACTGGCTTGTTAACCACCCTTCCGCGAGCACATCCATGGCGATTTACCAGTTGGGCGAATACGCGCCCGAGATCGATGCCTCGGCCTATGTCGCCGATTCGGCCAACCTGATCGGCAAGGTGACGGTCGAGGCCAACGCCTCGGTCTGGTTCGGGGTGACGATCCGCGGCGACAACGAACGCATCACGATCGGCGAAAACAGCAACGTGCAGGAAGGCACGGTGATGCACACCGACATGGGCTACCCGATGGTGATCGGCAAGAACGTCACCATCGGCCACCAGGCCATGCTGCACGGCTGTACGGTAGGCGACGGCGCGCTGATCGGGATCCAGGCCGTGATACTGAACGGCGCGAAGATCGGCAAGGGTTGCCTGGTCGGCGCCGGCGCACTGGTGACAGAAGGCAAGGAATTCCCGGACGGCTCGCTGATCCTGGGCAGCCCGGCCAAGGCAGTACGCACGCTCACGGAAGACGACCTGCTCCGCCTGCAAGGCAACGCCGCCAGCTATGTCGAGCGCGGCCGGCGCTTCAAGGCGGAACTCAAGAAAATCGGATAAAAGAATGACGACTGATACCAGCAAGGACATCCTGCAGAAATTCATCTTCGACAACGCCGCCGTGCGCGGCGAACTGGTCGAGATTTCCAACGCGTGGCGCGAAATCCAGTCGCGCCATGCCTACCCGACCGCAGTGAAAGGCTTGCTGGGCGAAATGGTCGCCGCAGCCGCCCTGCTGTCGGCCAACCTGAAGTTCAACGGTTCGATCGTGATGCAGATCTTCGGCGATGGTCCGGTCAAGCTCATGGTGGTCGAATGCGACGCCGCCCTGCACCTGCGCGCCACCGCCAAGCTGTCGCCGAACGCGACGGTGGCGGACGATGCTACGCTGGAATCGATGCTGAACGCGACCGGCAAGGGCCGCTTCGTGATCACGCTCGACCCGCAGGACAAGGTGCCGGGCCAGCAGCCCTACCAGGGCGTGGTGCCGCTGATCGGCGACAGCATGGCGACCGTGATCGAGAACTACATGCTGCGCTCGGAACAGATGGACACCAAGCTGTGGCTGGCGGCCGACGACAACATCGCCCGCGGCATGCTGCTGCAAAAGCTGCCGCGCAACAGCAGCATCGAGGGCCAGGTTGCCCAGGCCACCGAGGAAGAAGACCTCGAGAC
>CAJYQM010000511.1 GCA_913777025.1 uncultured Massilia sp. | reverse complement strand
TGCCGCGCGTTGCCGCGATCACGCCGGAAACGTCCGGCTGGCGGCGCTTGAGCGCATCGAGGTAGACCAGGCCGCCGCGCACCTTGAAGGCGCCGGTCGGCGTGTGGTTCTCGTGCTTGATCCAGGTTTCCAGGCCGAGTGCCTCGTTCAGCAGCGGCCAGCTGTATTGCGGCGTGGGCGGCATGGCGCCGTAGACAAGGGTGGCCGCGTGTTCGATGTCGGCCAGGGTAGGTAATTGCATGCGAAGGGTCTCCGATCAATATAAGAATCAGCGCCGCACCTGCACGCGGCGCCCTGCGGCAACCACGCCGATCACGGCCAGCGCGAAACCGCAGTTGGCCAGCGTGAGCGCTTCGCCCAGCAGGAGGGCGGCGCCGGCCAGCGACAGGAAGGGCTGCAGCAGCTGCACCTGGCCGACGCGGGCGACGCCGCCCAGCGCCAGGCCACGGTACCAGAAGATGAAGCCGACGAACATCGAGAACACCGTCACAAAGCCGAAGGCGAGCCAGGCGCGCCAGCCCGCGGCCGCCAGCTGCGCGGCTTGAACGGCATCCATCGTCAGCGCCAGCGCCAGGGCCAGCGGCGGCGCGGCCAGCAGCAGCGCCCAGCCGATCACTTCCGGACCGCCGATGCGGCGCGCCAGGCGCGCGCCTTCGGCATAGCCGGCAGCGGCCGCGGCGACGGCCCCGAACATCAGCAAGTCGGCTCCATGCAGGCCGCCGCCGCCCTGGGCCAGCGCGAAGCCAGACACCAGCGCGGCGCCGAGCAGCGCCAGCAGCCAGAACCCGCGCGAGGGCCGCTCGTGGCCGCGCAGCGCCGCATACAGCGCCGTGCACAGCGGCAGCACGCCGACCAGCACCGCGCCGTGCGCGGCCGGCAGCGAACGCAGCGCGATCGACGACAGCAGGGGAAAACCGATGACGCATCCGCCCGCCACCATGGCCAGGGCCGGCAGGTCGGCGCGTGCGGGCCGGCGTGCTCCGGTCCAGCGCAGCCAGCACGCGGCCAGCAGCGCGGCACCGAGCGCGCGGCCCAGCGTCAGGAACAGGGGATCGAATTCGGCCACCGCCATCCGCGTGAACGGCAGCGTCAGGCTGAAGATGGCGACGCCGGCCAGGCCGAGCAGCAAGCCGCGGCGCGTTTCGTCTGTTGTATCGCGTATTTGAAGGGCGGGCGTGAGTGTGGACGGGGCAGGGTAGTTCATGGCGGCTCCAGTGGTCGTTGCGACAACAGCTGACCAGGGGTATGCTAGACCTCATCTTCGGTACAGTCCCGATACACTTTCCCCGATAGTTTGCGTACTGTGATGGCGAAATGACCGACACACCCAGCCTGCATCTACTGACCCGCGCCTCCGGCGAATCGCTGCCCGACCAGATCGTGCGTTCGATCGCCGCGCGCATCGACGACCGCCAGCTGCGCGCCGGCGCCCGCATGCCCTCGATCCGCAGCTTCGCGTCCAGGCATGGCGTCTCGCCCTTCACCGTGGTGGCCGGCTACGACAGGCTGGTCGCCCAGGGCTACCTGGAATCGCGCCGCGGCGCCGGCTTCTTCGTGCGCGAGCGCTCGGTGCTCAACACCAGCCTGCTCAACACCAGCCTGCTCAACGCCAGCGTGGCGCCCGCAGCGGCCGGCGCGCCGGCGCCGCAGACGCAGTCGCTGGACGTGGTCTGGCTGCTGCGGAACATGTTCCGCCAATCGCCCCAGCCGTCCAGCGCGGCCGGCGTGCTGCCCGCCGACTGGCTCGACGGCCCCGGCATCGCGGGCGCCCTGCGCGCGGTGAGCCGCCAGCCCAGCCGCCTCCTGCTGAATTACGGCACCCCGCACGGCTACGCGCCGCTGCGCCAGCAGCTGCAGCGTAAACTGGCCGCCATCGACGTCGACGCGGCGCCCGAGCAGTTCGTCACCACGCTGGGCGCGACCCAGGCGCTGGACCTGGTCGCGCGCGAATTCTGCCGCCCCGGCGACACGGTCTTCGTGGACGACCCGGCCTGGTTCCTGATGTTCGGCTCTTTCGCGGCACTGGGCCTGCGCGTGGTCGGCATTCCGCGCCTGCCCGACGGTCCGGACCTGGCGCGCCTGGCCGAGCTGGCGGCCCTGCACAAGCCGCGCCTGTACGTCATTAATTCGGTGCTGCACAACCCGAGTTCGACCACGCTGTCCGCCGCCAAGGCCTTCCAGCTGCTGCGCATCGCCGAGCAGCACGACACCATCGTGGTCGAGGACGACATCTACTGCGACCTGCACCCCGGCGCCGCGGTCCAGCCGGTAACGCGCCTGGCCGCCCTCGATCAACTGCAGCGCGTGATCTACCTGGGCGGCTTTTCGAAGTCGCTGGCCGCCAACCTGCGTGTCGGCTTCATCGCCACCTCGATGGCGTACGCCCAGCGCCTGGCCGACCGCAAGATGCTCACCACGCTGACCACCAGCGACCTGGGCGAGCGCGTGGTCTACAAGATCCTGTCCGAAGGTTTGTACCGCAAGCACCTGGACCGCATCCGCGCGCGGCTGGACGCGGTGCGGCCGGGCGTGCTGCGCCGTCTGGAAGGGCTGGGGCTGGCGCTGTGTCCCGCGCCCACGGCCGGGATGTTCGCCTGGGTCGATGCGGGATGCGACACCAATGTGCTGGCGGGGCGGGCGATGGAGCAGGGGCTGCTGCTGGCGCCGGGCAGCTTGTTTTCGCCGAGCCAGCTGCCGACGACGAAGATGCGGGTGAACATCGCGACGATGGAGGATGAGGGTTTGTGGCGGTTCCTGGAAGGGAGATAGCCAGGAGCCGGCATCGAGGACATGCGCGTCGAAGTGCCCGCACTGTTCGCTATCGGCTCGTGCTGTGGGATTGTCGATCACTCGCTCTTGAGTGATTCGGAAAGATAACGCTGAACCGTGCGGCCCAGGGCAGATACAACCGGCTTGTCATCGATGCTTCCCGATTCAAATTCGAGTACATACCGTATCAGGGCAAATCCCAGCATTTGCGATGCAACGAGGGACGCGCGTATGCGGGCCTCTTCCGGCGGGAATCCGAGCGTTTCGATCACGCGGAGCAATTGGTCATGAAAGATTTGCTGCATGCGCGACTTCGCCCCCATATGAGAAGCGGCGGCCCTGAGCAACGCCACGAGTTCTCGGCCGGACCGGTTGTCTTCCCATATCGTCAAGAAGTGCGCGACCATCAGCTCGCCCAACATGTCCCGATCCAGCTCATGTAATGGAGGCAGCCGCAGATCGAAATCCACAGCTATCGCAAACAGGTCTTCTTTACTTCCAAAATACCTGATCACCAATGCCACATTGGTATTTGCCTGCGCGGCAATATTTCGCAGTGTCGCACCGTCATAGCCGAGCGCAGCGAACGTACTCCGGGCGGCTTCGAGAATTCGGTTTCGCGTTCCACTTGAACGCGCTGTAGGTATCGATGCCATGGGCCTCCTTGCGTTGTAAACAGTGGTTTACATTTTATCGCGAATCGACAAGAATGTAAGCATCGGTTTACAAAGGGGATGTCATGGAATCGCTTCTGCAGTCAATGAGACAGACTGACGTGCTCATCGTTGGGGCCGGCCCCACAGGACTCGCGCTTCGACTGGAACTCGAGCGCTTGGGAATCGCTGTTGTCCAGGTCGACAAGCACGCCGCCGGGCTGAATACCTCGCGTGCGGCTGTCATTCATGCACGAACCCTTGAAGTGCTCGAGCCTTGCGGTGTTGTTCCCGCGCTGCTGTCCAAGGGCATTGAAGTGCCTGATTTCCGTGTCCGCGAAGATGAGCGGGTGTTGTTGCACATTGGATTTGATGAGATACCATCACGTTATCGATATGCGCTGATGTGCCCGCAAAACCAGACAGAAGCTATTCTTCATGCGGAACTCGAGGCCCGAGGTGCGATCATCGAGCGCCCCGCCGAGTTCTTGTCCGCGACTGAATCCCCTGACGGCTTGATCGCACAACTGGGGCTGTCGGGTGAACGGAAGGCGTCGCTACTCACGCGTTGGATCGTGGGTTGCGATGGCTCGAGCAGCAAGGTGCGGGAGCAGGCTGGCATCCCTTTCGTAGGCGATGACTATGCGGAGCAGTTCATACTCGCGGACGTTCACATGCGCTGGCCTCTGTCTCGCCGTGAAGTGAGCCTTTTCTTTTCCTCCGACGGCCTCATGGTTGTGGCCCCGTTGCCGGAACCGGATGGAGCATCACGCGACCGTTATCGCATTGTCGCCACGGTGCCGTCGGCGCCTGCGGTTCCCGTCATCGAAGATATCGAAACGCTGCTCCGCGAACGCAGTCCGCGCATGGCAACGCCGCAAATCGACGTGCTAGTCTGGAGTTCGAGCTTCCATCTCCAGCATCGCATCGCCTCGCAAGTGTTCAAGCACCGTACCTTGCTTTGTGGGGATGCGGCACATGTTCACAGTCCGGCAGGTGGCCAGGGTATGAACACAGGTATCCAGGACGCGGTCGCCCTGGCGCCCCGTTTGGCGCAAGCCCTTCGCTACGGTAACTTGACGGGACTGACAGAGTGGGCGGAACAGCGCCGCCAGGTAGCGAGTGACGTAATCCGCATGACACATGCGATGACGCGAATGGCGACGCCCGGCTCGTCATTCGAGAGGGCGTTGCGTGATGCGGCATTGGGGCTGGTTGGAAGTATCCCTTTTTTGCAGCATAAGCTTGCGGCACGGATTGCGGAGCTTGGGAACTAGAATTTGTCGGCGATCGGCTACTCGCTTCATAACCGCTCCGCACAAGCCTGGCTGCGCGCCAGCAGCAACGCCCGTTCCCGCGCATTCTGCGTGAGCCCCGCCGCCCGTTCGAATTCGGTCCGCGCTTCCGCATGCCGTCCCAGCTTGACCAGCAGATCCCCACGCACGCTGGGCAGCAGGTGGTAATTGCGCAGCGACGCTTCCTCGCATAACTGATCGACCAGCGCCAGCCCTTCGGCCGGGCCGTAGGCCATGCCGACGGCGACCGCCCGATTCAGTTCCACCACGGGCGAGGGCAGCAGCTCGGCCAGTGCATCGTACAAGGCCGCGATGCGCACCCAGTCGGTCGCATCCGGCGTGAGCGCGCGCGCATGGCAGGCGGCGATCGCGGCCTGCAAGCCGTACGGCCCGAGGCTGCCGCAGCCGGCCGCGCGATCCAGCGCCGCCAGCCCGCGCCGGATCAAGAGCCGGTCCCAGCGCGTGCGGTCCTGTTCCAGCAGCAGCACCGGTTCGCCGTTCGGCCCCGTGCGCGCCCGCTCGCGCGAGGACTGGATTTCCATCAGCGCCACCAGGCCGTGGACTTCGCCCTCGGCCGGCGTCAGTTCGGCCAGCACCCGGCCCAGGCGCAGCGCCTCG
>CAJYQM010000510.1 GCA_913777025.1 uncultured Massilia sp. | reverse complement strand
CCGGCCCCGCGAAGGCGCACCGCGCCTGCTGCTCCTGCACGGCATCTGCGTCGGCGCCTGGGTCTGGGAAGAGCACTTCATGCCCTACCTGGCCGACGCCGGCTTCGAGGTCCACGCCCTGAGCCTGCGCGGCCACGGCGGCAGCGAGGGACGCGAACGGCTCAACGACTGGCGCCTGGCCGACTACACCGAGGACTTGCGCCGCAGCGCCGCCAGCCTGAGCGATGCGCCGCTGGTGGTGATCGGCCATTCGCTGGGCGGCGCGGTGCTGCAGGACTGGCTGCGCACCGGCGGCACCAGAGGCAGCGGCAAACTGGCCGGCGCCGCGCTGCTGGCCTCGGTCCCACCCTGGGGCCTGGCCTATTCCGCCTGGCAGATGATGCTGTCCGCGCCCGACCTGTTCCAGCAGTTGCTGCGCCTGAACGGCGGCAGCGCTTCCGGGCTCGATCCCGCCATCATGCGGCGCAACCTGTTCTCGAGCGACTTGCCCGACGCCACCTATGCGCGTTTCATCGGGCGCGTGCACGGCGAATCGCGCCACGTCGGCGTCGAGCTGCAGGGCTGGCGCCCGTTCGCCCCCGCGCCCTGGCAGGCGCCGCCGATGTTCGTGCTGGGCGGCCTGGCCGACCGTTTCATCGGTGCCGACGCAGTGCGCGGCACCGCCACCTATTACGGCGTCCTACCGACCCTCGTGCCGCGGCTGGCACATGCGCTGATGCTGGAACCGCGCTGGGAAGACGCGGCGCAACCGCTGCTCGACTGGCTGGTGCGGCTGGGCGAGCGCCGTATTTAATAAACGTTTATTAATTTGATTAAATTGGCGAAAAGCGTGCCAATCTTTATTTTATAGATAACCCACGTTTTTTATTCATCGCCTTTTCCTGCCACAAACTTCCTTGTATTCCGAATTGTGTTGTAGGCGTGCACTGACACGGAACGCAGGCATATACAGACGACCATGCGCAATTTCAGTATTTCCCGCAATTGCGTCTATCATGACTTCTTCATCATGAATATTCACGCTTTTTACGTTTTTCGAAAAAAAATTCCTATTGTCAGAAATCTGAATTGACATCGGAATCCCGGCTTCATATGATTCGCGTGTTCAGAATCTTTTGTTTCTTATCCGAAAATTTCGGACTGGGTCAATCGAAAGGAAACCCCGTGATCCAGAACATGCGTGATCCCCAGGGCGAACCGCAAAAATATGCGGTCATGCTCGACATCGAAATCTGCAAGCGCGAAAAAATGGCACGGCACCTGCCGGGCCTCCCGCTCAAGCACGTGCTGTACCGCATGGCCGGTCAATTCTGGGAAGACCAGAAATACGTGCTGTACCGCTACGGCCAGGGTGTGGACCTCGCCACCCTCGCGGACGATGCCGCCGCCTGCACGCGCGCCATGCTCGCCGACCTGCACTTCGTGAAGAAGGAAGGCGGCGAGCTGTACGCCGACATCTGCCCCGTGGAAGGCGCCTGGCGCTGGAATTACGGCCTGGCCGCTATGGTGCTGTTGCTGGTCGAGGACCCGCAGGTGCCGGCCGCCTTCGAAGGGCTGATGTCGGACGCGCCGGACCAGCGCACCTGGCTGTTCGACCTGCTGGTCAAGGCCTTCGTTCCCGCCCGGCCGATCGCCCGGCACTACCAGCCCAACCGCTATGCGCTGCCATGGAGCGAACCGGTCGTGCGCGCGCTGGCGCTGCCGCCGGCGCAGCAGCCCGCCGCGCTGGCCCGGCACATGGAAAACTGGACGCGCCTGATGCGCCCCTACGGCTGGAAGCCGGAGCTCGACCTCTCGCCGGGCCGCGACCGCCTGTTCTGCGACTTCGCTTTCGAAGTCGCGCTGGCGGTGTGCGGCTGGGACATCGACGACAGCGCTTTCGCAAGCCACCCCTACTATCCGCGCGACCTGGTGACTTGGTACCGCGCACGCGTCCGTTACGGGCGCGACGCCTGGCGCGCCCACCGGGCCGGCGCCGGGGCCGAGATCATGGCGCCGCCCTTGCCCTCGCAATCCGGCCTGGCCGCCAGCACGCGCCAGGGCTACGCGCGCTGGATCGAACTGGCCGCCGACGGCGACCAGGAAGCCACCGACGCCGTGCTGGAAGCGGTCGGCGCGCCGCCCGAGGCCGGTGAGCTGGACGAACTGGCCTGCGCGCTGGGTGACGCCGACATCGCCGTCTACGCCGACATCGAGGACGACGACACGCTGGCCGCGCAGATGGATGCCGTGAGCGTCGCGCGCGGCCTGGGCGTGTTCGACGAGCCGGGCGCGCCGCCGTCCGGCCAGGCACGCTGCGCCGCCCTGCTGCGCGGCTGGGATGCGTGGCTGGCAGAACGCGGCTACCGGCTGGCCTCGGTCGACGTCGAAGGCGCCTGGCACGCGCTGGTGGTGCGCACCGCGTGCATGGACGAGTTCCGGGCGCTGGCCGCGAAGCTCATGGTGCCGCTGCGCGACCCGGCCGAGGCATTTGCCGGCTGAACGCGGCCGTAATGTTGTCATATTGCTGTCACTGAGCCGTAGTTTTTGTTTGCTTTAATGCATGAGCCCGTGCCATCCCGGCGCGGCCAGAGACCCTGGAGAACGCTCAGCATGACAAACAAGGACATTTCGCCGTCAAGGCGCCACCTGCTCAAGGGCATGGCCGGCGCTTCCGCCCTGCCCTTCGTCGGCGCCTTCGCCGCCCTGCAAGCCCGGGAAGTCGCGGCCGCCACCGCGGGCGGCACCAGCCTGCTGGTCGCCAGCCCCTACGGCCCGATCGCCCCGGTGAACGATCTCACCACCGGCCTGCCGCTGCTGCAGCTGCCGGCCGGCTTCACCTACAAAAGCTTCGGCTGGACCGGCGACACCATGAGCAACGGCCTGCCCTGCCCATCGGCGCACGATGGCATGGGCGTGGTGGTTTCGCGCAAGGTCGGCCGCAGCACCGAGCTGGTCCTGGTCCGCAACCACGAAGTCCACGCCGTCAGCCCGTCCAGCTTCATCGACGCCCACGGCGTCTACGACAGCGGCAACAGCAGCGCCGGCGCGACCACGAAGCTCGGCGGCGGCACCACCAACCTGCTGTTCCGCGACGGCAACTGGGTCAGCGTCACGCCCAGCCTGGGCGGCACCGACGGCAACTGCGCCGGCGGCATCACGCCCTGGGGCACCTGGCTGAGCTGCGAAGAGATCGGTTCGGACGCCGTCACCGCCTCCGGCAAGAAGCACGGCTACGTGTTCGAGGTATCGCCGGATGCCACGCTGACCACCGGCCAGCCGATCGTCGGCATGGGCCGCTTCGCCCACGAAGCCGCCGCCGTCGACCCGCTCACCAGCACCGTCTACATGACCGAGGACCAGTCGGGCAAGTCCGGCTTCTACCGCTACGTCCCGGACATCCGCATCGGCGGCCATGGCACGCTGGCGCTGGGCGGCGTGCTGCAGATGGCACGCGCCAAGGGCAAGCCCAATGCCAACCTGGCCGGCGCGCTGGTCGGCGACCGCTACGAGCTCGACTGGGTCACCATCGCCAACCCGGACCAGAACCGCGGCAACGCCACCGGTCCGTCGGGCACGACCATCACCGGCGCCGCCGGTCCTTTCGTGCAGGGCTGGCAGCAGGGCGGCCTGCGCATGAACCGCGGCGAAGGCATCTTTTTCGCACAAGGCAAGATGTTCGTGATGGACACCTCGGGCGGTCCGGTCTCGCGCGGCGCGATCTGGGAACTCGACCTGGCCACGCAAACCATGGTGTGCATCTACGCGAGCCCGAACACCACGGTCGGCAACATGGGCGACAACCTGTGCGTGAGCCCGCGCAACGCGATCCTGATCTGCGAGGATGCCTCGTCCGCCACCACCGACAGCTTCGGCTTCGGCCAGCGCCTGATGGGCATCACCGGCGGCGGCGATGCCTACATCTTCGCCAAGAACAACGTGCAGCTCAGCAGCACCCAGCTGCAGCAGGCCGGCAAGCGCACGGCGCTGGCGGGCGATCACCGCGGCAACGAATTCGCCGGCTGCTGCTTCGACCCGACCGGCCGCTACCTGTTCGTCAACATCCAGACCCCGGGCATCACCTTCGCGATCTCGGGTCCGTGGGCGCTCGGTCCGCTCTAATCCAGGAGTCAACATGAACTTCGCCAAATCCCTGATCCTCGCCGCCGCGCTGGCCCTGTGCGGCGCCAGCCAGGCCGCCGTGCTGGTCGGCAGTACCGGCAGCAACGCCGTGACCGACTACGGCAGCGCCGGCATGGCCGCATTCAACCTCGACCTGGAAGACTTGTCGAGCACCCGCCTGGTGTTCCGCCTCGAGGACGGCGACCTGCTCGGCCCGCTGGGCCTGAACGCCATCGTCGCCAACTTGAGCGGCAACGCCCTGAGCCGCTTCAATATCGGCCTGGAAGGCATCTCGTTTGCCCACGCCGGCAGCGTGACGCCGACCTTCGGCAGCCTCGGCAGCGTGAACAGCGACGCCTCCAGCGTCAGCATCGGCTTCGACACCCCGGAATGGGCCGAGTTCCACTTCGGTAATCCGCTGGCCGACACTGGCGCCGCCGACTGGCTGCTCAGCACCGCCGGCTTGCGCGCGGGCGACACCTTCGCGATCACCGCGGACGTGCCTGAACCGTCGAGCATGGCACTGATGGCGCTGTGCCTGTCGGGCCTGCTCGTGATGCGCCGCAAGCAGCGCGGCTGACCGCTAACCCTCCCCCGCCCGCCGCGCCACAGCGGCGGCAATCCACACCGGCCCGGCGCGGCCGGTGTGGGCGCTGCGCCACATCCGGGCCCCTTGTAACACTTGTTAACACACTCGCTGGCCCCATCTACACCTGAGCGATATAAAATCGACAACAAGACGGCCCCATCCGGGAATGGTGCCGCTGTGAACCCTTGGCGTGGCAGGTGGAACGATGGAACGACGACGAATCGACGAGGAAACCGGCATGACGGTGGAATACGCGCTGTTCCTGGCCGAGACGCGCGGACTCAAGTTCGCCCTGGGCTACCTGGCCAGTTGCGACGTGTCGCCCGAGATCCTGATGCGCACGGTCGGGCATCCGGAATCCCGGCGCCAGCGCGAACGGCGCCAGCAGCCGCGCAATGCCTGAACGTGTCCGCAGGCGCCATCAAGCCGCCTGCGCCCGCCCCCGTCCCAGCGCCAGTTCGACCAGCACCAGCAGCGCCGTGCTCAGCGCCAGCAGCGGCATCAGCGCGCACAGCGCGATCCCCAGCACGACGGCCAGCGGCGGCGCCGCGCGCCAGGCGCCCGGCAGGAGCTTGGGCAGTCCCAGCTGGCCGGCGCGCCGGCGCTTGAAGAACATCACCCAGCCCGACACCAGCGAAAACAGCACGCCGGCCCCGAACACGAACAGCAGCACCTGGTTCCACACGCCCAGCTCGCCGCGGTGGAAGGGAATGCCGACCGCGGTGGCCTTGCCGAAGGCGGTCTGGCCGTCCCAGCCGGCGCGGTACAGCACGCTGCCGTCATAGGCGTTCAGCACCAGCTCGAGGCGGTTCATCGGATGCCTGCGGTCGGCCGAGGCCGCTCGCCAGACGCCGTGCGGGCCGCGTGGCGGCACCAGTTGCAGCGGCACGCCGGGCGCCACCGCCTGCGCGCGTTGCCAGGCCTGCTGGACGTTCATCTGCGGGCCGCCGGTCGGCATCGAATGCAGGTGCGCCGGCGGCCTGGGCGCATCCTGGCCGGCCCAGTCGCGCACCACGCGCACCTGCTGGCCGGCATAACGGCTCCAGGTGATGCCGGTCAGGACGATCGCCAGGCTCAGCACGCCCAGCAGCACGCCGAGGAAGGCGTGCCACTGGCGCCAGCCCGTGCGTCCCCGCGCGCCGGCACGCGGCAGGCCCGGCTGGCCGGGCCGCGGCCACCACAGGTAGACGCCGGTGAGCAGCATCACCAGCATCCAGCTGGCGGCCAGCTCGATCATCCAGCGCAGCGACTCGCCCTGCAGCAGGCGCGAATGCAGGCGCCGCGCCCATTCCGAAAAGCGGTCCTGGTCGCGCTGGCTGCCGAGTACGCGGGCGTCGTAGGGATCGACGAAGACCGTGAGTTTGCCGTCCGCCGTGCGCGGGGCCGCCAGCGCCGCCTTTGCAATCGGCGCTTCACCATGGCCCGCGTGCGCGCCGGCTTCGCCAGCGGCCTTGGCGAAGCCGACCCTCAGGGCATCGGCCGGCGTTGCCGGCGGCACTACGGCCTGCACCTCGAAGTCGGCGGGAGCCGCCCTGCGCGCGGCATCGACCAGGGGGTCGAGCGCCAGCGCCTGCCCACGCGGCGCCACGCGTTCGAGGTGAGCGTACAGCCGTCCTTCGATCTGCGGCGTGAAGATGTACAGGAGCCCCGTCAGCGTGGCGACCAGCGCGAAGGGCGAAGCGATCAGCGCGGCCCAGAAGTGGATGCGCCAGAACAGGCTGCGCCGCCGCGCCGCGAGGCTTGGACCGGTGGGCTTCATGGCGGTATCGAGATGCATGGCGATTCTCCCGGATCAAAGGTCGAACTTCAGCTCGGCGACGTAGCTGCGCTGCGGATAAGGGTGGAAATTCCAGTACCTGTAGTTGTTCAGGTTGTCGATGCCGAAGGCGGCGCTCCAGCGGCGGTCGATGCGGTACGTGATCCGCATGTCCGCCGTGAAGTACTTGCTGGCACCCTGGTAGGCAAAGCCGTTCGGGTCCGAGTTGTCCAGCGTCGAATACTGGCGTCCGCTGTAGCGCGCCGCCAGCGTCGCCGCCAGCCTGTCGTTGACGCGATACGTCGCCAGCCCGGTCGCGCGCCACTCGGGAATGCGCGGCTGCCACTTGCCGACGCTGGCCGGGAACTTGTCGTTGCGGTCGATCTTCGAATCGGTCCAGGTGAGGCTGGCGTTCAGGTCCAGGCCCTGCACGCCGGCGTCGGTGGCCGCGTAGGCCGCTTCCAGGCCGTGGGTGCCGATGCGGTCGACGTTCTGCACGTTGGTGACGTTGGGCGTGACCAGCACGTTGGTCTGCGAGTACAGCGCATCGCGGGTACGCTCGGCGAAGGCGGTCAAGCGCAACAGACCGCGCATTTGCTCACCCTCCAGCTTGCGCTCGGCCGTGAGCTCGCCGGTCCACGACTTTTCCGGCTTCAGGTCCGGGTCGTTGTTGACCAGGACCCCGGCCGCGTTGATGCCGCCCTGGTACAGCTCGGACACGGTCGGCATGCGCACCGCGCGCCCGATCGAGGCCTTCAGCACCCAGTCCTCGCCCGCCTGGAAGGCCAGCGCCGCCTTCGGCGAAAAATAGGCCTCGCTGCGCCGCCCCTGGGCCACCGTGGTGCTTGCATTCGACGTCTGGCCGTCGCGCGCATGCCAGCGCTCGTAGCGCAGGCCCAGCACCGTCTTCCAGCGCGGCGCGAACTTCCAGGTGTCCTGGGCATACAGGGCGTCGATGCCGGTGCGGCCGCGGAAGGCCTGGTTGCGCGCGCCGGGATCGCCGGCGATCCAGTCCGCGGTCGCGTTCTCGATGCTGCGCAGTTTGTAGGCTTCGCGCTGGTAACCGAATTCGGCCACATGCGCGTAGGCGACGTGTTCGCCGGCCGGGCCCGCGGGGCGCCACACGCCTTTCGCCGAGAAGGTATTCCAGCCGGTGCCGCCCTGGTCGACGATGCGCCCCGCCCCGCCGCTTGCCGCCGCAGGCAAGGCGATCGTCGGCGCGCGCAGGATGTCCTTGTCGTAATCGTACAGGCTGGCCGCCACTTCCCAGTCGAACACGCCTTTCGTGTTGGTCTTCACGGTCAGGCCGTGCATGAAGTGGCGCAGGCTTTCGTTGGACTGGTTGAAGTCGTTCGGGGCCAGCGTGTAAGCGCGGCCTCCGATGTTGACCGTACCGCTGTAGACCGGCTGGCCGGCGCCATTGCGCAGATAGGATTGCGGCCTGCCTTCGGCACCGTTCTTCCACCACCCGAACACATAGGTGGCGCGCAGCGTCGGCGAAAAGTCGTAGGCCAGCTTGGCCTTCACGTGGTCCTGCACCGTGTGATATTGCGTCGCGGCGCCGAGGATCAGCCAGTCCCGGTAGGTCCGGTCCCGGCCGGGAACGGCGCCCGTGACGGGCACGCCGGCGCCGGACGCGGCGCCGCTTGGGTAGCGCGTCGGGAAGGTCAGCGGCTGGCCGGTGCTGTCGGCGCGGCTGACCGCCAGGTACCAGGACCAGGGGCCGGTGCGGTCGCCCAGCGACATGCTGCCCGAGCGGCCGCTGTAGGTGGTGTCGGTCCCATACAGTTCGAACGGCTGGCGCGAGTATGAAAACTTGGCGTGCGCCTCGAAGCGGGTCGGCATGCGCGTGACGTAGTCGACCACGGCGCCGGCCGAGTTGCCGCCATAGGCCGCCGAGAACGGTCCGTACAGCACGTCGACGCGCTCGATTTCCTCGGGGCTGACCATGCCCCAGCGCGGCGCGAAGGTGGCGCCGTTGCCCAGGTAGTTGGACAGCAGGATGCCGTCGGCGTACACGGCCGAACGGGCGCTGTTGCCGGTGCCGGAGGCGCGCGTGGACAGCACGGCGTGGTTGTAGTCGCCGTTGTAGCGCTTGCGCACCAGCAGGCTGGGCAGGTATTTCAATGCGTCCTCGGCGTCCGTGGCGTTGATGCCGCGCGCGATCTCCGCGGCAGTCACGCCTTCGATCGTGGTCGGGATCTGGGTCGGCAGCGAGGTCGGGTTGGAACCGGTGACGATGACGGTGCCGAGCTGGCGCACCGGGTTGGCGTCCTGCGCGAATGCGGACGCCATGGCGGTCGTCAGCAGGGTGAGGGTCAGCGCGGTATTGCTGGTTTTCATGGATGTTCCTTGCGGCGGGCGTACGCTTCCAACTCTCGGCCGGAAAACGGGCCCATGATTCGATCCCGGAGGATCAACACGGTTGAAGCAGGTCAGACGCAGCACGGCCAGAACCCGGATGATCGTTTCATGCAGCAGGCATGACGCCAATTGCGTATGCGTGGGGGCACACGGCAAGTCGCCGATGTTCGGGTTGTTTCAGGCAGGGCCGCGTGGACCGCGGGCGTTCAAGCCGCCGCGGGAGGCGCGCGTGGTTGCGCCAGCGACCACGTGAACAGTGGATCCGGCGCGAGGTAGTACAGCGGAGGGAAGGTGTCACGCTGCAGGTCGAGCGCGAACACGACGATCGGCTGCGGCGGCAGGCCGAACGATCCGGCATGTGTGGCGCAATAGCCGCAGTGCGTCAGGCTCTTGAGCAGCTTGTCCGAGGCGGCGCCGTCATCATGGCCCTGGTCCGGCACCATCACCATTTCGATGCCCATCGCGGTACAGACTTCGAGCTGCGCGGCAGGCGATCCGAGACTCAGCGCATGCGAGACGACAGGCACGAACGCATTCAGCAGGATCGCCAGGCAGGCTATCCACGCAAACAAGCGTCGTTTTTTTGTCGTCTTGACCATGCCCGCATTATAGATGATGCGCTGGATGACAGGATGTTCACTTGACGCGGCATACGCGCTCAACATATCGTCGCGACCATCTTGTCAAGACAGCGCCAACAATGATGTTTTCACCTGCACGCCGCAGCTTGTGGCCCGCCGCCGCCCTGCTCGCCTGCGCGTCCGCCCACGCGACGCGTCCCATGGTCACCGACGACGCCAGCATCGCCGCGCCTGGCAACTGCCAGGTCGAAAACTGGACCCAGCACACGCCCACGCAAACCGAATACTGGACGGTCCCGGCCTGCAATGCGGGGGGACGTTGGGAATTGTCGGCGGGATTCGGACGCGTCGGCCCGGACGGCAGCGATGCCGTCTATGGCGCCGGCTTCCTGCAGGCGAAGACCGTGTTCAAACCGCTGGAAACGAATGGCTGGGGCATCGGCCTGACGATCGCCAACCAGTTCCGGGCCGGACGGGGCCTGGCCGGCAACCTGTCGGTGCTGGTACCGGCCAGCATCTCGCTGCTCGACGACAAGCTGCTGGCACACGCCAACCTCGGCTGGCAGCGTGCGCAAACCGGCCGCCGCCAGGACGGCTTGTGGGCGATCGGCGTGGAGTGGGCCGCGCTGGCGCGCCTGGCGCTGACGCTGGAGACCTATGGCACGGGCCACGGGCCCGGCTTCGCGCAGGCCGGCATGCGCTTCGCGCTCGTACCGGACCAGCTGGCCCTGGATGCCGGCGCCGGTACCCGCACCCGCCGTCTCGGCAGCGAGCGCTACTACACGGTCGGGTTGACCTGGGCGGGACCGGTGCGGCATTGACGCCGCCATCCCCGCGAGCGCGGGGATGCAAGGCGGATCAGCGCACGTCGGCGACAGCCAGCGCCGTCATGTTGACGATACGGCGCACGGTCGCGCTCGGGCTCAGGATGTGCACCGGCTTGGCCGCGCCCAGCAGGATCGGGCCCACGGTCACGCCCTTGCCCGCTGCCACCTTGAGCACGTTGAACAGGATGTTGGCCGCATCCAGCGACGGCATCACCAAGAGGTTGGCGCTGCCCGTGAAGCCGCCTTCCGGCAGATACAGGCGGCGGATGTCTTCCGACAGCGCGGCGTCGCCGTGCACTTCGCCGATCACGTCCAGTTCCGGCGCTTCCTTGGCCAGCAGGGCCACCGCTTCGCGCATGCGGCGGGCCGACGGGCGTTCGGACGAGCCGTTGATCGAGTGCGACAGCAGCGCGGCCTTCGGCTCCAGGCCGAAGTGGCGCATCGTTTCCGCCGCCTGGCGCGTGATCGCCGCCAGTTCCTGGCTTGAGGGCGCATCGTTGACGTATGTGTCGGTGATGAACAGGGTGTGCTTGTCCAGCACCAGCGCGTTCATCGCGGCCAGCACGCCGTCGCTCGAGGCGGTGCCGATCTCGTTCTGCACGTGCGCCAGGTGGCTGTCGTAGCTGCCCTTCATGCCGCAGATCATGGCGTCGACCGTGCCGTCCTTCAGCAGGCGGGTCGCCTGCAAGGTGGTGTCGCCTTCGGCGTCGACCAGCGTGAAGTCGACGTCGCGCTTCAGGCGCAGGCCCGATTGCTTGATGGCTTTTTCGACCTCGGCCGCGGCGCCGATCAGCACCGGCTTGGCGATCCCCTCGTCGACCACGGTCTGTACCGCACGCAGCACGCGCTGGTCGCTGCCTTCGGCATACACGACGCGGCGCGGGCTGGCCTTGGCCTTGGCGAACACCGGTTTCATGAAGAAGCCGGTGTGGTAGATCATCTGGCCCAGCTTGTCGCGGTAGGCGTCCATGTCCTCGATCGGACGGGTGGCCACGCCGGAGTCGGCGGCGGCTTTCGCCACGGCCGGGGCGATCACGCCCATCAGGCGCGGGTCGAACGGTTTCGGGATGATGTAGTCGGGGCCGAAGCTAAGGTCCTGCCCGGCGTAGGCGGCGGCCACGGCGTCGTTGGCTTCGGCTTCGGCCAGTTCCGCGATCGCGGTCACGCAGGCCAGCTTCATCTCGGTGGTGATGCGGGTCGCGCCGCAATCGAGGGCGCCGCGGAAGATGTAGGGGAAGCACAGCACGTTGTTGACCTGGTTCGGGTAGTCCGAACGGCCGGTCGCGACGATGCAGTCCGGACGCGCAGCCTTGGCCACTTCCGGGCGGATTTCCGGTTCCGGGTTGGCCAGCGCCAGGATCACGGGCTGGTCGGCCATGGTCTTGACCATCTCGCCGGTGAGCACGCCGGCGGTCGAGCAGCCCAGGAAGACGTCGGCGCCATTCACGATGTCGGCCAATGTGCGCGCATCGGTCGCCTGCGCATAGCGCGCCTTGTTGGCTTCCATGTTGGCCTCGCGGCCCTGCCAGATCACGCCCTTGGAGTCGGTGACGTAGATGTTCTTTTGCTGCACGCCCAGGCTGACCATCATGTCCAGGCAGGCGATCGCCGCGGCGCCGGCGCCGGAGCAGACCAGCTTGACGCTGCCGATGTCCTTGCCCACGACCTTCAGCGCGTTCAGCAGCGCGGCGCTCGAGATGATCGCGGTGCCGTGCTGGTCGTCGTGGAAGACGGGGATGTTCATGCGCTCGGACAGCTTCTTCTCGATGTAGAAGCATTCCGGCGCCTTGATGTCCTCGAGGTTGATGCCGCCGACGGTCGGCTCCAGCATCGCGATCGCCTCGATCAGTTTATCCGGGTCGTTCTCAGCCAGTTCCAGGTCGAACACGTCGACGCCGGCAAATTTCTTGAACAGGCAGCCCTTGCCTTCCATCACCGGCTTGGACGCCAGCGGGCCGATGTTGCCCAGGCCGAGGACGGCGGTGCCGTTCGAGATCACGGCCACCAGGTTGCCGCGCGAGGTGTAGTGGGCGGCGGTGGCCGGGTCGGCGGCGATTTCCTCGCAGGCATACGCGACGCCCGGCGAATAGGCCAGCGACAGGTCGCGCTGGTTCGACAGGGGTTTGGTGGCCACGACCTCGATCTTGCCGCGCACGGGGCTGCGGTGGTATTCCAGCGCGTCGGCGCGCAGCTGGGTGTCCTTGGTCTCGTTCAGGCTGCTTTCGGTACTCATGATTTTCTCCTGTGCCTTGTTCGGTAGCGATTGAACAACAGCGAGCAGGAATTGCTGCCTGCTACTGTTAAAGGCGCAAATATTAGCCGGGAATCGATTATCCTGCTGGGTCGACAATGGTTGTGACCCGAAATTGTGCAATCTGCCCGTAAATATGGCCTATTGCGAGAAATTTTTCGTGCCTTTGGCAGGGTTTTCGACACCGTATGGACATCCAGTCAACACAGTGATTGTTTGGGACCACGGTCATCCCCGCGGCCTCAAGCGCGTTAAGTTGGAACTTCGGCAGCCTCTGCCGGGAATACACGAATCAAATAATCTCGCAATCGATCCCATGACGCCCTCTTCCTCCGCCTCCGCCGTGCGCACCGCCGGCCGTGGTTCCCTCCCGCTCAAACGCCTGCCCGCGCTGCTGCTGGGCTGCTTTGCCGTCCTGCCGGTATCGGCCCAGGTCGCGCAGCCGGCAACGGCCGCACCAGCTGCACAAGCGCCTCAGGTACAAGCCGTACCCGAGCACAGCAGCGAGCGTGCGCACGAGCGCCGCCGTCGGCAACGCCAGGACGGGCAGCAGGCCCAGGCGCCGGCAGCGGCGGAATCGGCCGGCAGCACCCCGGCCGCAACGGCCGCGGCATCCGCACAGCCGGACGCCGCCTCCAGCGCCAACCCGGGACAGGCGCCCCAGGGCGGCGCCAGCGAGGACATGGCGACCGTCGAGGTGGTCGCGTCGCGTCCGACCAACAAGGTCGACCGCGACGTGTATGACCTGAAGAACGACATCAGCGTCAGCAACGCCTCGGCCGCCGACATCCTGAACAACGTCCCGGCCGTGACGGTCGACCCGGACGGCACGGTGGCGCTGCGCGGCAACCAGAACGTGCAGATCATGGTCAACGGCAAGCGCGACGCCCAGTTCCAGGGCCAGAACCGCGGCGACGCGTTGAACGCCTTCCCGGCCGAGAACATCGAATCGATCGAGGTCATCAACGTGCCGGGGGCGGAGTTCGGCAACGAGGGCGGCAGCGGCCCGATCATCAACCTGGTGCTCAAGCGCACCCGCAAGCCGGGTTCGCGGGCCACGCTGAACGCCAACAAGGGTTCGGCCAAGCGCTACAACAGCAACCTGTTCGGAGAGCGCTCGGCCGGTCCGTATTCGATCAGCGGCAGCATCGGCGTGCGCCAGGATGGTGGCAGCAACTACCGGGAAACCCGGCGCGAAGACCTCGACCCGCAGACCGGAAATCTCGTCGGCGGCGGCAACTCGCGCAGCAATGCCGATAGCGCCGCGCGCTCGGTGAACCTGTCGTCCACCCTGACCTACAACGTGGGCGAGCGCGACCAGGCCGGCGCGACCGCCAGCTACTCGAATCGCAAGAACGACAACGAGAACATCGGCATGACCCAGCGCTTCGGCGCCGGCATGGCCCCCACGTCCGACTACACCAGCATCTCCAGCCGGCACGCCCCTTCGGAGAACTTCGGCCTCGGCGCCTCGTACAGCCACAAGAGCGGCGAACCGGGCGAGGAACTGAAATTCGACCTGCGCTACACGGGCCAGAACAACGACCGCCACGAGAATGTCTTCTACGACTACCGCCTGCGCCCAAGCCGCTATGTGACCAACAACATGCGCGACACCGACGTGCGCAACCGCATCCTCGACCTCTCGGTCGACTACCAGCGCGTGATCTGGGACACCTGGACGCTGAAGGCCGGCGCCAAGGCGGCTGTCAACAAGAACGAGAACGCCGTCAATTACCTGGCGGCCGATCCGGCCACCGGCATCTACCAGCCGGTGCCGGGCCGCATCAGCGACTTCGAATCGAACGACCGCAACGCCGCGCTCTACGGCATCCTGGGCACCAAGCTGTTCGCGAACACCCAGGTGCAGGCCGGCATCCGCGGCGAATACACGGAACTCGAGGTACGCCAGCCGCTGCTGAACGAGCGCGACACCTATTACTACATGAACTGGCTGCCGAGCTTTTACGTCACCCAGGACATCAACGACACCGCCCAGCTGCAGCTGCGCCTGAGCCGCCGCATCGCGCGTCCGAACGAGCGCGACCTGAACCCGAACCTGGTGTACTACGGCGACTTCAGCGCGCTCCAGGGCAATCCGGACCTGGAACCGGTCAACAACGACCAGAGCGAGATCGCCTACAACGACCAGTTCTTCAACGTCAACAGCAGCATCAAGCTGTTCGAGCGGCGCGAATCGCCGGTGATCGGCAATCGCACCTACCTGCTGCCCACCGATCCGGACGTGATCGTCTCCTCGCCGATCAACTTCGGCAGCAACAAGTCGGTCGGCCTGGACATGAACTTCAACGTGCGCAAGCTGTTCTTCCAGGGCCTGTCGGCCAACCTGGGCGCCACGATCAGCAACGATACGCGCATGCGCATCTCGAACTTCGCCCTTGGGGGCACACCGGACGAACTCAAGATCCACCGCGAAGACATCAAATTGCGCCTGGCCTACCAGTTCGCCACCGAATCGCTGCAACTGCAAGTGAACCGCAGGGGCGCTTCCCTGAACGGCCAGGGCCGTACCGGCGCGATCACCAGGACCAACCTCAGCTGGCAGCACCGCTTCTCGCCGAGCCTGACGATGAACCTGAACGTGCAGAACCTGTTCCATGGCGGCGACATCGCCAGCGATACCGAAAACGAAGTGCTGCGCCTACATACGCTGAGCTCGGCACAGCCGCGCGTGGTCTACCTCGGCCTGCGCTACCAGTGGGGCGGCGTGACCGGCGACGAACGCATCCGCAATGGCGGGCGCGGCATGTTCCGCGGTCCGGGCGGGCCTGGCGGGCGCGGTGATGGTGGCGGCGGCAACGGCGGCGGCTGGGGCGGTGGTGGCTGGGGTGGCGGCGGTGGCGGTGGCGGCGGTGGCTGAAGACCGGAGACCAAGAATGATGATCCCACCCACCATCGAATGCGCCCGCGCGATGCGCGACGCCGGCATCGACGCCATGGCCGCGCTCGACACCGGCCTACCCGCGGCGCCGGCCGGCCTGAGCCCCGAACAGGCCGCCGAAGTGAAGCGCGCCTTCGGCAAGGCAATGGGCGAGATCGTGTGCGAGGTAATCAACGTCGCCGTGCTCGCCTACCCCGAACTGGAACCGGACGCTGGCGACTGGACCGAAGCGCTCCGCCAGCGCGTCAGGCTGCGCGCCGAAGCCCTGGGACTGGCGCCGCAGCCGGCGCCGTAGGATGTCAGAAGCCGAGCTTCAGCTTCGCGCCAAACCCGTTCGCATTCGACGAGTTACCCCACTTTCTGGTGTCCCCGGCGCGCTGGTATTCGCCGACCACGCTGGCCTTGTCGCTCAACTTGTAGCGCGCGCCGACGTTGGCATACAGGCCGGCATCGGCGTCCGTGACGGACGCGGCCTTGGCGTCACGCGTGTCGCGCTCGCTGTAGGCGATGCCGAACTTGCCGTAGGTCGACAGGCGCTGGTCGATCGGCAGCGTGACCCTGGTTGCCAGGTAACCGGTGAAACCGCCCTGGCCCATGGCGCCATCGCGCTCCTCATGGCGGGCTTCCTCGTCGATGAAATGGTAGCTGCGGCTGAACAGGTTGGCATAGCCCGCTTCCAGCCCGAGGTAGGGCGTGATGTCGAAGCCCGCGACCAGCTTGGGATCGGCACGGAAGGTCTTGAACAGCGGACGCTGGCCGGCCTGCATGTCGACCGCCTCTTCATTGACGAGATAGGAGACGGGGAAAGGCTGGGTCCTGGAGAGCGTCAGCGCCGGCGCCCGGGCTTCCGACGGCGGCAGGTTCAGCAGCTGCGCCTGGGCGCCGCCTACCATGATGACTCCCGCAGCAACTGCAAACATGGCCTGTTTCATGCCCTCTTCCTGTCGTGAATTTCCGTGCGATCAAATAACACAACAGAAGAATAGCAGGATTACAAGCCGGGCATGCCGCTCAGTGACCGCTCAGTGGCGGAAATTGAACACCTTGCGCGACGAGGCCGCAATCGCCACCACACCCAGCAGGCTGAGCCCCAGCGCGATCCGCAAGTCGAAGCGGTGCGCGATGAAGCCGACGATGACGGGGCCGATCAGCAAGCCCATGTAGGCCAGCCGCGTCGTTACCGCAAGGCCGGTCGACGCCGAGCCGCCGCTGGCCAGCGCCATGCGCCCGGCCGACGAGAACATCACCGGGATGATGTTGGCGGTGCCCAGCCCGCACAGCAGGAAGCCGGCCAGCGCCGTCCAGACGCCCGGCAGCAGCAGCGCCAGGCCGAGACCGGCGATGCACAGCGCGCAGCTGGCCAGGATCAGCGCGCCTTCGGAAAAGCGCCCGCGCACCGGGTCCCCGCTGAAACGCCCGGCCGCCATGCCGACCGAGAACGCGGCATAGCCGGCGCTGACAAAGCCACCGCTGGCAAGCGCCACTTCGCGCATGTAGACCGCGGTCCAGTCGTACATCGCGCCTTCCACGATCAGCGCCAGGAAGGCGAGGCAGCCAAGCACGACCAGCTTGCGCTTGAGGCCGGGCGGCAGCGCGTTGCCGGGCGCGGGCGCCTCCTCCGCCGCATTTTCCCGATATGCGTGCGCGCTCGTTTCCGGCAACAGCCAGCGCGAAGTCGACA
>CAJYQM010000509.1 GCA_913777025.1 uncultured Massilia sp. | reverse complement strand
TTGCTGCCGCGGTAGTCCAGGCCGACGGACAACACCGACAGTTCGCGCGACTCGCGGTCGACCGCCGTGTCGCCCTGGCGCCGCACGGCATTCACGCGGATGCCGGCGCGCTCGCCTTCGCCCCAGCGGCGCGCGACGTCGAAGGCGCCGAAACGCTGGCCGCCGGAATCGACGCCGACCGTCACCTGGTTCAGCGGCGCGTTCGGCGCGCGCTTGGGCACCAGGTTGATCATGCCGCCGATGCCGCCGCCACCCGGCGCGGCGCCGTTGACGAAGCTGTTGGCGCCGCGGAAGACTTCGACCCGCTCCAGCAGTTCGGCCGCCACGTACTGGCGCGGCAGCAGCCCGTACAGGCCGTTCCACGCCATGTCGTCGGAGTTGACCGCAAAGCCGCGGATCACGTACAGCTCCTGGTAGTTGCCGAAGCCGCGCGCGACACGCACCGAGGGGTCGTTCTGCACCACGTCGGCCACGCTGCGCGCCTGCTGATCCTGGATCAGGGCCGCCGTGTAGTTGGTGGTATTGAACGGGGTGCTCATGATGTCGACGTTGCCCAGCAGGCCGAGACGGCCGCCGCGTGCCACCTGGCCGCCGGCATAGGCCGACGGCAAGCCCTGGGCCGAAGCGTCGGCCGAGGCGCTGACCACGACGGTGGCCACGCTGCCGGGTGCCGGGGTGGTCGCCTGCGCATCGCCGCCGGATTGTGCCTGCGCCGCGCCGGCGGCGAGCAGCAGGGCGGCGAGGGCCACTGGCCTCAGGGAGATGAAAGGCGGGGAAGTGGAAGGCAGGGAGCGGGACACAACACGGTTCTTCATGGGAATTCTTCTTGTTTAATGCGAATAATTCTCATTATAGCTTGGCGTGCTTGCCCAAGTAAATGAGAACCATTATTATCTGGTCTCGTCTGCTCTCATCGGCTTCCCCGCACGCCTCAATGTCCCCCGTCAACATCCGCCGCTGGTCCTGGATCCACAAGTGGAGCAGCCTGGTCTGCACCGTCTTCATGCTGCTGCTGTGCCTGACGGGCCTGCCGCTGATCTACCACCACGAGATCGGCCACCTGCTGGGCAACGACGTCGAGGCGCCCGCCATGCCTGCCGACACGCCGCGTGCCGACATCGACCGGGTGATCGCCACCGGCAAGGCCATGTATCCGAACAAGGTCATGATGTACATGTCGCAGGAACTGGACGAGCCCGCGATCTGGTACCTGACCATGGGCGACCACCCGAACGACGACAAATTCAAGTCGATCGCCGTCGACGCGCGCACCGCCCGGTTCATCGCCGAGCCGCCGATCGAGGGCGGCGGCTTCATGCAGCTGATGTTCCACCTGCACGTCGACTTGTTCGCCGACGTCTGGGGCAAGCTCTTCCTCGGCTTCATGGGCTTGCTGCTGCTGGTGGCCATCGTCTCCGGCGTGGTGCTGTACGCGCCCTTCATGCGCAAGCTCGATTTCGGCACCGTGCGCCACGGCCGCACCGCGCGCCTGAAGTGGCTCGACATGCACAACCTGCTGGGCATCGTGACCCTGGTGTGGCTGCTGGTGGTCGGCACCACGGGCGTGATCAACACCCTGTCCGACGTGCTGCTCAAGGTCTGGCAAGCCACCGAAATCGCCGAGATGACCAAGCCGTATCAGGGCCAGCCGATGCCAACCACGCTGGCCTCGATGCAGGCCACGATCACGCGCGCGGAAGCGCTTGAACCCGGCATGAAGGTCGGTTTCGTCGCCTTCCCGGGCACGCCCTTCGCGAGCCCGCATCACTACGGTGTCTACATGCACGGCGACCAGGCCTTGACTTCGCGCCTGTACAAGCCGGTGCTGGTCGACGCCCAGACCGCCGCGATCACGGACCGCCGCAAGCTGCCCTGGTACCTGACCGCGCTGCTGGTGTCGCAGCCGCTGCACTTCGGCGACTACGGCGGCGCCGGCCTCAAACTCCTGTGGGCGCTGCTCGACCTCGCCACCATCGTCGTGCTGGGCAGCGGCCTCTACCTGTGGCTCAAGCGCGGCCGCGCCGCCAAAGCCGCGCAGAAGCAGGCCGCCCGCGAAGCGGCAGGCCGCGCGCCCGTGCTGGCCCGCGAAAGCGGTGGGCGATGAAGACCAACCGCGCCATCTGGGCCATGCCCATCCTGCTTGGCGTGCTGACCGTCGTCGGCCTGCTGGTCGCGCTGGTCGGCGACGGCGTCTGGGACCTGGTCTCGGTGGCGGCGCTGGCGGTGCCGGTGCTGGTGGGCGCCTGGTATGCGTTCAGGCCATCGCAGTCTCCCCACTAGAACTGCAGGATCCCGCCCACCGAAATCCCATCCATGTGGCTGGACGGTCCGGCAAAGGATTTCGACCAGGTCTTGCCCAGTTCCCCGACCAGCGTGACGGCGTTGTTGAGCGCATAGTAGGCGCCCAGCGTCAGGTTGGCGTTCGACTTCAGGCTGCCCGTGTAGAGCGCGTTGCGGCTGTTGCGGCTCTGGCCCCAGTTCAGGCCCAGTCTGAGCTTCTCGTCGGTTTTGTACGTCGCCTGCGCAAAGTAATGGGTCGATTTGACGTCGCCCTGGTCGGCATCCGACACGATGCCCAGGCCCTTGCCGCGCTGGACGTTGACGAGGAAGGCCGCCGGCCCATAATCCATCGATGCGCCCAGCTCGATCGCGTTCAGGCGCAGGTTG
>CAJYQM010000508.1 GCA_913777025.1 uncultured Massilia sp. | reverse complement strand
GGTGCCGTTGCCCACTCGCCTGGACCTGGGCCTGCCGCTGTACCTGCTGGTCGGCTACGCGCTGCTGCGCTTTTCCTCGACGCTGTTCAACGAGTGGCGCGACCTGATCTTCGCGCGCGTCACGCTGTCCACCGTGAAGGCATACGCCGAAAAGACCTTCGCCCACCTGCACGCGCTGGGGCCGCGCTTCCACGCCGGCCGCCAGGTCGGCAGCCTGCTGCCGGACATCGACCGCGGCACCAATGGCATCGCCTTTTTGCTCGGGGTCGGCCTGTTCACGATCGTGCCGACGCTGGTCGAGATCGCGCTGGTGCTGGTCGTCATGCTCGGGCGCTATCCAGCGGCGTTCTCGGCCATCATCATCGCCACCTTCCTGCTGTATTCCGGCTTCACGCTGGTGTTCACCGCGCGCCGCGTGGCCTACCAGCGCCGCGTCAACAAGCTCGACTCGCGCGCCAAGGGCCAGCTGGGCGACAGCCTGATGAACTATGACACGGTGAAGGCCTTCAGCAACGAGGCTTTTGAGTCCAGCAAGTTTTCAAGCACCATGGACCGCTGGATGGGCGCCGGCATCGCCAACCAGCGTGCGCTGTTCACCCTGCATGTGGGGCAGAGCGGGGTGATCGCCATCGGCGTGGCCGCCATCATGGTGCTGGCCGGGCAGGCGGTGCTGGGGCGGCAGATGAGTGTCGGCGACCTGGTGCTGATCAATGCCTATGCGCTGCAGGTCTGCCTGCCGCTGAACGCGCTCGGCTTCGTCTACCGCGAGTCGCGCGACGCCTGGGTCAATGCCGAGCGCCTGTTCGCGCTGCTGCGCGAGCGGCCCGAGATCGAGGATCCGCCAGGCAGCCCGGTGCTGCATGCGGGCGCTGGCGAGGTCGTGTTCGAGCACGTCAGTTTTCACTACGCGCCCGAGCGGCCGGTGCTGTTCGACGTCAGCCTGCACATCCCGCCGGGCACCACGCTGGCCGTGGTCGGGCGCAGCGGCTCGGGCAAGTCGACGCTGGCGCGGCTGCTGCTGCGCTTGTACGATCCGGACAGCGGCCGCATCCTGATCGACGGCCAGGACATCCGCCACCGCAGCCCGGCCAGCGTGCGCCGCGCGATCGGCGTCGTGCCCCAGGACACGGCCCTTTTCAACGACACCATCGGCAACAACATCGCCTACGCGCGCCTCGATGCGACACTTGACGAGGTGGCGGACGCCGCCCGCGCCGCCCAGCTGCACGAGCTGATCGCGGCGCTGCCCGAGGGTTACGCGTCCCCGGCGGGCGAACGCGGCGTGATGTTCTCGGGCGGCGAGCGCCAGCGTATCGGCATCGCGCGCGCCATCCTGAAGGACCCGGCGATCCTGATCTTCGACGAGGCGACGTCGGCGCTCGATTCGGTGTCCGAGCATGCGATTGCGCAGGAGCTGGACCGGCTGGCGCACAACCGCACCACGTTGATCATCGCGCACCGGCTGTCGACCATTGTCAACGCGCACTCGATCGTCGTGATGGACCGCGGGCGCGTCGCCGAACAGGGCACCCATGCCGAGTTATTGCGCAGGAAAGGCTTGTATGCGCGCCTGTGGCTGCTGCAACAGCGGATGAGCCGGGAGGAGGATTAGCGGTGGCCGCGTCCGCCGCCACCATGGAAGCCGCCACCGCGGCCGCCGAAGCCGCCATCCGGCCGCGGACCGCCGGTGTGCGGACTACCGGCGCGCGGACCGCCGATGTGCGGGCCATTCCAACGGGGACCGTCGACATGCAGGCCACCGGGCCGCGGACCGCCCCATGCATGTCCGCGCCAGTACGGCGGCCCGCCCGCCCGCGGGCCACGCCAGCCGTGGCCGCGCCAGCCCGGGGCGCCGCGGTAGCGGTATTCGTGATAGTTGAAGTTCAGCGCGACCGGCGGACCACCCCAGCCGTAACGGTAGGGATAGACGCCGTAGCCGTAGTAATAAGGCGAGTAATAGGGTGAGTCATATGGCGCGTAATACGCTGGACCCGCCGGGGCCGCGGCGTAGACCGGGTAGGGTGCATCGTAGACCGCGCAGCCGGACAGGCCGGCCGCGGCGGCGAGCGAAAGGATCAGGCGCTTCGCTACGCCATCGTTGCGGGTATCCATCGCAAGGTACCGGATGTTTATCTTCCCTCGCAGTTTAGGCCTGACGGGCCTGTTTTCAATGGATAAAAAAACGCCGGGCGAACCCGGCGTCGGATCGAGGAAACTGAAACTCAGGCGGCTTCGCGCACCGGACGCAGGTCCTGGGCCTGGTCGGCCGAACCCGGGTTCTTCAGCTCGGCGCTCAGGCGTTCCTTGTCCAGCTCGCCTTCCCACTTCGACACGACGATGGTCGCCACGCCGTTGCCGATGATGTTGGTCAGGGCGCGGCACTCGCTCATGAACTTGTCGATGCCCAGGATCAGGGTCATGCCGGCCACCGGGATGGTCGGGACCACGGCCAGGGTCGCGGCCAGGGTGATGAAGCCGGCGCCGGTGATGCCCGATGCGCCCTTCGAGGTCAGCATCGCCACCAGCAGGATGGTCAGTTCCTGGGTCAGGGTCAGGTCGGTGTTGGTCGCCTGGGCCACGAACAGGGCCGCCATCGTCATGTAGATGTTGGTGCCGTCCAGGTTGAACGAATAGCCGGTCGGGACCACCAGGCCCACCACCGATTTCGGGCAGCCCAGCTTTTCCAGCTTGCGCATGATGGCCGGCAACGCGCTTTCCGACGAGCTGGTGCCCAGCACGATCAGCAGCTCTTCCTTGATGTAGGCGAGGAAGCGGAAGATCGAGAAGCCGGTGAATTTCGCGATAGTGCCCAGCACCAGGATCACGAACAGCGCGCAGGTCAGGTAGAAGGAACCGACCAGCGAGGCCAGCGGGATCAGCGACTTGATGCCGTATTTGCCGATGGTGAAGGCCATGGCGCCGAAGGCACCGATCGGGGCGGCCTTCATGATGATGTTTACCACGCCGAAGATGGCGTGCGACAGCGTCTCGATGCCGTGGGCGATCGGACGGCCGCGCTCACCCATCATCGACAGCGCGAAGCCGAACAGGATCGCGATCAAGAGCACCTGCAGGATGTCGCCCTTGGCGAAAGCACCGATGAAGGTATCCGGGATGATGTTCATCAGGAAGTCGGTGGTCGTCAGCGCCTTGGTCTTCTCGGTGTACTGGGCGATCGAGTGGGTGTCGATCGTGGCCGGGTTGACGTTGAAGCCGGCGCCCGGCTTGATCAGGTTCGCGACCAGCAGGCCGATGGCCAGCGCGAAGGTCGACACGATTTCGAAGTAGAGCAGGGCCTTGCCGCCGACGCGGCCGATCTTCTTCATGTCCTGCATGCCGGCGATACCGGCGACGACGGTACAGAAGATCACCGGGGCGATGATCATCTTGATCAGTTTGACGAAGCCGTCTCCCAGCGGCTTCATCGCGGTGGCGAGGCCCGGATCGAAGATGCCGAGCAGGACGCCCACCACGATCGCGAACAGGACCTGGATATACAGTACTTTATAGAAAGGTTTTTTCATGATTGAGTATCATGCGCTAATAGTAGTGCTGTCATCATTACGCAAAATATCTGCACGATCTATTGTGGAAACCCGCAATGGCTTCGGGAATGACGGATGTGCGATGCGTGAATAATGCTCGGCGCTCACGGATGGCTCAGGGGCGCCGATACACCGCGCCGCCCTTCATCACGAACCCGACCTTGCGCAGCGCCCCGATGTCGGCCGTCGGATCGCCTTCCACCGCCACCACGTCGGCCAGCGCACCGCTCTTCAGCGCACCCAGCTCCGGCTTGCCGAGGATGCCGGCCGCCACCACGGTGGCCGCGCGCAGCGCTTCCGTCGGGCTCATGCCCAGCCTGACCATCCATTCCAGCTCGCGTTCATTGGTGCCGTGCGTGAACACGCCGACGTCGCTGCCGTTGCCGATGGTGACGCCGAGCTTCCGCGCCAGCTGGAAGGCGCGCGCCGCCTGCTGCATGGCCGGGGTCGGCGCGCCGCCGCGCACGTGCTTCTGGAAGTATTCTCCGATCGCTTCCGGCGCGGTGAGCGTCGGCACATAGGCGGTCCCGCGCGCCTTCATCAGCTTGAAGGTCGCCTCGGACGCGCCATAACCGTGTTCGATGGTGTCGACGCCGGCCAGCACGGCCAGTCGGATCGCGTCGTCGCTGCTGGCGTGGGCCGCCACCTTGCGCCCGGTGACGTGCGCGGCCGCCACCATCGCCTTCATCTCTTCCAGCGTGAAGGTGGGCCGGGTGCTGCCGTCGATGCCGGTGCGGTAGTCGGCGTAGATCTTGATCCAGTCGGCGCCGTGGGCGGACTGCTCGCGCACCGCCTTCACCCCTTCGTCGACGCCGGTGGCTTGCTGGGCGCCGTAGGGGATCTCCATGTCCGGCCGGTAGCTGCGCTCGGCCGGACCGTAGCTGGCGGTGGCGACGATGGCGCGGGTGGCGACCAGCAGGCGCGGGCCCGCCACCTGGCCTTCGTCGATGGCGCGCTTGATGCCGACGTCGTCGTAGCCGGCGCCCTCGGTGCCCAGGTCGCGCAGCGTGGTGAAACCGGCCTGCAGGGTGTCCGCGGCATGGCGCACGGCCAGCGCGACGCGGTAGGCCGGAGCCTCCTTGATCACCTGGTCGTCCCAGGTGGTTTCGTTGTAGGGGTGC
>CAJYQM010000507.1 GCA_913777025.1 uncultured Massilia sp. | reverse complement strand
CGATGGAAGAAACGCTGGCCTCGATCGCGCGCGTGCGGGCACGCTGGCGCGCGCTGGGTTACGGCTGGTGGGCCTTCATCGACCAGGCGAGCGGAGAACTGGCCGGCGCCGGCTGCGTGCAGCACCTTGGCCACGAACCGGCCAACCCCCACGAAATCGGCTGGCGCCTGCGGCGCGAGCGCTGGGGCCAGGGACTGGCATCGGAAGCGGCGCGCGAACTGGCGCGCTTCGCGTTCGAGGACCTGCGGGCGCCGCGCGCGTGCGTGATCCGGCACCCCGGCAACCTGGCGTCGCAAAAGGTGATGGAGCGCCTGGGGATGCGCTACCTCGGCCTGCAGACCTGGCACGGCGAGGAAGTCGCGGTGCACGAACTCGGCCGCGAGGAATGGCAGGCAAGCCGCTAGCCTACACCGCCGCCACCCTGCGCTGCGCCAGCGTGCCCAGCAGGGCCGCCAGCTCCCGTGCCGCCGGCGGCTTCACGACATGGGCGCTGAAGCCGGCCGCCAGCGAACGCGCGCGGTCTTCCGGCTGGCCGTAACCGCTGATGGCGACGAAGTCGGTGTCGCGGAAGGCAACGCGACGCCGCAGTTCGGCCGCCAGTTCGTAGCCGTTCAGGCCGGGCAGGCCGATGTCCAGCAGCGCCACCTGCGGCGCGGGCCCGCCGCCCTGCTCCAGCGCATCCGCCAACGCCAGCGCGGCCTGCGGATCGGACAGCGCCGTCACTTCGTGCCCGCCCAGTTCCAGCAGCGCGCGCGTGGATTCCAGCACGTCCGGATTATCGTCCACCAGCAGCACGCGACAGGCGCCGCCGGCGCAGGCCGCGCCGCCGCCATCCGGGCCGGGCGCCGCGCCGTCGTCGAACGGCGCCAGCGGCAGGCGCACCTCGAACACGCTGCCCTGCCCCGCGCCGCCGCTCGCCACCGCCACCCGGCCGCCGTGCAGTGCCACGATGTCCTTGACGATCGCCAGCCCCAGCCCCAGTCCGCCGCGCGAGCGGTCCAGCGCCTGGCGCTCCTGCACGAAGCGGTCGAACAGGCGCGGCAGCATGTCCGGCGCGATGCCGATGCCGTTGTCCTCAACCAGCAGGACCGCGTCCCCGTCTTCGGCCCGGGCATGCACGCGGATGCGGCCACCATTGTTGGTGTACTTGGCGGCATTGGCGAGCAGGTTGCCCACGACCTGGGTCAGGCGGATCGGATCGCCGTCCAGCGGCAAGCCCTGCGCCGGCACATCGACCGTGAGCCGGTGCCGGCGTTCGGCCATCAGCGGCGCGGTGGCCTCGGCCGCCAGCGCCACCAGGCGCGACAGTTCCACGCGCTCCGGACGCAGCTCGAACTTGCCGCGCGCGATGCGCGCCACGTCGAGCAGGTCGTCGACCAGGCGCACCAGGTGCTGGGCCTGGCGTTCGATGATCGCCAGCTCGCGCTCGGCCCCGGGCAGGCGCCGCATGCGGATCAGTTCGAGCGCGATCAGGATCGGCGACAGCGGGTTGCGCAGCTCATGCCCGAGCATGGCCAGGAATTCGTCCTTGGCCACGTTCGCCACCTCGGCGTCGCGCCGCGCGCGCGCCAGCTCGGTGACCTCGAAGGCCACCACCGCGATCGCTTCCACCGCGCCCGCCTCGTCCAGCAAGGGCTGGTAGACGAAGTCGAAATAGCGCTCCTCGGCGCGCCCTTCGCCCCGCACCAGGTCGGTGCGCACCGAACGTCCGACGTAGGGCGTGCCGCTGGCGCGCACGCCGTCCAGCAGTTCCAGGATGCCCTGGCCTTCGAGTTCGGGGATGGCCGCGCGGATCGGCAGGCCCAGCACCTCGCCGCGCCCGATCAGGTCCGTGTAGCTGTCGTTGACCAGCTCGAACACGTGCTCGGGGCCGCGCAGGATCGCGATCGCGGCCGGTACCTGGCGGAAGATCGCGGCCATGCGCGCCGCGGCGCCGCGTTCGACCGCACGCATGCGGGCGCGCATCAGCTGCGAATCGATGCGCGTCAGCAGTTCGCGCGCCGCGAAGGGTTTGACCAGGTAGTCGTTGGCGCCCGCTTCCAGGCCTTCGATGCGCGCTTCCTCGCCGGCGCGCGCCGAGACCAGCACCACCGGCGTCTCGGCCAGCGCGGGGTCGGCGCGCAGGCGCGCGATCAGGCCGAAGCCGTCGAGCACCGGCATCATGACGTCCGACACGATGACGTCCGGACGCTCGCGCCGCGCCGCCTCGTAGGCGTCGGCGCCGTTGGACGCCAGCGTGACCTGCCAGTGCTGGCCGAGCAGGCGCGCCAGGTAGTCGCGCATGTCGGCATTGTCGTCGGCGACCAGCACGCGCGCGGCCGCCGGCAGGTGCGGCACGGCGGCCGGCGCCGCGGCCGGCTCCCGGTCCTGCGCATCCCGGTCCAGCCAGCGCCCGGCCTCGCCGGTGAAGGCGGCCAGCGCGCGCGCGCCCGGCACCGCGACGAGATCGTGCGGGGCCGCCTCCGATGCCGCCAGCGGCAGCGTCACGGTAAAGGCGGTGCCGCGTCCCGGCTGGCTCTCCAGCGCGATGGCGCCGCCCTGCAGTTCCACCAGGTCGCGCACCAGCGCCAGCCCGATGCCCGAGCCTTCGTAGGAGCGCGAGCGTGCGCCTTCCACGCGCTGGAAACGCTGGAACACCTTGTCCAGGTCGCTTGGTGCGATGCCGGTGCCGGTGTCCGCGACGACCAGGCGGGCTTCCATGCCGTGCTGCTCGAGCAGCACCGTGATGCCGCCTTCGAAGGTGAACTTGAAGGCGTTCGACACCAGGTTCAGCACGATCTTTTCCCACATCGCCACGTCGACCCTGGCGGCTGGCGCCAAGGGCGCGCAGCGCACCTCGAGGCTCAGGCCCGCGCTCTCGATGACCGAGCGGAAGCCGCTCGCCAGGTCGGCCGTCAGCAGGGCCAGGTCGACCGGCACCACGTTGGCCTGCATGCGCCCGGCCTGCACGCGCGAGAAGTCGAGCAGGCTGTTGACCAGCTTTTCCAGGCGCAGCGCATTGCGCCGCACCACGTCGAGGCGGGCGCGCTGGGCCGGCGGCAGCGGCTGGGCGGCATCCTGCAGGCCCTCCTCGATCGGCCCCAGCATCAGGGTCAGCGGCGTACGGAACTCGTGGCTGACGTTGCTGAAGAAGTCGGTCTTGGCGCGGTCCAGTTCGGCCAGCATGTCGGCGCGCCGGCGCTGTTCCTCGCTGGCGCCGGCGTTCTGCAGCGCGGCCGCCACCTGGGCCGCGACCATGTCGAAGAAGCTGCGGTAGTCGGCGTCCAGCCGGCGCACCGGGCTCACGCCCAGCACCAGGACCCCGGCCGGGCGCGCCTGTCCCGCCGCCGCCACCGGCAGCGCCAGCGCCTGCCGCACCGGCTGCCCGGCCAGCCCGGGCGGAATGCCTTGCATGCCCTCAGATCGGAAGAG
>CAJYQM010000506.1 GCA_913777025.1 uncultured Massilia sp. | reverse complement strand
TTACTCACCCGTTCGCCACTCGCCGCCAGGTTGCCCCGCGCTGCCGTTCGACTTGCATGTGTAAAGCATGCCGCCAGCGTTCAATCTGAGCCAGGATCAAACTCTTCAGTTTAATCTCTGTTTGTTGACTCTTTCGAGTCACCCGTATTGCTACGGGGTCGCTCACTCAAAATACTGACCGTCACTCATTGCTGAGCAACGTTATACTTTTTGTGAACATTTGATAATTTAAGTAATCGGCTGAACATGTCAGCCGGCACCTTCATCAAACGCCCACACTTATCGACTGTTGATTGTTAAAGAACCGTGTTCTGCACTGCCTTGCTGCGCTTTGCGAATCGTTTTGTTCGTCAGCAGCAGAGGAGGAAGATTATGCACTACATCGCTTAACTCGTCAACCCCATCTTTTTCTTCAGCGCCAGCGGTGTTATCAAAACACCCAACTCAACTACTTGATTTCGTTCAGTTTTTACTGCGCTGCAGAAGCAGGAGGCGAATTATAGCGAACTCCACGGGACTTATGCAAGGCGGGTCGCGGACATTTTCACAACAGCCAGTCGATGGGCAGCCAGGACAGCACCCGGACGCTGGCGCGCCTCCAGACGCTCGTCCCCGGCTCCGTCTCATGGCGGCGTATGCCCTGCCCCGTGCGCTCCAGCCAGACCATCTTCCCGTCCGGCTCGAGTTTGACTTCGTAGGCGCTACCCGGCATGGCCTGCGAAAGCCGCGCATCCAGTTCGCCGGCCAACGCCGCGCTGTCGATCACGAAGCCCATCTCCGTATTCAGTTCGATCGAGCGCGGGTCGAGATTGAAGGAGCCCACGAACACCCGGCCGCCATCCACGCCGAAGGTCTTGGCATGCAGGCTCGACCCAGAACTGCCGAGCGGGCCGACACGTGCGCGCGGCGCATCGCCATCGGCCACGCGGCGCAATTCGAACAGGGACACACCCGCCTCGAGCAATTCGCGCCGCCACTTAGCATAACCCGCATGCACCGCCGCGACGTCGGTCGCTTCCAGCGAATTGGTCAGGATCCTGACCTTGACGCCCCTGCGCGCCAGATCGCCCAGCATGCGCGTGGTCTCCTTGCCCGGCACAAAATACGGCGACACCAGGTCGACCTGGCGCCGCGGCTCGCCCAGCAAATCGCGCAACTTGACCGCCACCCTGGCTTCCGGCTGCCCGCTACCCAGCACCTTGGCGGGATCGTCGCTGACCAGCCGCGCCTGCGCCCATTCCAGCGGCAGCCGGCGCTGCGCCAGCTGGTCGACGAAAGGCAGGGTGCGGATGGCATCGATATACACCTGGGCCGGCGCTTCCCTGCGCAAGGCGTCCACCCGCCGTGCCAGCGTACCCGGCGCCCCGGCCGCGCCAGCCGGCACCAGCGACGCCACCGGATACGCCGACGTGCTGTTCCAGTAACGATCGAAATCGCGAGACACCGCCTGCACCACGGGCCCGATCGCCATCACGTCGACGTCGACGAACAGCAGGTCCCCGGCCGCATCGAAGTACTCGTCGCCGATGTTGCGGCCGCCGACGATCGTCACCTGGTTGTCCGCCGTGAAGGATTTGTTGTGCATGCGCCGGTTCAGCCGGCGGAAATCGCTCAGGTAGCCCAGGCTGCGCCATTCGCGTGCCGCAAAGGGATTGAACAGCCGGATCTCGATGTTCGGGTCGCGGTCCAGCTCCGCCAGGACCGGGTCGAGGCCGGCGGTATTGTTATCGTCCAGCAACAGGCGTACCCGGACGCCACGCGATGCGGCCTCGCGCAGGGCGTCGAGCAGCAGCATGCCGGTCAGGTCATCCCGCCATATATAGTATTGAAGGTCGAGACTGCGCTCGGCGCGGTACGCCAGCAGCGCGCGGGCGGCAAAGGCCTCGCGTCCCGCGGCCAGGGGCAGGAAGCCGGACAGTCCGGGGTGGGCCGCCGCCAGCGGCACGATGGCCGTGCCGAGCCGGGTCCCGGCGGTGTCGGGTATGGCGGTCGAGGCATTGGCAGCCGATCGTGGCGGCATCGACGGCAGCGAGGCGCAGCCGAACACCGCCGCCACCGCCGTCATCCCGACCGCGATCGCCAGGCGACCCTTGAGGGCGGACGCCCGCATGATGCTTACATGCCTTCGAAGTTCGGCTTGCGTTTTTCCAGGAAGGCCGCCATGCCCTCCTTCTGGGCGGCGGTACCGAAGCCGGCATGGAAGAAGCGGCGCTCGTAGCGCACGCCCTCGGTCAGCGTGGTCTCGAACGCGCGGTTGACGGCATCCTTGACCTGCATGGCCACCGACACCGGCATCTGGGCGATGGTCTGCGCCACCGCGATCGACTCTTCCATCAACTTATCGGCCGGGAACACGCGCGACACCAGGCCGGTGCGCTCGGCTTCCGCGGCGTCGATCATGCGCGTGGTCAGCAGCATGTCCATCGCCTTCGACTTGCCGATCGCGCGTGGCAGGCGCTGGGTGCCGCCGGCGCCCGGGGTCACGCCGACCTTGATTTCCGGCTGGCCGAATTTCGCATTGTCGCCCGCGATCAGGAAATCGCACATCATCGCCAGCTCGCAGCCGCCGCCGAGCGCATACCCGGCGACGACGCCGATGACGGGCTTGCGGATGTCCAGGATGTGTTCCCAGTTGCGGCCGATGTAATTGCCCGGATAGGTGTCCGCATAGGTGTAGTTGGCCATGGCCGCGATGTCGGCGCCGGCCGCGAACACCTTTTCGCTGCCGGTCAGGATGATGACGTTGACGGCCGGGTCGGCGTCGAACTTGCGCAGCGCGTCGCCCAGCTCGTTCATCATGTTGTCGTTCAGGGCGTTCATCGCCTTCGGACGGTTCAGGCGGATAACCACAACCTTGCCATGGTTTTCGATCAGCAGGTCAGCATAGTCCACGGAACATCTCCTTATAAGTAAGAAACCAGATGATTTTCCGATTGTAGCGCCTGCCGTAGCGTAAACGGCAAACGCGCTTTGCTATCATCTTGAGCCGATCCTAGCCCGCGTCAAACTTTGTCACCCATCGCCTTTTTCCGCCAGCTGCGCCACGACGCCCAGCTGCGCGATGCCGACTTCCGCCGCTTCTGGTTCAGCAGCATCCTGACCAATTTCGGCGCCCAGATCACGCTGCTGGCGCTGCCGATCTGCGCCGCCCTTTTGCTGCACGCGACGCCGGCGGAGATGGGCACGTTGGCCGCAATCGGCGCGCTGCCCTTCCTGCTGTTCGGATTGCCGACGGGCGTACTGCTCGAGCGCAGCCGGCGCCTGCCGGTCAAGCTGTGCAGCGATGCGGTGGTCGCGCTCAGCCTGGCCAGCGTGCCGCTCGCCTGGTGGCAAGGCTGGCTGTCGATCCACTGGATCTATGCGGTCGAATTCGTGATCGGGACCGGTTACGTGGTCGGCGGCGGCGCCGAGCAGGTGTTCCTGACCTTCCTGGTCGGGCGCCAGGGGCTGATCGACGCGCAGGCCAAATTCGGTGCCACCGAATCGGCGTCGCGCCTGCTGGGGCCGGGCATCGCGGGCCTGCTGGTGCAGGCGCTGGGCGCACCGTTCGCCATCCTGTGCAACGTCGCCGGGTTCGCCACCTCGATCGGCAACCTGAAACGCATCCGCAAGCAGGAGCCGGCGCCGCATCCGCCGCAATCGCATCTGCTCCGCGACATGCTCGACGGCCTCGCCTTCGTCTGGACGCATCCGACCCTGCGCCTGCTGGCCTGGGTGTCCGGCTGCTGGCACCTGCTGTTCTACGCCTACACGGCGCTGTACGTGCTGTTCGCCACCCGCACGCTCGGCCTGTCCCCGGGGATGATGGGCACGGCGCAGATGCTGGGCGGGGTCGGCATCCTGGCCAGCTCGGTGTTGCTGAAACCCCTGACGCGGCGTTTCGGCGCCGGCGGGACCATCGTGATCGGCCTGGTCGCCTCGATGCTGGGCTTCGTGCTGATGCCGCTCATCCCGCGCGACCTGTTCGGCAGCCCGGCGGCCAGCGCGGTCGCCTACGGCATCGTCGTGTTCTGGCTGGACTGCGGCGCCCAGCTGTTCTTCCTGCCCTACCTGGCGCTGCGCCAGCGCGTCACGCCGGACGCCTTCCTCGGCCGCATGACCTCGACGATGCGCTTCCTGACCGTGGCGACGGCACCGGTCGGCGCGGCCGGTGCCGGCCTATTGGGCCAGGCCTTCGGCGTGCGCGGCGGCCTGGGCTTCGTGGCGGCGGGCGCGATCCTGCTCACGCTCGGCACCCTGTTCGTTACCCGGCTGCGCCACGTGAAGGACTGACGCCGGCTGCGCGTCGGCCAGGTGGATGCCGAAACCGGTGCGGCCCGGCGCCAGCTCCGGGCGCAGGCCGAGTTCCGGAATCGCATAGTCGCCGCCGTTCTGGCGCCGGAACGGCAGCGGCGGCGTCGAGAACAGCGTGTCGAGGCGCCGGCCCAGCGTCTCGCAGGTGGCGGCGAAGCGCGCCGGGTCCATCTTGCCGGTGCGGTAGACCACGTGCGGCGTCAGCACATCGAAACCCGGGTAGTACAGGATGCCGTGCTGGATCGGGAACAGGAGATCGTCGATCGGGCCGTTGATCCCGCGCGGGCCGTAGTGCGATTCCCAGCCGCCGGCGGTCACCACCAGCATGGCGCGCTTGCCGGCCAGGCTGCCCTCCCCGTAGCGGTCGCCCCAGCGCGCGTCGGAATGTTCGCCGACGCCGTAGCCGAAACCATTCGCATACACGCGCTCCACCCAGCCTTTCAGGATGGCCGGCATCGAGAACCACCACAAGGGGAACTGCAGGATCAGGGCATCGGCCCGGCGCAGCTTGTCCTGTTCGCGCGCGATGTCCTCGCTCTGGGTGCCGTGCACGAAGGCGTGGCGCGAGTCCATGGCCGGATCGAAGCGCGCGTCCGGCTCGCGGTCGAGACGGTCGGCGCCGTCGAGCGTGGCTTTCCAGCCCATCGCGTACAGGTCCGAGACCTGCACGGCGTGGCCCTGGCTTTCGAGGCGGTCGACGATGAAGCGCTTGAGCGAACCGTTCAGCGAGCGCGGTTCGGGATGGGCATGCACGAGAAGGATGTTCATGGTTGCACTCCTTGTTGAGATGAGTGCATGGTAGGAAGCACGCTGGTATATTGGAAATGAATTGTTAATACGCCAGGTATAAACATGATTAATTCCTTGCGCCAGCTCGACCTGAACCTCCTGCTCACCCTCGACATCCTGCTGGAAGAACGCAACGTCACGCGCGCGGCCGATCGTCTGCACCTGTCGCAGCCGGCGGTCAGCGTGCAGCTGGCGCGGCTGCGCCAGCTGCTGGGCGATCCACTGCTGCTGCCGGGACCGCGCGGCATGCGCCCGACGGCGCGCGCCGATGCCCTCCGCGCGCCGCTGCGCCAGGCGCTGGACGCCTTGCAGAAGGCGATCGCCGTGCCCGGCCCCTTCGATCCGGCCACCGCGGACCAGACCTGGCGCGTGGCGGCTTCCGACTACGGCGGCTCGACCATCGTGCTGCCGGCCATCGCCAGCCTGCGCCTGCATGCGCCCGGCACGCGGCTGGCCATCCTCTGGGTGCGCCCAGCCGCCATCGCCCAGCAAGCCGAGCAGGGCAGCATCGACCTCGCCTTCCACGTGGCCGCCGAAGCGCCCGACGGCATGCGGCAACGCAGCTTGTTCAAGGAACGCTACCTGCTGGCGGGACGCGTCGACCACCCGCGCCTGCGCACCCCGCCGACGCTGGAGGAATTCCGCGAACTCGAACACGCGATCATGTCGCCGGAGGGTGGCGGTTTCGTCGGCAGCACCGACAGCGCGCTGGCGCAGCTGGACCTGACGCGCCGGGTGGTGCTGTCGGTGCCGAACTTCCTGTTCTTGAAATCGGTATTGGCACGCACCGACCTGGTGGCCCTGCTGCCCGCGCGGCTGCTGGACGGCGCGCCGGAATTGCGGGCGGTCGAGCCGCCGCTCGAGGTGCCCGGCTTCGAGATGACGATGCTGTGGCCGGAACGCGTGCACCGCGACCCGGCCCACACCTGGCTGCGCGAGCACATCGCCGGCGCAGCGGGTGCTACCTAGGGTTCAAGGCGTAGCGCCGCGCGGCAGCAGCACCCACAACTGCCCGCGCTGCTTCATGCGCCCGGCATTGTCCGGCGCCTGGCCGCCGAAGCCGAAGAAGAAGTCGGCCCGCACCGCGCCGCGGATCGCGCCGCCGGTGTCCTGGCCCATCACCAGGCGCTGCATCGGCACTTCGCTGGCCGGCTCGGTGGTGGAGAGGAAGATCGGGGCGCCCAGCGGCAGGAAGGCCGGGTCGATCGCCACCGAGCGGGTCGGCGTGAGCGGCACGCCCAGCGCGCCCTTCGGGCCGACGCTCGGATCCGGCAGGCGCTCTTCGCGGAAGAAGATATAGCTCGGGTTGACGTTGAAGAGCTCCTGGCGCCGCGCCGGATGGGCCGCGATCCAGGCCTTGATGCCTTGGGCCGTGGCTTCGGCGGACGTCAGTTCGCCCTGCTCCACCAGCCAGCGGCCGATGGCTTTGTACGGATGGCCGTTCTGGTCGGCGTAGGCGACGCGTACGGTCTCGCCATCGTCCAGCTGGACCCGGCCCGACCCCTGCACTTCGAGGAAGAAGGCTTCCACCGGGTCGTCGACCCACAGCAATTCCTTGCCCGGGATGCGGGCGCGTTCGATGTCGGCGCGGCTGGCGTAGGGCACCACGGTCTTGCCGACCAGGCGGCCGCGCAGGCGCATGCCCTTCAGGTTCGGGTAGACGCTGCCCAGGTCGACCGTGATCAGGTCGTCCGGCACTTTATACAAGGGCGTCTGGTTGGCGCCGCCGCGCTTGCGGGCACCGCGCAGGAAGGGTTCGTAATAACCGGTGATCAGGCCGGTGTCGGCGCCGTCGGCGGCGCGCACCTGGTTCGGCACGAAATTCGTCTCGAAGAAGCGGCGCACCGCGGCGCTGTCGGCGGCGTCGACCGATTTCGCCGCCGCGCAGACCGTTTTCCAGTCCGCCTTGTTGGCCAGCACCCGGCAAGAAGCCTGGAAGGCCGGCCAGGCCTGGCGCACGTCGTCCTGGCGCCAGCCCGGCAGTGCGGCGAAGCTGACCGGCGTGAACAGCGGCGCCGCCGGCGGCGCTGGCGGCTGCGCGGGTGGCTGTGCCGGCGGTTGGGCCGGCGGCTGGCTCGGCGGCACGGTGATCGGGCCGACCGGCGGCGGCATCTTTACCGGCGGCTTCGGTTGCGGCTGCGGCTGCGGTTGCGGCGGCGTGGTGGTACAGGCGGCCAGCAAGGCGGCCAGGGTCAATAAAGCGGGTACACTGCGGCTTGTGGAAAACATAAGGAAACCGATATGTGGATACTGATGTTGGAAGCAGGCGTGGCGCTGTTCCTGCTGGTGTTCATCGTATGGTGGACCATGTTCGCGGGCCGCAAGCCGGATGCGCCGCCCCCGCAATCGCGCAAGGAAGACCGGAACGAACCGTGATCAATGCAGCGTGCGCGGCAATGAGAGCACGAATTCCGGGATCTTGACCTCGAAGCGGTGCCCATCCTCGGCCACGAAGAAGTATTCGCCGGTCATCGAGCCGTGCGCGGTCTCGAACTGGGTGCCGCTCGAATATTCGAACTGCTCGCCCGGCTGCAGCAGCGGCTGGTGGCCGACCACGCCCAGGCCCTTCACTTCCTGGACCTTGTTGTTGGCGTCGGTGATGACCCAGTGGCGCGAGATCAGCTGGGCAGCCACGGTGCCGGTGTTCCTGATCGTGATCGTGTAGCTGAACACGTGCTGCGAACGGTCCGGATTGGACTGCTCGGGCAGGTATTGGGTCTTCACTTGAATCGCGAAATCGTAGGCGGGCATGGTGGTCCTTGTTGTCGAGCGCCTCGCGGCGGAAAGGTCGCCATCATACAACGCCGGCAAAAAGCGCGGCGTCGGCGCCCGGCGCCCGGCGCACCCATCGGCGTACAATACCGGTCTTTATCTACCAGCAGCCCGGCAACCCATCATGACCACCTACCGCATCGCTCCCAGCATCCTGTCCGCAGACTTCGCCCGCCTCGGCGAGGAAGTGCGCAATGTCGTCGCCGCCGGCGCCGACATCATCCACTTCGACGTGATGGACAACCATTACGTCCCGAACCTGACCATCGGCCCGCTGGTGTGCCAGGCGATCCGTCCGCACGTGCAGGTGCCGATCGACGTGCACCTGATGGTCAAGCCGGTCGACCGCATCATCCCCGACTTCGCGAAAGCCGGCGCCGACATCATCACCTTCCACCCGGAAGCCTCGGAACACATCGACCGCACCCTGCAGCTGATCCGCGACAACGGCTGCAAGGCCGGCCTGGTGTTCAACCCGGCCACGCCGATGCACTACCTCGAACACGTGATGGACAAGATCGACATCATCCTGATCATGTCCGTGAACCCGGGCTTCGGCGGCCAGTCCTTCATCCCGGAGGCGCTGAAGAAAATCGCGATCGCGCGCCGCATGATCGATGAATCGGGCCGCGACATCATGCTGGAAGTCGACGGCGGCATCAAGGCCGACAACATCGCCGCCGCGGCAGCCGCCGGCGCCGACACCTTCGTGGCCGGCTCCGCCATCTTCGGCAAACCGGACTACAAGGCCGTGATCGACGCCATGCGCGCCGAGCTGGCCGGCACCAACGTCCAGGCCTCGCTGTAATGCGGGCGGGTGCGAAGGCGATCCGGGCCGCGATCATCGACCTGGACGGCACCATGCTGCACACGGTGCCGGATTTCGAACTGGCCCTGAACGGCATGCGGTCGGAATTCGGCCTCGCGCCCATCACCCAGGACACCATCGAACCGATGGTCGGCAAGGGCTCGGAAAAACTGATCCGCGACGTGCTGGCGCTGGACTTCGACGCGGCGCGCATCGAGGCGGTGTTCATTGATGCGATGGCGGCCTACCAGCGGCATTACCTGGCCATCAACGGCGAACGCAGCCAGCTGTATCCGGACGTGGTCGAAGGCCTGCAGGCCTTGAAGGCGCTGGGCCTGCGCCTGGCCTGCGTGACCAACAAGCCGATCGCCTTCACCACGCCGCTGCTGGCCCGGAAAGGGCTGGCGCCGCATTTCGAGATCGTCTACGGCGGCGATTCGCTGCCGAAAAAGAAACCCGATCCGCTGCCGCTGCTGCAGGTCTGCCGCGATTTCGATTTACCGCCTGCGCAGGTGGTCGCCATCGGCGATTCCAGCAACGACGCCGAGGCCGCCCGGGCCGCCGGTTGCTTCGTGCTGACAGTGCCATATGGTTATAACCACGGAAGGCCTGTGCAAACTATTAATTCCGATGGTATAGTTAATTCGCTGCTCGATGCGGCGAAGCTGATATCTGTTCACAACAGCACTTCAAACTAACTTATCCATACATGTTTTTCACCAAAAAACACACCGTCAACCAAACCGGCGCCCTTGAGGCCTGGCTGTGGCGACGCTGGCAATCCTGGGCTAACTGACCCACGCTGATTGCTGCAGGTGCACGTCTGCACCTGCAGGTTTTTTGTAGAAAACGCCGCCCGACCTCCCCCTTTTCGGCCGGCCCGGAGAAAAGCATGACCGAACTCGAATTCAAATCGCTTGCCACGCAAGGCTACAACCGTATCCCCCTGATCGCGGAAGCCTTCGCCGATCTCGAAACCCCGCTCACGCTCTACCTGAAACTGGCCCAGAGCCAGGACGCCGGCAAGAACACCTTCCTGCTCGAGTCCGTGGTCGGCGGCGAGCGCTTCGGGCGCTACTCCTTCATCGGCCTGCCGGCCAAGACGCTGCTGCGCACCCGCGGCAACGTGACCACGATCGAGAAGAACGGCGAAGTCATCGAGACGCACGAGGGCAATCCGCTCGACTTCATCGAAAGCTACCAGTCCCGCTTCAAGGTCGCGCTTCGTCCCGGCATGCCGCGCTTCTGCGGCGGCCTGGCCGGCTACTTCGGCTACGACACCGTGCGCCACATCGAGAAGAAGCTGGCGAACTCCGCGCCGAAGGACGACCTCGGGCTGCCGGAAATCCAGCTGATGCTGACCGAAGAGCTGGCGGTGATCGACAACCTGTCGGGCAAGCTGTACCTGATCGTCTACGCCGATCCGGCCCAGCCGGAAGCCTATTCGAAGGCCAAGCAGCGCCTGAAGGACTTGCGCATGATGCTGCGCCGGAGCGTGGACGCGCCCGTGACCTCGTCCTCGGTGCGCACGGAAGCGATCCGCGACTTCAGCAAGGAGGATTACCTGAAGGCGGTGGCGGTGGCCAAGGAATACGTGATGGCCGGCGACCTGATGCAGGTGCAGATCGGCCAGCGCATCCGCAAGCCCTACGTCGACTCCCCACTGTCGCTGTACCGCTCGCTGCGTTCGCTGAACCCGTCGCCCTACATGTACTACTACAACTTCGGCGACATGCAGATCGTGGGCTCCTCGCCCGAGATCCTGGTTCGTAACGAGCAGGAAGCGGACGGTCAGCGCAAGGTCACGCTGCGCCCGATCGCCGGCACCCGTCCGCGCGGTTCGACGCCGGAACGCGACGCCGAGCTGGCGCACGAGCTGCTGAACGACCCGAAGGAAGTGGCCGAGCACGTGATGCTGATCGACCTGGCGCGCAACGACATCGGCCGCATCGCGACCACGGGCAGCGTCAAGGTTACCGACAAGATGGTGATCGAGAAGTACTCGCACGTGCAGCACATCGTCTCGAACGTCGAAGGTACGCTCAAGGGCGGCCTGTCCAACCTGGACGTGCTGCGCGCCACCTTCCCGGCCGGCACCCTGACCGGTGCGCCCAAGGTGCGCGCGATGGAAATCATCGACGAGCTCGAGCCGGTCAAGCGCGGCATCTACGGCGGCGCCTGCGGTTACCTGTCGTTTGGCGGCGAGATGGACGTGGCCATCGCGATCCGCACCGGCGTGATCAAGGACGGCAATTTGTACGTGCAGGCCGCGGCCGGCATCGTGGCCGATTCCATCCCCGAGATGGAATGGCTGGAAACCGAAAACAAGGCGCGCGCGGTGCTGCGCGCCGCCGAGCAAGTCCAGGACGGCCTGGACGGGGAGATCTGACATGCTTCTCATGATCGACAACTACGATTCCTTCACCTACAACATCGTCCAGTATTTCGGCGAACTGGGTGAAGACGTGCGCACCGTGCGCAACGACGAGATCTCGCTCGAGCAGATCGCCGACCTGAACCCGGACCGCATCTGCGTGTCGCCGGGCCCGAAGTCGCCGAAGGATGCCGGCGTCTCGGTCGAGGTGCTGAAGGAGTTCGCGGGCAAGAAACCTATCCTGGGCGTGTGCCTGGGCCACCAGGCGATCGGCGAGGCCTTTGGCGGCAAGATCATCCGCGCCAAGCAGGTCATGCACGGCAAGACCTCCAAGATCGCCCATACCGGCGAAGGCGTGTTCAAGGGCTTGCCCAGCCCCTTCACCGTGATCCGCTACCACTCGCTGGCGATCGAACGCGCCTCGCTGCCGTCCTGCCTGGAAGTGACGGCATGGACCGACGACGGCGAGATCATGGGCGTGCGCCACAAGGAATTCGATATCGAGGGCGTGCAGTTCCACCCCGAGTCGATCCTGTCCGAGCATGGCCATGCGATGCTGAAGAACTTCCTCGAGCGCTGAGACTTGAACATGATTACCCCCCAAGAAGCCCTCCTGCGCTGCATCGAACACCGCGAAATCTTCCACGACGAGATGCTGCACCTGTTCCGGCAAATCATGTCCGGCCAGATGTCCCCGACCATGGTCGCCGCCCTGACCATGGGCCTGCGCGTGAAGAAGGAAACCATCGGCGAGATCACCGCCGCCGCGCAGGTGATGCGCGAGTTTTCGACCAAGGTGCCGATGGCCGACACCACCCACCTGCTCGACATCGTCGGCACCGGCGGCGACGGCGCCCACACCTTCAATATCTCGACCGCCTCGATGTTCGTGGCGGCGGCCGCCGGCGCGCGCGTGGCCAAGCACGGCGGGCGCAGCGTGTCCTCGTCCTCGGGCAGCGCCGACCTGATCGAATCGCTGGGCGCGCAGATCGACCTGAAGCCCGAGCAGATCGCGCAATCGATCGCCCAGACCGGCATCGGCTTCATGTTCGCGCCGAACCACCACGCGGCCATGAAGCACGTGGCGCCGGTGCGCAAGGAACTGGGCGTGCGCAGCATCTTCAACATCCTGGGGCCGCTCACGAATCCGGCCGGCGCGCCGAACATCCTGATGGGCGTGTTCCACCCCGACCTGGTCGGCATCCAGGTACGCGTGCTGCAGCGCCTCGGCGCCCAGCATGCGATGGTGGTCTGGGGCCGCGACAACATGGACGAAGTCTCGCTCGGCGCCGGCACCCTGGTCGGTGAACTGGTGAACGGCGAGATCCGCGAATACGAGATCCACCCGGAAGACTTCGGTTTGCAGATGATCGCCAGCCGCAACCTGAAGGTGGCGGACGCCGCCGAATCCAAGCTGCGCGTCATGGAAGCGCTGCGCGGCGAGCCGGGTCCGGCCACCGACATCGTCGCCTTGAACGCCGGCACCGCGCTGTACGCGGCGGGCGTCGCATGCTCGATCGAGGAAGGCCTGCAGAAGGCGCGCGACGCTGTTCGCTCGGGTGCGGCGCTGGCCAAGCTGGACCAGTTCGTCGGCGTCACGCGCCAGCTGGGCGCGCACAACTCATAAAGCAACTGTCATGTCCGATATCCTGAACAAGATCCTCGCGGTGAAAGCCGACGAAGTGGCCGCCGCCAAGAAGCAGCGCGATTTCAACAGCCTGCGCCGCGACGTCGAGAGCGACGCCGAGCTGCGCGGCAAGCTGCGCGGTTTCGAAGCCGGCCTGCGCCGCAGCATCGAGGCCGGCCGCGCCGGCGTGATCGCCGAAGTGAAAAAGGCGTCGCCGTCGAAGGGCGTGCTGCGTCCCGATTTCCAGCCGGCGCACATCGCCGCCAGCTACGAGCAGGGCGGCGCGTCCTGCCTGTCGGTGCTGACCGACGTCCAGTTCTTCCAGGGTTCGCCCGCCTATTTGCAACAGGCGCGCGCCGCCTGCGCGCTGCCGGTGATCCGCAAGGATTTCATCGTCGACCTGTACCAAGTGTATGAGGCGCGCGCGATGGGTGCGGACGCGATCCTGTTGATCGTCTCTGCGCTGGATCATGGTTTGATGGCGGAGCTTGAGGCATGTGCGCAGGAACTCGGTATGGACGTGCTGGTCGAAGTGCATGACGGCGATGAGTTGACCGCGGCATTGCGCCTGAAAACGCGCCTGCTCGGCATCAACAACCGCAACCTGCGCACCTTCGATGTCACGCTCGACACCACGATCGGCCTGCTGCCGCGCATTCCGGCGGAGCGCCTGGTGGTCACCGAGTCGGGCATCCTGGGCACGCAGGACGTCAAGCGCATGCGCGATGCCAACGTGCATGCCTTCCTGGTGGGCGAGGCCTTCATGCGCGCGCCCGATCCCGGCACGGAACTGCGGCGGTTGTTCGGCTGACGCGAAGCCCGGAGAACCAGCCGCAAACGGCAGGTTCTCCGAGGCTTCCGACATGAAACCGATCGTCCGTTCAGTCCTGGTTCTCGCTGTTCTCATCGCAGGTTCGGGCGGATGCTCGAACACCCCCACCCTCGCTGGCCGCGTCGCCCCGTACACCGAGGGCGCCACC
>CAJYQM010000505.1 GCA_913777025.1 uncultured Massilia sp. | reverse complement strand
CGCTATTCTCAGACGCCCTGAAAGAAGAGTCTGTAATTACACATAGGCAAAAAAAATCCCCGGAAACTCCGAGGATTTTTTTCTACATCAGCCTGAGATTACAGCGGCTGGATGTTGGAAGCTTGCTTGCCCTTCGGACCCGAGGTCACGTCGAACGAAACGCGCTGGTTTTCCTGCAGGGATTTGAAGCCCGTCGTCTGGATTGCCGAGAAGTGTGCGAACAGATCTTCGCCGCCTTCGTCCGGGGTGATGAAGCCAAAGCCTTTGGAGTCATTGAACCATTTTACGATGCCAGTTGCCATTACAATTTCCTATTTCAGTTAAAGTGGACTATTGCCCGTTTACGATCGTTTGAAGAAGCAAGAAACAAATGACAGACTAACTGCACTGCTAACTCGAATCCAACGATCCCTAATTATACCGAATAAAACCAATTGCACACGGTTTTCGCAAAATAAACCACACGATTCGTAGTCGTTCTCAAAACCAACTTTTACGAACTGTATTTGCGTCGGCAGTACGCAGAATATAGGTCATCGATGAAGACAAAGTTTGTCTTAGATCAAACGATTCGCGGACAGACAATTTGCGCAATCGCTAGACAGCAGACTCATCGTTAGGATAGGCGGCTTTCGGATCGAGCAGGCCCCAGGCCACAAAGACGTCGAGTTCGCCCAGCCAGGCCTCCCAGTCGGCGGGCAGGACCGCGTCGAAGGTCGTGAACACGCGCAGGCGCTGCTCGAGCGCGCGCGCCTCCTGGCCCAGTACGCGAAAGCCGAAGGTGCCGGCGGAACCGGCCAGCGTATGCAGGATCGCATGCATGTCGCCGACCTGCTCCTCGGCCGGATGCGCGGGGTCGAAGGCCTGGCGCAGGGCGGCCAGGCGTCCGAGCGTGGTGGGCAGGCCGGCCGCGAACTTGTCGTTCAGCTCGGACAGCCGCGCGAAGAATTCGGCATCGACCGCGTCGCTCATGCGCTGCCTTACTTGGTGCCGAAGATGCGGTCGCCCGCATCGCCCAGGCCCGGGATGATGTACGCGTGGTCGTTCAGGTGGCTGTCCAGCGAGGCCACGTACAGCTTCACGCCGGGATGCGACTTCTGGAACACCTCCACGCCTTCCGGCGCCGCCACCAGGGCCAGGAAGATGATCTGGTCGTCCGGCACGCCGCGCTTCTTGAGCACGTCGACCGCATACACGGCCGAGTTGCCGGTGGCGACCATCGGGTCGCACAGGATGAAGGTGCGCTCAGTGGTGTCCGGCAGGCGGACCAGGTACTCGACCGGCTGGTGGGTCGCGGGGTCGCGGAACACCCCGATGTGGCCGACGCGGGCCGAGGGCACCAGTTCCAGCAGGCCGTCGCTCATGCCGACGCCGGCACGCAGGATCGGTACGATGGCCAGCTTCTTGCCTGCGATGACCGGCGCGTCGACCGTCACCAGCGGCGTTTCGATTTCGCGCGTGGTCAGCGGCAGATCGCGCGTGATTTCGTAACCCATCAAGAGCGTGATCTCCTTGAGCAGCTCGCGGAAGGTGCGGGTCGAGGTGCCGCGGTCGCGCATGTGCGACAGCTTGTGCTGGATCAGGGGATGGTTCAGGATGAACAGGTTAGGAAAACGCGGATCTTGTTTCATTATCGACATGGAACATCAGGAATTTGGACTTGTAGGCGCGCATTATCCCAGCCGCGCGCCCGTTTGTCCCGTCTTTCTTTGACAAGAAAACAGCCCCCCGCGCTTACGCCGCGGCCTCCGGCAGCACCAGCGCGCGCGCCAGGATCGCGCCGGCGTCGACCCCGTCCGGCAGCCGGCCGAAGGCGCCGCCCACGTCCCGGGCGATGCGCGAGGCGACGAAGGCATCGCCCACGCAAGCCGGCGCATGGCGCAGCAGCAGCGCGGCCTGGACCGCCACCACCAGCTGCTCGGCCAGGCGCCGCGCGCCGAATTCGTCGCCGGCGGCCTGCGGCAGGCTGTCCAGCAGGCGCGCGCGCCAGGCATCGAAGCGGGCGTCGATCCCGGCCGCCAGGCCCAGTTCGGCCTGCAGGGCGGCCACCACCTCGGGCCCCTTCGCCAGGGCGCGCAGCACGTCCAGGCACATCACGTTGCCCGAGCCTTCCCAGATCGAATTGACCGGGAACTCGCGGTACAGGCGCGCCAGCGGACCGTCTTCCACGTAGCCGTTGCCGCCGATGACTTCCATCGCCTCGCCGCCGAAGGCCGGGCCGCGCTTGCACAGCCAGTACTTGCCGGCCGGGGTCAGGATGCGCGCGAGCAGCATTTCCCGCGGATCGCTCATATGATCGAAACAGCGCGCCAACCTGAGCGAAAACGCCGTGGCCGCTTCCGATTCCAGCGCCAGGTCGGCCAGCACGTTTTGCATCAGCGGCTGCGCGGCCAGGCGGCGGCCGAAAGCCTCGCGTCCGCGCGCGTGGTGCAGCGCATGACACAGGGCGGCGCGCATGATCCCGGCCGTGCCGAGCACGCAATCCAGGCGCGTATGGCTGCCCATCTCGAGAATGGTCGGG
>CAJYQM010000504.1 GCA_913777025.1 uncultured Massilia sp. | reverse complement strand
CCTCATGGGCATCGAGCTGCGCTTCCTGGCCTGGCGCCGCGAACATGAAGGCGCCGCGCGGCGACAACAGCGCGTGCTCGCAGAAGCCGTCCGGCGGATTCCTGAAGAAATCCAGGCTGGCCCGGGTGAGCGCGCGCACCTGCGGCGGACCATAGCTTTCCATGAACAGCGCCGCGGACCGTCCGGTGCTGTGGTAACCCGCGTGTCCCTCCCCCTCCAGCACGACGACGCGCGCCTGTTGCGACAGCCAGTACGCGATCGAGGCGCCGCCGATGCCGGCGCCGATCACGATGAAATCTGCGGTTTCATGACTCATGGGACCCCTGGGTTTTCAGAAAATGAAAAATCTTCTATACCTGAAAGATATGCCAGGGCCGACAGCCGCGCAAGCGTTTTTTCAAACAAGCGCAGCCGTTTTCAGGCGCTGCGTGGGGGATGCGCGAGGGGCGCGCAAATTGGTTGACGGCGGGCCGCGGGGGCCTCGATAATGAATCGTATTTCTATTTCAGAAAATTTTTGGGAGTATTGCCATGGCCGACATCGAACGCATCCCCAGCGACCTGCCCTTCCCATTCTCGAAAGCCGTCAAGGCGGGCGGCTTCCTCTACCTGTCGGGCCAGATCCCGCTGCAGGCCGACGGCAAGCCGCTGCAGGGCGGCATCGAGGAACAGACGCGCAACGTGCTGGACCGGATCGGCGCCACCCTGGCCGAACTGGGAAGCGGGCTGGAAGACGTGGTGCGCGTGACGGTCTGGCTGTCGGACCTGGCGCTGTTCGCCAGCTTCAACGAGGTGTATCGCAGCTATTTCAAGGCGCCGCACCTGCCGGTGCGCTCGACCGTGCAGGCGCGGCTGGCCTTCGACGTGGACGTGGAAATCGAAGTGACGGCCTACAAGGCTTGAGGCCTATTTCCTGGCCTTCTTGCGGGCCGGGGCCGGGGCCGGGGCCGGCTCCGGTGCAGGCACCGGTGCCGGCTGGTCGATGAGCGAGGCGTACATCACTTCCGAATTCGGCTCGTCCGAGGTGCACACCGAGAGTATCCGGCAAGTCTCGTCGCCGACTGCGATGTAGGCATGCGCCATGCCGCTGTCGAAGTAGATCGAGTCGCCGGTCTCGAGCCGCGCCGGCGCGTACAGGTCCGTGTACAGGTCACAGGTGCCTTCGAGCACGATCGCGAATTCCTCGCCCGGATGCCGGATCAGTTCCCCGAACTCGGCCAGCGAGCGCGCATGGATCTCGGCGATGATCGGCACCGAACGCTTGTTCAACAAGTCCGCCGCCGGATACAGGTGGGAATAATTCGGCGTGTCGATGGCATAGCCGGTGCCGCGCCGGTTGATGCTGCGGCGGCCGCTCGACGCCGGCGCCGCCGGCTTGCCCGCCGCCGGCGCCCCGCTGAACAGTTCCGAGATGTCGACGTCCAGCGCCTTGCAGATGCGCAGCAGCTTGTCGTAGCTGAGCGACATCTTGTTGTTCTCGATCTTGGAGATCGTGGACATGGGCATGCCGCTCTTCTCGCCCGCTTCGATCAGCGTCATGCCACGTTCCTTGCGGATGCGCCGGAGCGATTCGCCCAGGTTGCCGTCCCGTTCCGGTCCGTGATTGATCGCGCGTTTCGTTGCCATGCTTGTCCTCTCTAGAATCTTCATTATAGATCGGCCTTGCATGAATTGAAAACTCGGCACGTCAGATTTTCCAGGACGCTAAATTCCGGCGGCGGCATGCGGATCGGCCACGCGCGGCCAGTAATCCGGCGAGCGCAGCCGGTAGGGAATGGCGGCGAAATCGAAGTCCATCGCCCCCGGCGACGAAACGTACAGTATCTGCCGGGCGATCGGCGCGAACTCGGCGTGGAAGTGCTGGGTCGACTTCACCACGACCAGGTCCTTGTCCGCCAGCGTGATGCCCATGCCGGTAAACGCATCCAGGCCATAGGTCTGGGTGCGGATCGAGGCCAGCACGATGTGCAGTCCCCCGTCCGCCTCAAGCCACACGCAGTCGCCGAGCCGTTCGCGCGCGCCGAGCGCGCTCTGGCTGTGGTCGGCGACGATGGCGCGCACGGTCACGCGCAGGTCGATGGGCAGGCCGGAGGCCGGTCCGCATTTGCCGCCGATGCGCAGCGCGAGCCGGGCGCCTTCGCCGGCGCTCTTGCAGACGTGGATGGCGCCCAGGTCCCACAGCGCGCCGACCACCGCATTGCCAACGCCGCGCTCGACCAGCCGGCGCAGGATGAAGGTGGAGTCGCCCGCCGCGCCGCCGCCGGGGTTGTCTGCCACGTCGGCCAGCACGACCGGCCCCTTGCCCGCCGCGGCCCGGGCCGCATCCAGCGCCGCATCGATGCCCATCACCTGGGCGCCGATGCGCTCGCGCAGCGCCCAGAATTCGGCGCCCAGGCGCGCCGCCACGCCACGCGCCAGTGCCTCGTCGCCGTCCGTCACGACCCATAGCTTGGCGCCCGCTTCCGGCACGTCGCCCCAGGGAAAGCCATGGCCCAGCGAGACCGACAGCACGCCCGGCTCGCGCTCGGCCGCCTGCATCGCGCGCACGAAGCCCTGCATCGGTTCGCGCGTGGTGTGCCACAGCCCGACCATCCTGCAGTCGAATACCGCCGTGACGGGTTTCAAGCGCCCTGCCGCGGCGTCGACCAGGATGCGGTACAGCTCGCGCCCGCGTTCGTCGGTGTCGGTGTGCGGGTACTCCTTGAAGGCGACGATCACATCGGCGGAGGCCTGCATCAGCGCCGTGAAGTGGCAATGCAGGTCGAGTTCGAGCCCGACCGGCACGCCGGGGCCGACCACCTCGCG
>CAJYQM010000503.1 GCA_913777025.1 uncultured Massilia sp. | reverse complement strand
TCGGCACCAACTACCGCTCGACGAAGCAGCTGGTGCAGGCGGTGAACCGACTGTTCGAGTATGCCGAGGGCGGTTACGCGGCCGGCGCCTTCCGCTTCCGGAAGGACGAGGACAACCCGCTGCCCTTCGAGTCGGTCGATGCGGCCGGGCGCAAGCAGGAACTGGTCGGCGTCGACGGCCCCTACCAGGCGCTGGCCGTGGCCGCGACCGAGCGCGAGGATTTGCGCGCGGAAGACTACCGCGAATTCTTCGCCCACCACTGCGCCGAGCACATCGTCACGCTGCTGAACGACGCGCACGCCGGTTTCGAAGACCAGGATGGGAACTTCAAGCGCCTGATGCCGGCCGATATCGCGGTCCTGGTGCGCGACCGCCGCGAAGCCTCGGCGATCCGCCGCGCGCTGGTGCAAAGGAAGGTCGCGAGCGTCTACCTGTCCGACCAGGATTCGGTGGTCGAGAGCGAGGAAGCGCTGGACGTGCTGCGCTGGCTGCAGGCGGTCGCCAATCCGCTGGATGGGGCGCTGGCGCGCGCCGCCTTCGCCACCGCCACCTGCGCCTTGCCGCTGGCGGAGCTGGCGCGCCTGGCGAGCGACGAGCAGGAATGGGAAAACCGGGTCGAGCAATTGAAAGCCCTGCACCAGACCTGGCAGCGCCAGGGCGTGCTGGCCATGCTGCGCCGCTTCATCCACGAACTGGGCTTGCCGGCCACGCTGCTGGCCGCGGCGGGCGGCGAGCGCCGGCTGACCAACCTCTTGCACCTGGCCGAGCTGCTGCAGGAAGCCAGCCGCGAACTCGATGGCGAGCAGGCGCTGATCCGCTGGTTCGCCGAACAGATCGAGGGCATGGGCGAGGGTGGCGACGAGCGCGTGCTGCGCCTGGAAAGCGATGCCGAGCTGGTCAAGGTCGTCACCGTGCACAAGTCGAAGGGCCTGGAATACCCGCTGGTCTACCTGCCGTTCGCGGTCACGGCGAGGAAGACCGACCGCCGCAACCGCGCCTTCTTCGAATACGTGGTCGAAGGCCAGCGCCGCATCGACCTGGCGCTCAGCGACGCAGCGCTGGAAGCCGTCGACCGCGCGCGCCTGGAAGAAGACCTGCGCCTGCTCTACGTGGCGCTGACGCGCGCGCGTCACTTCCTGTGGCTGGGCGTGGCGGCGGTGGCCGCCGGCAAGAAGGGCGAGAACCGCCTGCACGAATCGGCGCTGGGCTACCTGCTGACCGGGGGCGAAAAGGTGGAAGCCGCCGCCATGCGCGAGCGCTGGGAAAGGCTGCGCGGGGATGTGACTGGCATCGAGCTGCACACGCTGGACGCGCCCGAGGGCTGCACCCGGCTGCGCCGTGAGGACGTGCGCCCGGACCTGGTCGATGCGCCCAGCTTTGCCGGCCGCTTCGAGCGCAACTGGGCAGTAGGGTCCTTCACCTCGCTGACGCGCCACACGGTGGCCCCGCCCACGCGCGCCCAGGAGGAAAACCTGATGGAGGAGACGGAGCCGGGCACGGTCGAAGCGCCGCGTACCGAGGACGCCCCCTGGCACCGTTTCCCGCGCGGGGCCACGCCCGGCAACTTCCTGCACGAGCAGCTGGAATGGATGGCCCGGGAAGGCTTCGAGCAGATCGACGACCCGGCCTTCCTCGACCGCCTCCGGGTGCGTATCGAGCGCACGTCCTTCGCCAGCCGCAAGGACGATGCCCAGGCCTGGCTGCGCACGATCGTCGCCACGCGCCTGCCGCCGGTGGGCGCGGCCCTGTCCGAACTGGCGCAGGTGGGCAATGTACTGGCCGAGATGGAGTTCTGGTTCCCGAGCCGCCAGCTGGACGTCGGCGCCCTGGACCGCCTGTGCCGCCAGCGCCTGCTGGGCAAGGTGCCGCGTCCGACCCTGCCCGAGCGCCAGCTGCACGGCATGCTCAAGGGTTTCACCGACCTGGTGTTCGAGCTCGACGGCCGCTATTGGGTACTGGACTACAAATCGAACGCGCTGGGGCCCGGCGACGCCGCCTACACCCAGGCCGCGATGGCCGCCGGCATGGCCGAGCACCGCTACGACATCCAGGGCGCGATCTACATGCTGGCGGTGCACCGGCTGCTGCGCGCGCGCCTGGGTGAAGACTACGATCCGGAGCAGCACCTGGGCGGCGCCGTGTTCCTGTTCCTGCGCGGGATCGCGAACCCGGCCACGCATGGCTGCTACCTGCTGGAGCCCGATCTTGAGCTCTTGACCGGCCTGGACCGCCTGCTGGGCGATGGAATGAACCGATGAGTGCAACGAATGTGATCGAGGCGCATGGCGCCTTCTGGAGCGAGGTCGAACGCCTGACCGAGGCCGGCGAACTGCGCCGCCTGTCGGGCGCCTTTGCGCGCTTCGTCGCGACGCTGGGTGTGGATTCGACGCCCGTGCTGCTGGCGGCGCTGGTGCTGTCCGAGCTGGAAGGGCGCGGCCACAGCTGCCTGCTGCTGTCCGACCTGGCCGAAGACCCGGCCGCGCTGCTGGGCTGGGCGGAAGAGGACTGGAAGGCGCTGGCCAAGGCCGCCCGGGTTGGCAGCAACGCGCTGCCGAAAAGCGTGAAGGGCTGGATCGCCCAACTGGCCGCCTGCGAACCGGTGTGGCAGGTCGGCAGCCTGGACTACGGCCAGCCGCTGGTGCTGGACCACACGCACGACAACCCGCGGCTGTATTTGCGCCGCTACTGGCGCGACGAGACCCTGGTCGCCTCCAGCATCCGCGAGCGCGCGCTCGACTGGCACCCGGTCGATGCCGCGCTGGTGCGCACCTGGCTCGACGTGCTGTTCGTCTCGCCGCGCGCGCCCGCCGAGGAACAGCGGCCGGACTGGCAAAAGCTGGCCTGCGCGATCGCGCTGCGCGGCGCCGTGGCGATCATCACGGGCGGTCCCGGCACCGGCAAGACCTACACGGTGGCGCGCCTGCTGGCGCTGCTGTTCGCGACCGCGCCGGATGCCGCGCGCCAGCGCGTGGCCCTGGCCGCGCCGACCGGCAAGGCCGCCGCGCGCCTGAAGCAGTCGATCGACAAGGCGCTGGGCGAACTGGCCGAGCGCGTCGGCGAGGCGCTGCCGCTGCGCGAACTGACCACGCGCATGGGCGCGGCGCGCACGCTGCATTCGCTGCTGGGCGCGCGCCCGGACAGCCGCGCCTTCGCCCACAACAAGGGCAACCCGCTCGACGTCGACGTCCTGATCGTCGACGAAGCCTCGATGGTGCACCTGGAGATGATGGCCGCGCTGCTCGATGCCTTGCCGCCTGGCGCCACCCTGATCCTGCTGGGCGACAAGGACCAGTTGGCCTCGGTGGAGGCGGGCGCCGTGCTGGGCGACTTGTGCCACGACGCCCAGGCCGGCAACTACGACGGCGAGACCCTGGACTACGTGCGCGCCGCCAGCGGCGAGACCATCCCCGAACAGTATGTCGGCGACGGCGGCGCGCTGGCCCAGCAGACCGTCATGCTGCGCCACAGCCGCCGCTTCGGCGGTCCGATCGGGCAGCTGGCGCTGGCCGTCAACCGCGGCGACGTCGACGGCGCCATGGACGTGCTGCGTGCCGGCGGCCCGGTGCGCTGGATCGAGCACGCGCACCAGCACCATGCGATCGCACTGGCCGTGGACGGCTACCGGCCCTACCTGGAGCTGCTGCGCGAGCGGAACACGAGCGCGCACGAGGAATGGGTGCGCGCCGTGCTGCAGCGCTTCGAAGCCTTCCGCATCCTGTGCGCGGTGCGCGAAGGCGAATGGGGCGTCGAGGGCCTGAACACCGCGATCGAGCAGAAGCTCGACAATGCCGGGCTGCTGCGCCGCGGCGGCGACTGGTACGTCGGCCGCCCGGTGATGGTGACGCGCAACGACTACGGCACCGGCACCTTCAACGGCGACATCGGCCTGACGCTGGAAGACCCGGCCCGTCCCGGCTCGCTGCGGGTCTGGTTCCTGGAGGGCGACAAGGTCAGGAGCGTGCTGGCCACGCGCCTGCGCCACGTCGAGACCGCGTATGCGATGACGGTCCACAAGTCGCAGGGCTCGGAATTCGCGCACACGGTGCTCGCGCTGCCGAAGGAGGGCGGGGCGGTGCTGGCGCGCGAACTGGTCTACACCGGCATCACGCGCGCCAGCCAGCAATTCACGCTGCTCACGCCGGGGGCGGCGGTGCTGGGCGAGGCCATCTTGCGCCGCACCCACCGCGCCAGCGGCTTGCGCGGCATGATCGAACACTGAATCCTCTGTCCCAGCGCAACACGGTTTGATTTCCTTGCGGCAACAATGTAAAGTTGCTGCTTGGAAAATATCGCCGTGCGCTGGAGGCCCCATGTTGATCGCCGTCGGATTCATCACCGTGCTGCTGGCCGTGTTCGGCGGCTTCGTCCTGCAGGATGGCCATCTGGCGGCGCTGTTCCAGCCGTATGAGGTGATGATGATCTGCGGCGGCGCGCTCGGCGCCTTCGTCATCGCCAACGACAGGAAGGCGATCGGCATGACCTGGGACAGCCTGCCGATGCTGCTGCGCGGCTCGCGATACACCCGCGCGCTGTACATGGCCCTGATGGCGCTGATGTACGACATCCTGACCAAGGTGCGCAAGGAAGGCCTGATGTCGCTCGAACGCGATATCGATGCGCCCTGGGAAAGCGCGCTGTTCTCGCGCCACCGCCTGATCCTGATGGACGAGCACCTGCTTGAATTCATTACCGATTACCTGCGCCTGATGGTGTCGGGCACGATGGACAGCTTCCAGGTCGAGAACCTGATGGACAACGAGATCGCGACCTACCAGGAAGACGCCGAGATCCCGGTCGACGCCCTGCACAAGCTGGCCGACGGCATGCCGGCCTTCGGCATCGTGGCCGCGGTGATGGGCGTGGTGCATACGATGGGTTCGGTGGGACGGCCGCCGGCCGAGCTGGGCGGCCTGATCGCGGCGGCACTGGTCGGCACCTTCCTCGGCATCCTGCTTTCCTACGGCCTGGTCGCCCCGCTGGCCGGCCTGCTGCACCGGCGCCACCAGGAAGTCGTGAAGGCCTTGCAGTGCGTGAAGGTGACGCTGCTGGCCAGCATGAGCGGCTATGCCCCGGCGATCGCGGTGGAATTCGGCCGCAAGGTCATCTCCGCCACCGAGCGGCCGAGCTTCGCGGAGCTCGAGGGCCACGTGCGCCAATTGAAGTCGCGCTGAACGGGCCATGTAACAAAGCGTGATTTTTTGTTCAATATAATTTGCTAAGCTTGTTTCTTTCCAAATAGCATTTATAGGCTAACGAAAGGAAGGAACATGCTGCGCACGCGCGACCTGGTGTTGTCCCTCTGCTGCCTGGCCTGGGCCGCCGCCGGCGCCGCCGATGCGCCCCAGCCCAGCCCCGGCTGGCGCGACGCCGAGAAGGTGCAGCAGATGCGCAAGCAGGCGGGTCTCGACGCCGGCAAGGCGGCCGGCCCGGCCGGGCTGCGCAAGGCCGCCGCGACCTTGCAGGAGGCGCTCGATTTCCTCGAGCGCCAGGATGTGCGCGAGATCGGCAACGGCAATCCCTACCTGCACTTCCGCGGCCACGACGTGCGCATCGACCTGGCCAGCGTCCAGGCCCGGCTCGGCATGAAGGACGAGGCGCTGGCCACGCTCGAAGCGGCGCAACGTTTTGCCTGGTTGCCGCCCCAGGCCGCCCAGCTGCTGCAGGACGAGGCGTTTGCCGGCCTGCGCGCGGACCCGCGCTTCGCCCGCATCCTGGCGCGCGCCCAGCTGGCCGACCGCATCTGGAAGGGGCCGGCGTCCGACGTGCCCTACCAGGACAGGCTGAGCGTGGAACAGCGCATCGCCGGCCTCACGCAGTTCTGGAGCGAGGCGCGCGCCAGCTTCGTCTATTTCGACCATGTGCCGGAGCTGGACTGGAACCGCGTCTACCTCGACTTCCTGCCGAAGGTGATGGCGGCCGAGACCACGCGCGACTACTACCGCGTGATGATGCAGCTGGCGCCGCTGCTGAAGGACGGCCACACCAACATCTACGCGCCCGGGCAGCTGGCCGACAGCTTTTATGCGCGCCCGCCGATCGTCACGGCGCTGGTCGAGAACCGCGTGCTGGTCGAGCGCGTCGACAGCGCGGCCCTGCAGGCGCGCGTGCGCCCCGGCGACGAAATCACGGCCATCGACGGCGTGCCGGTGCTGCGCTACGCCGAAGAGCGGGTGACGCCTTTCGTCAGCGCGTCCACGCCGCAGGACCGGTCGATGCGCAGCTTCAGCTACCAGCTGCTGCAGGGCGACGCCGCCGCGCCGATCAGGCTGACGTTGCGCGACGCCCAGGGCACCGAGCGCCAGGCCGAGGTGGCGCGCACCGGCTACACCGACGTCAAGCGTCCGGAACGCTTCGCCTTCCGCATGCTGCCCGGCGGCGTCGCCTATTTCGCGCTCGACCACCTGGAAAACGCCGATGCGGTGAAAGCCTTCGACAAGGTCTTTCCAGAGATCCTGAAGGCGAAGGCGCTCGTCATCGACGTGCGCGCCAATGGCGGCGGTTCCAGCAATTTCGGATGGGACGTGCTGAGCTACCTGGGCGTCGCATCGGTACCCGCCATGCCCCAGTACAAGCGCGTCGACGATCCCTACGCCCGCGCCCAGGGCGCCTATACGGTGATGTGGGCGCCGGCGCGCGAATTCGGCGGGGTACCGGCGCTGCGCAAGCGGCCACAGGTCTTCGGGGGCAAGGTGGCCGTGCTGACCGGCGCGAAGACGTTTTCGGCGGCCGAGGATTTCGTGCTGGCCTTCAAGAGCGTCAAGCGTGGCGTCGTCGTCGGCGGACCCACCGGCGGCAGCACCGGCCAGCCGCTGTTCATGACGCTGCCGGGCGGCGGCACCGCGCGCATTTGCATCAAGCGCGACCTGACGCCCGAGGGCCGCGATTTCATCGGCGAAGGCATCGCGCCGGACCTGCCGGCCAGTCCGGGCGTCGACGCGCTGCGCGCCGGGCGCGATCCGGTGCTGGAGCGGGCACTGGCGGCGCTGCGCGACTGATTTCATTCACCTGTCAGAACGGCCACAAGCCGGCCGGGCACGGTCCGGCGCCGGAACCACAGGCCGCAGGCTCAGGCGGCCGCGTAGGCCGCTTCGATCTCGTCACGCCGCGGTGCGGGCGCGATGTGAACGATCAGCGTGCGGCCGAGCGCCAGGGCAGGGTGGGCCGCCCTGTGCTTGGCGAACCAGAACGCTTCCTCGAGATCCTCGTCCTCGTGCGAGGTCGTGACGACCAGCCGGTCTTCCGGGATGTCTTCGTAATTGAAGGCTTCCTGGCTGGCGTCTTCCACCGCTTCGGCCCAGGCCTCGGCATCCTTGCCCCAGGCCAGCATCACGCGGCAACCGGCCTCGGCCAGCCAGCGGCTGGCTTCCCATTGCCACATCTGGGAGACCTCCTCGTC
>CAJYQM010000502.1 GCA_913777025.1 uncultured Massilia sp. | reverse complement strand
GCCGGCATGGAAGGCATGATGCTGCCGGCCGGCGGCGTCAAGGGCGCGATGCTGGCCCTGATGGTCGAGCTGCTGTGCTGCGCGCTGACCGGAGCGTCGTTCGGCTTCGAGGCCGACACCTTCTTCAACGCCGAAGGCAACCGCCCGCGCATCGGCCAGGCTTTCATGGTGATCGATCCGGGCGCGCTGGCCGGCGGCGACGTGTTCCACGAACGCATCGAGACGCTGCTGGCGGCGATGCTGGTCGACGAGGAGGTGCGCCTGCCCGGCGCGCGCCGCGATGCCCTGGCCGGACAGGCGGCGATGAAAGGCATCGAGGTGCCGGACGGCCTGCTGGCCCAGCTGCAGGCGCTGGCGGCGGGCTGACCAGCCGCGCGCGCGCTTGCCGCCCGATCCCGTACACTCGGCACGACTGCGATACCTATCAACAGGGAGTGGACATGCTGACCTTGCGACAAACGGACAATGCGCTGGCCGACCGCCTCGGCGCGCTGGCGGCGCATGTGGTGGAACATGCGCTGGCGTCGGGCCTGACCTGGGAACAGGCCATCATGGCTTTCGGCGTGGCCAGCAAGGCGATTGCCGTCAAGGCGGCGAGCCAGGCCAATGCTTCGCCCGACCAGTACGCGAAGCTGGCCGAGAAACGCCTGAAGTCCGGCATGGACCAGAGTGCGGACGTGCTGCAGGCCTACCTGAGCTAGTGGATGATCCGCGCCAGGAAGTCGCGCGCGCGTTCCGACTTCGGGGCGGTGAAGAAATCCTCTTTCGGGCTGTCTTCGACGATGCGGCCGCCGTCCATGAACACGACGCGGTCCGCCACCTTGCGCGCGAAGCCCATCTCGTGGGTCACCACCATCATGGTCATGCCGTCCCTGGCCAGGCCGACCATCACGTCCAGCACCTCGCCCACCATCTCGGGGTCGAGCGCCGACGTCGGCTCGTCGAACAGCATCGCGACCGGGTCCATCGCCAGCGCCCGCGCGATCGCCACGCGCTGCTGCTGGCCGCCGGAGAGCTGGGACGGGAACTTGTCGCGGTGCGCGGCCAGGCCGACGCGCTCCAGGTAGGTCAGGCCGTTGGCGTCGGCCTCCTCGCGCGAGCGTTTCAGCACCTTCACCTGGGCCAGGTTCAGGTTGTCGCGCACCGACAGGTGGGGAAAGAGTTCGAAATTCTGGAACACCATGCCGATGCGCGCGCGCAGCGCCGCCAGGTCCGTCCCCGGGTCGCCCACCGTGGTGCAGTCGACACGGATGGTCCCCTGCTGGATCGGCTCCAGGCCGTTGACGGTCTTGATCAGGGTCGACTTGCCGGAGCCGGACGGCCCGCACACCACGACGACGTCGCCGCGCTCCACGCGGGTGCTGCAGCCATCGAGCACCTGGACGGCGCCGTACCATTTGCTGACGTTCTCGATTTCGATCATCTTGGGCGTGTATTGTCGTGCATTTACATGGACTTGAGCGTGCTTGACAGCACCATCAACGCCTAGGATACTGCGGAACTTGTCAATATCTTCAGTATCAGGCACCGGGCAAAACCACCACCATTTTGCCCGAGATTCCACCGGCACAGGATGAACGATCTTCTCCCGACGCCTCACGTGCCCGACCTGCGCCGTCATCTCCAGAGGAAGCCCTATGACCAATCGAAACCGCCTCACCACCTACATCATCGTAGGCCTGGTGCTTGGCATCGCTGTCGGCTACGTCGCGAATACGACGATGACCGATCCATCCGGCTTCGCCGACACGCTGTCGCTGGTGACCACGCTGTTCCTGCACCTGATTAAGATGATCATCGCGCCGCTGGTGTTCTCGACGCTGGTGGTCGGCATCGCCAAGATGGGCGACGCCAAGGAAGTCGGTCGCATCGGCGTCAAGGCGCTGGGCTGGTTCGTCATCGCTTCGCTGATTTCGCTGACCCTGGGCCTGATCCTGGTGAACCTCTTCCGCCCGGGCGACGCGATGGCGCTGGCCGGCGGCCTGCCGGCGGCCAACGCCTCGTCGGGCGTCGCCGCCAGCGGCCTGACGCTCGCGCAATTCGTCAACCACCTGGTCCCGGTCTCGATCGTGGACGCGATGGCCAAGAACGACATCCTGCAGATCGTGATCTTCTCGGTCTTCTTCGGCACCGCCGCCGCCGCCGTGGGCGCGCGCTCCGCCCCGCTGATCGACGCCGTCGACAGCATCGCCCACGTGATGCTGAAGGTGACCAACTACGTGATGAACTTCGCGCCGCTGGCGGTGTTCGCCGCGGTCACCAGCACCATCGCCAAGAGCGGCGTGGGCGTGCTGGCGACCTACGGCGTGTTCATGGGCGAGTTCTACCTCGGCATCGCGCTGCTGTGGGTCGTGCTGATCGCGATCGGCATCCTGTTCGTCGGCCCGCGCATCCTCAAGCTGATGCGCGAACTGCGCGAGCCGGCCATCCTGGCCTTTACCTGTGCCTCGTCGGAGGCTGCCTTCCCGAAAACCCTGGAAGGCCTGGAGCGCTTCGGCGTGAAGAACCGCCTGGCCGCCTTCGTGCTGCCGATCGGTTACTCGTTCAACCTGGACGGCTCGATGATGTACTGCACCTTCGCCGCCGTCTTCATCGCCCAGGCCTACGGCATCGAACTGCCGATGTCGACCCAGATCACCATGATGCTGGTGCTGATGCTGACCTCGAAAGGCATGGCCGGCGTGCCGCGCGCCTCGCTGGTGGTGATCGCCGCCACCCTGAACCAGTTCCACATCCCGGAAGCCGGCCTGCTGCTCCTGCTCGGCATCGACCACTTCCTCGACATGGCGCGCTCGGCCACCAACGTAATCGGCAACGGCATCGCCACCGCCGTGGTCGCGAAGTGGGAGGGCGAACTGTCCGACCCGGTCGCGGCCGAAAAGGACATCTCGACGGCGACGCTGCGCTGAACCTGGACTGAACCGGACAAGGCTTTCCAGCGATGGAAAGCCTTTTTTTATAGATAACGTAACCAACGTCGTCCCCGCGAAGGCGGAGATCCAAGTTCGTGGCGAACCGTAAAACTTGGGTTCCCGCCTGCGCGGGAACGACGGCTATCAAGGAGATCCCATGAACCTGAAATCCGCGCGCTCGCTGTTCGCGCTCTTCCTCTGCCTGTTCGCGTTCGCGGTCCAGGCCCAGACCACCGCCGCCAAGCTGCCCAACGTGGTCATCCTGGCCACCGGCGGCACCATTGCCGGCACCGGCGCCACCAGCACCACCACGGTCGGCTACACCGCCGCCACCGTCGGCGTGGATGCCCTGATCAAGGCCGTGCCGGAACTGCAGAAGGTCGCCCGCGTCAGCGGCGAGCAGGTGTTCCAGATCGCCAGCGAGAACATGGGCAACGACGAGTGGCTGCTTCTCGCCAAGCGCGTCAACACGCTGCTGGCCAAGCCCGACGTCGACGGCATCGTGATCACCCACGGCACGGACACCATCGAGGAAACCGCCTACTTCCTGAACCTGGTCGTCAAGAGCAGGAAGCCGGTGGTGGTGGTCGGCGCGATGCGTCCGTCGACCGCGATCTCGGCCGACGGCCCGATCAACCTGTACAACGCCGTGCTGACCGCCGGCAGCCAGGACGCCGTCGGCAAGGGCGTGCTGGTGGTGCTGAACGACCAGATCAACGCCGCACGCGAAGTCACCAAGACCAACACCGTCACCACCGACACCTTCAAGTCGCCGGAGCTGGGCATGCTCGGCTACGTGGTCGGCAACCAGGCGCACTTCTACCGCGCCTCCACGCGCAAGCACACGGCGGACACCGAGTTCGACGTGTCGAACCTGAGCTCGCTGCCACAGGTCGACATCGCCTACACCTATGCCAACGTCGGCCCGACCGCGATCAATGCGCTGGTGGCCGCCGGCGCCAAGGGCCTGGTGCACGCCGGCGTCGGCGACGGCAGCCTGCCGACCAAGGTGCGCCCCGCCCTTTCCAGCGCGCGCAAGAACGGCGTGATCATCGTGCGCTCGAGCCGCGTCGGCCAGGGCATCGTCGCGCGCAACGGCGAGGCGAACGACGACGAGCTGGACTTCGTGGTGTCGGATACCCTGAATCCGCAGAAGGCGCGCATCCTGCTGATGCTGGCGCTGACGAAGACCACGAATACCAGGGACATCCAGCGGATGTTCTACACCTACTGAGCTTGGAGTGATGGAACGTGCTTGACATGGTAAATCAAGTGCGTAACCATCATTGAACCACTCACCCTTGCGGTGTCATTCAGTTGGCTCTCTTTCGGGACGAAAAAGCCGCTCTTCGGGCGGCTTTTTCACATCTGGTCGAAGAGACCGCGCGCGAAATGCAGGACCACGCCGGCGGCCTGCAGGGCACGGTACGCATCGGCTGCGTGCCGACGCTGGGCGAGCACCTGATGCCGGCCGTCTTCGCACAGTTGCTGGCCGAAGCGCCGGCAATCACCGTCAACCTTTTTGTCGGCATGAACGACCACCTGCTGGCGCACCTGCGCGACGGCGAGATCGACCTCGTGGTCGGCCCCATGCTGGACGCCGATCCGGACATCGTGAGCGAGCAGATCGCGGAAGACACGGTGGTCGTGATGGCCAGCGAAGACCACCCGGTGTTCGCTGCGCTCGCCACGCTGGCCGGCCTGCTCGACTACAAGTGGATGCTGCCGGCCACTACGGTGGCCTCGCGCCAATGGCTGGACCAGACTTTCGAGCGGCACGGGCTGCCGCGGCCGCAGGTGCAGATCGAGTCGAACGTGCTGAACGCGATCCTGCCTATCCTCCAGCAAACGTCCTTGCTGGGCTTCGTCACGCGCCTCAACCTGGTCGCGGGCAGGGCCCGCCTGCGCGAAGTCGTGCTGGCCGAGACCCAGATGCGGCGCCGGCTCGGGTTGGCGTACCGGAAGAACGGCTACCTGTCGCCGGTGGCGGCGCGCGTCGCGGCCATCCTGCGCGCCCACGGAAAAGAGCTGCTGATCATGTGAGGCGCGCACCTGTCGCCATCCTCGTTGTCAAACCTTCTGTCCCAGTGGACGCGCTGCGAAGCGCGGAGCATTTCTGACAGGAGGTTTTATGTTGGCAACTAACTTTCGTGGCCCCTACCGCATCCGGGCCTCGCAAAAACCGGATCCCGTGATCGCGCACCCGGGCGACGCCATCGTCCGCGTGACGCGCGCCTGCATCTGCGGCTCGGACCTGCACCTGTACCCCGGCTTGCAACCAGCTGCTCGCCTGGTCGGCCAATCCGGTGACCAGGGCTACCTGCGCGCGCAGGCGTTGCCCGCCAATGCCGCGGCCTCGGCCACTTGCAAGCCATGAATCATGAACATCCGCAGGCTTGAGAAAGATCAAAATTCAAGTCCCTTCGATCTGTGCGCGACACCATTGCTCCTATAGTGGAACGGCATTCGTCATCTGGTAAGGAGCCATCATGAAACGCATGTTTACAGTCTTGGCGATGTCGGCTGTCCCCCTCTGGGGCAATGTCGCATCGGCACAGGCGCCGGCGAATTCAAATGCGCAGGCCCCCGCCGCTCCGGTTGCTGGCAGGACACCCCCTCGGCGTCACCGTCGTCGAAACGGAAACTGTTGTCCTTGGCTGGAGCGCCAAGCGCGACCTGCTTGGCAAGACGGTGGTGAATGACAAGAACGACAAAATCGGCAAGGTCGACGACGTGATCATTTCGCCGAGCAAGGGAAGCAGCGCGCCCGCGGCCCCGTTCGCGATCATCGGCGTGGGCGGCTTCCTCGGCATCGGTGAACGGAGCGTCGCCATCCCGATGGATCAGTTGAAGGTCAGTAACAAGCAGCTGACCTTGCCGGGTGCGACGAAGGATGCACTGAAGGCCTTGCCGCCATTCGTGTACCAGAAAAAGTAAGGCTGCCTGACTCAGACATGGGTGTTCACCACCAGTCGGCCACGGTTTGCTCGCGTCCAGTTCCTCCGCCAGCCGCTCCCATGCGGCCCCCGTTTCGGCAGGGTCTCCCAACATTGGAAGACAAAGGTAAATATCATGGCTACGACAAAACTTGATAAGGCGGCATGGCAGACAACGTTTGACCAGTTGTCGAAATCACTGCTGGTCGGCAAGGAGGTCGAAATCGAGGTGACCGGCCTGCGTATCGGCGACCAGATCGAGCAGGCGTGGATTCAATTGCTGGGCATCAGCTACGACCCGAGGAGCGATATCATCCAGATTCTCGTCAAGGGCCTCGATCACCTGATCCCGAAGCCGCGCGAAGTCTGGGTCGACCACGGTGCCATCGGACTGGCCAGCATGGAAGTGATCGGCGACGACGACGTGCGCCAGATTATCCGCCTGCGCGAGCCACTGATGCTGCCCTACGCCGGCTCGGCATGAGCGCACCTGCTCAGAACAGCTCCGCCGCCACCGGGCGCCCGAACAGAAATCCCTGGAACGCCCGGCATCCGTGCAGGGAAAGAAAGTTGCGCTGGCCTGCCGTTTCGACGCCTTCCGCGATCACGTCCAGGCCCAGGCTCTGGCCCAGGCCAAGGATGGTGCGCGCGATCGCGGCGTCGTTCGGGTCGATGAGCACGTCGCGCACGAAGGACTGGTCGATCTTCAGCTGGTCGAGCGGCAGGCGCTTCAGGTAGGCGAGCGAGGAATACCCGGTACCGAAGTCGTCGAGCGCGAACCCGATGCCGTTCTCCTTGAGCGCGTGCATGGTGTCGATCGTATTCTCGATATTTGCCAGCAGCAGGCTCTCGGTCAGCTCGAGCTTGATCCGCCACGGGTCCGCGCCGGTGCGCTTGATGACCCGCAATACCTGGTCCACGAAGCCCGGCTGGCGGAACTGGCGCGCACTCACGTTGACCGCCATCGTCAGGTGCGCGGCGTCCGGCCGGCTGCGCCAGGCCACGAGCTGGCGGCATGCGGCTTCCAGGACCCACTCGCCCAGCTGCAGGATCAGCCCAGTCTCCTCGGCCAGCGGAATGAACATCGATGGCGACACCTGCTGGCGACCCGGGCGCTGCCAGCGCAGCAGGGCCTCGGCGCCCACGAGCGCGCCGTTGCTGTCGGTCTGGCGCTGGTAATTCAGGGTGAATCCGTGGCTTTGCAGGCTGCGGCGCAGGTCGGCCTCCAGCTCGACGCGGGCATTGATCACCGTCTGCATGTGCAGGTCGAAGAAGCGGATCGTGTTGCGGCCGGCCGCCTTGGCCTGGTACATCGCGAGGTCCGCACGCTTGAGCAGTTCGTCGATGTCCTTCATGTCCTTGTCGAACAGGGCCACGCCCACACTCGGGCTCGTGTGGTGCTGGTGCCCGTCCAGCTGGAAGGGCTCGTTAAACGCCCCGAGCAACTTTTCCGCGACCAGCTCGGCCTGGGCGGCTGCCTCTTCCGGGTCCGTGCCCAAGTACTCCAGCAGGATGACGAATTCGTCCCCGCCGTGGCGCGCCACCGTGTCGCTGCCGCGCGGTACCCGCGCTTCGAGCCGCCGCGCGACCTGCTGCAGCAGCTGGTCGCCCTTGTCGTGCCCGAGCGTATCGTTCAAGGTCTTGAAATTGTCCAGGTCGATGAAGAGCACGGCGCCGCCATGGCCGTCGCGCTTGGTCGCCGCGACCGCGTGCCGCAGGCGGTCCAGCAGCAGGCGCCGGTTCGGCAAGCGCGTCAGGGGATCGAAGAAGGCAAGGTTCAGGATCGCCTGCTCGTCGTGCTTGCGCTGGGTGATGTCGGTGTCGATGGCCAGCACCGATTGCGGCTGGCCATCGTCGCCGCGCACCAGGGTCAGGTGCGATTCGACCGCCACCGCGCGGCCATCCTTGCGGCGCTTGGTGATTTCACCGCGCCACTCGCCCTTGCGGAAGACCTGCTCGAACGCCTGTTCCAGGTCTTCCTTGTCCAGCGTCAGGAGTTCGTTCTTGGTCTTGCCGATGGCCTCGGCGGCGGTCCACCCGAACAGGCGTTCGGCACCCTGGTTCCAGTAAGTGATCCGCATATCGGTGCCGGACACCGAGATCGCATCTTGGGCCTTGTCCAGCAGCGATGCCAGCAGCCGGTTATGTGCTTCGGCCGCACGGCGCTCGGCTTCGGCCTGCCTGTCGGCGGTGATGTCGAGCATCGCCCCGATCACGTTGCGCGTCGCACCTTCGGCATCGCGCCTGAACACGCCCTGGTCGCGTACGGTGACATACGAACCATCGTGACGCAGGAAACGGTACTCCTCACGCCAGGTTTCCTGGCCAGTGTTCATCGCCGCATACAATCCGCTGACGACGCGCTCGCGGTCCTCGGGTGCGATCCGGGAAATCCAGTCCTCGATGCCGTCATGGAAGACCTCCGCGCCATAGCCGAACACGGATTGCACATCCTCGCTCCACCACAGGCGGTCCCCGGGGACATCCCAGTCCCAGATGACGTCGCTGGTCACCCTGGCCACCATCCTGAAGCGCTCGGCGGCCTCGCGTTCCATCTCCTGCAGCCGCTTGGTCTCGGTAATGTCGGTGGTATAAGTGGCCAAGCCTTCCTCGGTAGGGTAGATGCGCACGTCTTTCCATACCTGCAGCGGGGCATAGTATTCCTCGAATGCAACCGGCCGCCGGTGCGCCATCACGAACTCGTACTGCCCGCCGAAAGGCGTTCCCACCAGGTCAGGGTAGGCATCCCACATGACCTTGCCGAGCAAGTCCTGGCGCGGGCGTCGCAGCAGCCGCTCGGCCGCCTGGTTCAGGTAGGTGAAGCGCCATTGCTGGTCCAGCGTGTAGAACGCATCGGACATGGCTTCCAGCGTGCCCAGGAGCTGGCGCGACATCGCCTGCACCGCTGCGGTCGATTGCCGCGACTCCGTGACGTCGTGCACGGTGCCTGCCAACATCAGCGGACCGGATTCATCGACATAGGGTACGCCGTTGACGCGCACGTGGCGTACCGTACCATCCGGCCGGACGATACGGTGTTCGAGCTCGATGCGGCGCGGCTGCTGCCGGTTTTCCCGGAGCGCGTCCAGCACTGTCGTCTTGTCGTCCGGATGCACCAGCGCCAGGTAAGTCTCGATCCTGCCGTCGAAGCCTGTCTTGTCCAGCCCCATGATGCGGCAGGTCTCGTCCGACCACACAAGCTTTTCGGAAGGCGGGTGGAATTCCCAGGTGCCGACGTGACCTAGGGCCTGGACCTCGGCCAGCTGCCACGCGGCCAGCTGCTGGCGGTTCAACACGCCGCGCTGTCCTCCGCTTGCTGATCCGTTGTCCGTCGTCATGCTGTCGTTCCGCGATCTGCAGCCGTCCGGTCGCTCGTATTGTCGCGCTGCCAGTGTTTGCAGGCAGCGTCAGGCCTGGCACTCGTGTCCAATTCGTAAGACGGAAGATGGCGCGCTAAGTTCCACTGCCGTCTCCGGAACGCCAGGCCGCCGATTTACACCAGCGCGTGCCCCTGCAATCGTGTCAGGATCGCCAGCGGACTGGCTTCCTTGTCGTACTGGGCCATCGGCGACAGCTGCGCCGTATATTCCATCATGTACTGCCCCGACATCACCGCATGCGAGGTCTGGTCCGAGAAGCACACCCAGGCGCAACCCGGCGGGAAACCGAAGCTTTCCTGCGGCCCATTCTTCTGGTAGTCGAGGTCCGACTTCATGGCGTCGTGCAGCTGCAGCATCAGGTGGTCGTATTCGCTGCGCAGCGACTTGGTGATGCCCAGCGCGTTGATCACTTTCGCCTGCCAGGCCGCGTACGGTTTCACGCGAGGCAGGAAACGGCGCGCGACGTCCTCGAAGGGTTCGCCCACGCGCCACACGCGCGGCTTGCCTTCCAGGTTCACGTTGGTGAACACGCGCAGCAGGCGCTCGCCGCGGTTCGGGCGCGACGGAAAGGCGTCGACGTGCATGCGCTTGTCGTCGGCGCGCCAGGACTGCGCGCGGGTCTCGACCACGGAGGGCCGGAAGCTGGTGGCGCCGCGGCGCAGGTGCTCGCCGTAACGCGGCACCAGGTTGCCCAGCAAGCCCTCGGCCTCGGCGCGGAAGCGCCCGATCATCCCGGACAGCATGGCTTTCGCGTCGTCGCCGCCGGCCGCGCCCTTCAGGTTGCCGCTCGCGTCCAGGCTGATGTTGCGGCTCTTGGGGTCGCGGATGTCTTCGCGGAACAGCGCCAGCTCTTCCTTCTGCGGCGCGAAGCCGGCCTTGCCGTAGGTCCCGAAGTTCGGGAAATACAGGACCTTGCCCGCTTCCAGCGCGGCGATCCAGGCCGGGTTGCCGTGGCCAACGTCGGCCATGTCGATTTCGACGATCTGTTTTTCCATGGTGTTCCCTTAGTCTTGTTCGATTTCGAGCGGGGAGCCGACGGCTTCGTCCTGCCTTGCCTGCTGGCGGTCCCACATCTGCCGGTACAGGCCGTCCGCCGCGAGCAGCGCCGCGTGCGTGCCGCGTTCGACGATGCGGCCGTGGTCCAGCACCAGGATCTGCTGCGCATCGGCGATGGTCGACAGGCGGTGCGCGATCACCAGGGTGGTGCGCTGCTTGGCGATCTCCTTCAGCTGCGCCTGGATCGCCTGCTCGGACTTCGAGTCCAGCGCCGACGTGGCTTCGTCGAAGATCAGGATCGCCGGGTTCTTGAGCAGGGTGCGCGCGATGGCCACGCGCTGCTTTTCGCCGCCGGAAAGCTTCAGGCCGCGCTCACCCACCATTGTCGCATAGCCGTCGGGCAGGCTTTCGATGAAGTCGTGGATGGAGGCCGCGCGCGCCGCCGCCACGATGTCCTCACGGCTGGCGCCCGGGCGGCCGTAGGCGATGTTGTATTCGATGGTGTCGTTGAACAGCACCGTATCCTGGGGCACGATGCCGATCGCGTGGCGCAGCGATTCCTGGGTCACGTGGCGCAGGTCCTGGCCGTCGATGCGGATCGCGCCTTGCTGCACGTCATAGAAGCGGAACAGCAGCCGCGACAAGGTCGACTTGCCCGAGCCGCTGTGGCCGACCACGGCGGTGGTGGTGCCGGCCGGGATCGTGAAATCGACGTCGAACAGGATCTGGCGCTTGGGGTCGTAGCTGAATTCGACGTGCGAGAATTCGACGCGTGCGCCCTGCGTGGACAGCGGCTTGGCATCCGGGCTGTCCGCCACCTCGCGGTTCTGCTCGAGGAGCCCGAACAGGCGCTCCATGTCGGCCAGGCTTTGCTTGATCTCGCGGTAGATCACGCCCAGGAAGTTGAGCGGGATGTAGAGCTGCAGCATGAAGGAGTTCACCAGCACCAGGTCGCCCAGGGTCATGGTCTTGTCGATCACGCCCTGGGTCGCGCGCCACAGGATGGCGGTGACGGCGGCGGCGATGATCAGCGACTGGCCGGAATTCAGCAGCGACAGCGAGGTCTGCGAACGCACGGCGGCGCGCTCGTAGTTCTGCAGGCCTTCATCGTAGCGTTTGGCTTCGTAGTCCTCGTTGCCGAAGTACTTGACGGTCTCGTAGTTGATCAGCGAGTCGATGGCCTTGGTATTGGCTTTCGAGTCGAGCTCGTTCATCGTGCGCCGGAAGTGAGTGCGCCACTCCGTCACGGTGATCGTGAAGGCGATGTAGGTCACCAGCGCGATGCCGGTGATGATCGAGAACCACTTATCGTAGTGCAGCGCCAGGTAGACCAGCACCAGCGTGATCTCGACCAGCGTCGGCAAAATGGAAAACAAGGAATACGACACCAGCGAGCTGACGCCGCGCGTGCCGCGCTCGATGTCGCGCGTCATGCCACCGGTCTGGCGGTTCAGGTGGAAACGCAGCGACAGCGCGTGCAGGTGGCGGAACACGCGCAGCGCGATGGTGCGCACGGCGCGCTGCGTGACGCGCGCGAACAGGAACTCGCGCAGCTCGGTGAACAGCGTGGTCGAAAAGCGCAGCGCGCCATACGCCACCAGCGCGCCCAGCGGCAGCGCCAGCAGCGCATAGGGATTGGATGGGCTGATGCTGAGGCTGTCGACGATTTTTTTCAGGACCAGCGGCACACCGATGTTGGCCAGCTTGGCGCCGACCAGGCAGATCATGGCGGCCAGCACACGCCATTTATAGACCCACAGATAGGGCAGCAGCGTGCGGATGGTCGACCAATCGTTGCGTTTGGCGTTCGGATCGGTGGGGGGCGGAGGGGAACTTGCGGATGAGCGTCGCATGACAGGAGATCACTATTTATGTTTCAATCTGAGATTGATTGTAGCCTTTACCGAGATTTCAAGATGACTCAGCCAGAAAACCAGACCCTGTCCCCGCTTCGCCTGCCCGAAGGAAAAATGCCGGTGCTGCGGATGATGCCCTCCCCGGCCGATGCGAACGTGTATGGGGACGTGTTCGGCGGCTGGATCATGGCCCAGGTCGACGTCGCCGGTTCGCTGCCGGCCGTGCGCCGCGCCAATGGCCGCGTGGCGACCATCGCCGTGAATTCCTTCCTGTTCAAGAATCCGGTGTTCGTTGGGGACTTGCTGTCCTTCTATGCCGACATCGTCAAGGTCGGGAATACCTCGATTACCGTGTATGTGGAAGTGTATGCCGAGCGGAATCGCCTGCAGACCCATGTGGTGAAGGTGACGGAGGCGACGCTGACTTATGTGGCGACCGGGCCGGATCGTAAGCCGCGGCAGTTGCCGCCGTTGGAGTCCTTGTTGATCGAGCCTTGAGCCAAAAGGAAGGCGCAGTCGCCATTCTTTGCCAAACACGGTGTGGCATTTGCCTCCCCCACTTTGTCCGTCGTCCATGCAGCGCCCGCCAACGTCGCCGGTTATCCGGCTTCCTCTTAACTGGACTTATGGCTCAGGAATATCTAGGGCAGTAGTGCAATTCATATAATCCACGCCGGCATCGCTCCATTATCGGCTACATCAGCTCGGCACATCTTGAAAATCTGAATGTGCCAACGGAAGTGTCCGTGATAATTACGGAAGGACATAATATTGAGAAGCTGTAACGATCAAACTTATCTTTATAAAGAAGATTCTTACTCCTAGCGAGGGTATTTCTCAGCTCCAATTTCAGAGACGATTTGGATCGGCCCAATGGATCGACGCGACCGGATAATCTTGGCTACGCTACGTATAGAAATTGCAACTGTTCTCTCATCAACCCATTTGTAAGCTATTTCGTCGCTTTTAGAACTGTCCAAATAACGAAAAACCATGAAGTTGATATTTTCCTTCTGGTTTTTTGGTGAATATACACATAGCCGTTTACACTTGCCGCCGGCGGAGAGCAACCAGTCATATGGCCGGATATGACCCAATCGGATGTCCCTACTATCGAGGGGAGTGGAAACTGTTCACAGGCCGAGTTTCTCTCGCCCTCATTGTTTCCTTTTTCTCGATAGACCAGAACACCAATCACGAAAGCATAATGAATCCCAGCGCTGCTGCTATAACGCGATCTATGACTATACGATCAAATTTCATTTGCAGACTCCGCTAACCTGTCTCGAGTTTGACGCCTCCCAACCTAAGAGACGGTTTAAAAACTCACCGGAAACGCATCCTCTGCAATAACGATGAGCCGAGCGCGATGTAAATCATGGCTTCGGATACATCGAGCCGTTGTTCGTAGTCGCGGACCAGGCGGCGGTATCGCATCAGCCATGCAAACGTACGCTCGACGACCCAGCGCCGCGGTTGCGCCTGAAAGCCGTCCTAGCCCTGCAGGCCACGCACGACTTTGACGGTAAAGTCGAGATAACCCGCCTTGTCCAGCAGCGTGCGCCGTTCGTAATCAGCATCGCCGAACAAGTGCTTGAATCGCCACCACTATGCTAGATACTTCTGAGCCATAATTCTAGGCAAAAGGAGTCAACATGAGTGGGAAGCGGTACACGGAAGAATTCAAGATCGCGGCGGTCAAGCAAGTGACCGATCGTGGGC
>CAJYQM010000501.1 GCA_913777025.1 uncultured Massilia sp. | reverse complement strand
CGCTGATCAATTGCGTCGAGGATTCGGCCAAGAAGGATGAACCGGTCATCATCGCCGGCGACTTCAACGACTGGCGCAATACCCTGAGCGATTGCCTGCGCCTGAAGCTGGGCGTGGTCGAGGTGTTCGACGAGCTGGAGCGGGGCTCCTCGCGCATCGGCGAGCTGGTGCGCAACGTGGCGGGACGCGAACGGCGCCTGGTGCCGGCACGGACTTTCCCGGCCGCCTTGCCCTGGTTCCGCCTGGACCGCATGTACGTGCGTGGTTTCAAGGTCGAGCATGCCGAAGTGCTGCACGGTCCCCAGTGGGCACGTTTGTCCGATCACGCACCGATCGTGGCCAATTTGCAGCTAGCATAGCGATATGCGCTCCGTCACTTATATAGCGAACAACGACGTCACCCTTCTTCAAAGCGGCACTTACTTTCCGGCATTGGTCGCCGCCCTGGATGCGGCCGAGCAGGAGATCCTGTACGAGACCTATATCTATGCCGAGGACGAGACCGCGCGCGACGTCACCGATGCCCTCGTGCGCGCGTCCAAACGCGGCGTGAAGGTGCGCGTGCTGGTCGACTGGTTCGGCACCGGGCACCGCACCGCGCAGCGCCTGGCGCAGGAATTTGCCGAAGGCTGCGTCCACTACCGCATGTTCAACCCCTGGTTCAAGCGCGGCGCGGCGCGCAGCCACCGCAAGATCGCGGTGATCGACGGCGGCATCGCCTTTGTCGGCGGCATCAACACCAACGACGACCGGCTGTGCGACTACGAGCCCCACGAACCCTTGCCGGCGCCGCGCTGGGACTTCGCGGTGCGCGTGCGCGGACCGCTGGTCGACCAGATCCACCGCGAAGCCCAGGCCCAGTGGCTGCGCACCGGGCGCCTGCCGCTGGTGCGCCGGATGAAATTGTTCCGCGAAAGCCGCGAGAAACCGCCGGGGCTGGGCGAGCGTCCGATGCGCGCCGCCTTCGTGGTGCGCGACAACCTGCGCAACCGGCGCACCATCCAGCGCGCCTACCTGCAGGCGATCGGGCAGGCGAGGAAGCGGGTGCTGATGGCCACGCCGTATTTCGCGCCGGGACGCAAGTTCCGCGACGCCATGTGCAAGGCGGCCCAGCGCGGGGTCGACGTCTGCCTCCTGATCGGGGTCGGCGAATTCCGCATGCAGGATGCGGTTGCGGCGTCCTTCTATCCGGAATTGCTGGATGCCGGCGTACGCATCGTCGAGTACCGCAAGACCCAGCTGCATGCGAAAGTCGCCGTGGTCGACGACAACTGGGCCACGGTCGGCTCCAGCAACTGCGACGGCCTGTCCTTGTTCGTCAACCAGGAAGCCAACGTGGTGGTGCGCGACAGCGCGTTTGCCGCCAGCATGGCCGAACAGATCCAGGGCGGCATCCGGGATGGCGTCCCGGTCGGACTGGAAGATCTGCGGCGACTCAGTTGGGTGCGCCGCTGTGGCCACGAAATGGCGTATTTTCTCTATAAACTGACGATGCGGATTTTTACCATCGGCTATGCCTGAGTAGCAACAGACACGGGAAGTATTGCAACATGACGGAAAACGACAACGTACGGATCGACAAATGGCTGTGGGCGGCGCGCTTCTTCAAGACGCGCTCGATGGCGGCGGAGGCGGTCGACCGCGGCCGCATCAAGATCGGCGGCGAGAACGTCAAGCCGGCGCGCTCGGTCAAGGTGAACGACAGGATCTTCATCGACAACGGCTCGACGCGCTGGGAAGTGATCGTCCTCGGCCTGTCCGACAAGCGCGGCCCGGCCCCGGTGGCCCAGGCGCTGTACCGCGAAACCGAGGACAGCGTCACCAAGCGCGAGAACGACCAGGAAGCGCGCCGCCTGTTCCCCGAGCCCAGCAGCACCATCAAGGGCCGTCCCACCAAGCGCGACCGCCGCGTGCTGAGCCGGGCAGGGTAGGGTGGACGCGGACGGCGAGTCGGCTTCGCCGTCCACCCTACTAGAACCTCACCTCTAAACTTCCCGTTTGACATTTTGAGGCTGGTAGATAATAGTACGAGCGTTCGGATTTTTTCGATTCACGCGGGGATATTATCAGCACTTCAGCCAAATCCATGAGCATGCGCAAGGGCGAGATGACGCGGGCCGCGATTCTCGACGTTGCGCTGGAGCTCGCCAGTCGCGACGGTCTCGAAGGCTTGACCATCGGCCTGCTGGCGGACCGGATGAACATGAGCAAGTCCGGCGTGTTCGCCCACTTCGGTTCGCGCGAGGATTTGCAGATCGAGGTCCTCAAACTCTACCACCGCCGCTTCGAGCAGGAAGTCTTCTTCCCGAGTATCAAGGAAGCACGCGGCCTGCCGCGCCTGGAAGCGATGTTCAACCGCTGGCTCAAGCGCGTGTCGGTCGAGATCGCCTCCGGCTGCATCTATATCAGCGGGGCCGTCGAATACGACGACCGTCCGGGCCCGATCCGCGAAGAGCTGGTCGGCATGGTGCGTATCTGGCAGGGCGCCCTGGTGCGTTGTGCCCGGCAGGCCATCGACTGCGGCGACCTCAAGGCAGGCACCGACCCCGAGCAGCTGGTCTACGAGATGTATGGGCTGGTGCTGGCGGTGCACCACGATGCGCGCTTCCTGCGCATCCCGGGCGCCGTCGACCGCGCCCACCGCGGTTTCGCGCGTCTGATCGAAAACTACCGCAATTCACACTAATTAATAAGTCATCTTTACCTTCGTCAGGAGATCAACATGGGTCAGTACGTCGCGCCACTTCGGGATATGCAGTTCGTTCTGCACGAATTCCTGAACGTCTCGGAAGAATTCAAGGGCATGCCCCGGTACGAAGACGTCGATGCCGACATCATCAACCAGGTGCTGGAAGAGGGTGCCAAGTTCACCCAGGAAGTGCTGTTCCCGCTGAACCATACCGGTGACCGCGAGGGCTGCCACTTCGACGCCTCCAGCAAGACCGTGACCACGCCGAAGGGTTTCAAGGAAGCCTATAAACAGTATGTCGAAGGCGGCTGGGCCGCGCTGGCATGCGATCCGGAATTCGGCGGCCAGGGCCTGCCGGTGACGCTGAACAACTCGTTCTACGAGATGCTGAATTCGTCGAACCAGGCCTGGTCGATGTACCCGGGCCTGTCGCACGGCGCCTACGAGTGCCTGAAGGAACACGGCACCGACGACCAGAAGAAGTTCTACCTGCCGAAGCTGGCGTCGGGCGAGTGGACCGGCACCATGTGCCTGACCGAAGCGCACTGCGGCACCGACCTGGGCCTGCTGCGCTCGAAGGCCGAACCGCAGGCCGACGGCACCTACAAGATCACCGGTTCCAAGATCTTCATCTCGGCCGGCGAGCACGACATGGCCGAAAACATCGTCCACCTGGTGCTGGCGCGCCTGCCGGACGCACCGGAAGGCTCGAAGGGCATCTCGCTGTTCCTGGTGCCGAAGTTCCTCCCGACCGCCGACGGCGGCATCGGCGAGCGCAACCCGATCTTCTGCGGCGCCATCGAAGAAAAGATGGGCATCCACGGCAACGCCACCTGCCAGATGAACCTGGACGGCGCCGTCGGCACCCTGATCGGCCAGCCGCACAAGGGCCTGCAGGCCATGTTCGTGTTCATGAACGCCGCCCGCCTGGGCGTCGGCATGCAGTCGCTGGGCCTGACTGAAGTCGCGTACCAGAACGCGCTGACCTATGCCAAGGACCGCATCCAGATGCGTTCGCTGTCGGGCCCGAAGGCACCGGACAAGCCGGCCGACCCGATCATCGTGCACCCGGACGTGCGCCGGATGCTGCTGACCGCTAAAGCCTACGCTGAAGGCGCGCGCGCCCTGACCTCGTACATCGCGCTGCAGATCGACCGCGAACTGCACCACCCGGACGAAGACGTGCGCAAGGAAGCCGCCGGCGAAGTCGCGCTCCTGACCCCGATCGTCAAGGCCTTCATCACCGACAACGGCTGGATCGCCACCTCGGAAGCGCTGCAGGTGTACGGCGGCCACGGCTACATCAGCGAGTGGGGCATGGAGCAGTATGTGCGCGATGCCCGCATTAACATGATCTACGAAGGCACGAACACCGTGCAGTCGCTGGACCTGCTGGGCCGTAAGATCCTGATGGACAACGGCGCCAAGCTGCGCGCCTTCGGCGAGAAGATCAAGGCGTTCGTCGAAGACAACGGCCTGGACGAGAACCTGTCCGAGTTCGTGACCCCGCTGGGCGAACTGGGCGAAAAGGTCACCAAGCTGACCATGGAAATCGGCATGAAGGCCTTCCAGAACCAGGACGAAGTCGGCGCCGCCGCCGTGCCTTACCTGCGCGTGGCCGGTCACCTGGTGTTCTCCTACTTCTTCGCGCAGATGGCCAAGATCGCGCTCGAGAAGCAGGATTCCGGCGACAGGTTCTACGAAGCGAAGCTGGCCACCGCCCGCTTCTACTTCGCCCGCCTGTATCCGGAAACCGCGATGCTGATCCGCCAGGCACGTTCGGGTGCGGCGAACCTGCTGGCGCTGGATGCGGATCTGTTCTAAGCACGACCATCACGTACCAATAAAGTACACCCGTTGACCCGTCGCCCCTGCGGAGGCAGGGGTCCAAGTTTTACGCTTTTCATGCAACTTGGGCCCCTGCCTCCGCAGGGGCGACGATAACTAAGGATTACGAGAGATGACTAATTTCATCGTCAAGAAAGTCGCCGTGCTGGGCGCCGGCGTGATGGGCGCGCAGATTGCCGCGCACTGCGTCAACGCCAAGGTCCCGGTCGTGCTGTTCGACCTGCCCGCCAAAGAGGGTAATAAAAACGGCATCGTCCTGAAAGCCATCGAGAACCTGAAAAAACTGTCGCCGGCCCCGCTCGGCAACAAGGATGACGCCACCCTGATCGAAGCCGCCAACTACGAGGATAACCTCGACCTGCTGGCCGGCTGCGACCTGATCATCGAAGCCATCGCCGAGCGCATGGACTGGAAGCACGACCTGTATAAAAAGGTCGCTCCGCACATCGGCGCCAACGCGATCTTCGCGTCCAACACGTCGGGTCTTTCGATCGAGAAGCTGGCCGAAGGCTTCGACGACGAACTGAAGGCGCGCTTCCGCGGCGTCCACTTCTTCAACCCGCCGCGCTACATGCACCTGGTCGAGCTGATCCCGACCGCGGCCACCCGTCCTGAAATCCTGGACCAGCTGGAAACCTTCCTGACCTCGACCCTGGGCAAGGGCGTGGTACGCGCCAAGGACACCCCGAACTTCATCGCCAACCGCGTCGGCATCTTCGGCATGCTGGCCACCATCCACGAAGCCGAAAAATTCGGCCTGTCGGTGGACGTGGTCGACGACCTGACCGGTGCAAAACTGGGCCGCGCCAAGTCGGGCACCTTCCGCACCGCGGACGTGGTCGGCCTGGACACCATGGGCCACGTGATCAAGACCATGCAGGACAACCTGCAGGACGATCCGTTCTTCGGCGTGTACAAGACCCCTGAAGTGCTGACGAAGCTGATCGAGAAGGGCGCGCTGGGCCAGAAGGCCGGCGCCGGCTTCTATAAAAAGGTCGGCAAGGACATCATGCGCCTGGACTTCGCCAGCGGCGAATACGTGCCGGGCGGCGCGAAAGCCGCCGACATCGTCGGGCGCATCCTGAAAGAGAAGGACCCGGTCAAGAAATTCAAGGCGATGCGCGAATCGTCGAACCCGCAGGCGCAGTTCCTGTGGGCGATCTTCCGCGACGCCTTCCACTACATCGCGTTCCACCTCGACACCATCGCCGACAACGCGCGCGACGTCGACTTCGCGATGCGCTGGGGCTTCGGCTGGAGCGTCGGTCCGTTCGAGACCTGGCAAGCCGCCGGCTGGACCCAGATCGCACAATGGGTCAAGGAAGACATCGAGGCCGGCAAGGCGCTGACCAATGCACCGCTGCCGAGCTGGGTGTTCGAAGGCCCGGTCGCCGAGAAAGGCGTCCACACCGCCGAGGGTTCGTACTCGGTGACCAAGAACGCCTACGTGCCGCTGTCCGACCTGCCGGTCTACAAGCGCCAGCAGTTCCGCGCACCGGTCGTGGGCCTGGGTGGCGCCGATCCGAAGACCGCCGGCACCACCGTGTTCGAAGACGAATCCGTGCGCCTGTGGCACTCGGACGACGAGGTGCTGGTGATCTCGTTGAAAACGAAAATGCACGTGATCGGCGATGGCGTCATCAAGGGCATCAAGCGCGGCCTGGAAGAGGCATCGAAAGGCTACAAGGGCCTGGTGATCTGGAATACCGACGCGGCCGAGGGTGGCGCGTTCTCGGCCGGCGCCGACCTGCAATCGGCCCTGCCGGCCTTCATGACGGGCGGCGCGAAAGCGATGGAGCCGATCGTGCGCGAGCTGCAGGACACCTTCATGGCCATGAAGTACTCGAACGTGCCGGTGGTGGCCGCAGTGGCGGGCCTGGCCCTGGGCGGCGGCTGCGAAATGGCGCTGCACGCATCGAAGCGCGTGGCCTCGATCGAGTCCTACATCGGCCTGGTCGAAGTGGGCGTCGGCCTGGTGCCGGCAGGCGGCGGCCTGAAGGAAGCGGCGCTGCGCGCGGCGAATGAAGCGAAGGGCAACGACATCCTGCAATTCCTGAAGACCGGCTTCACCAACGCCGCGACCGCGCAAGTGTCGAAGTCGGCACTGGAAGCCAAGGCCATGGGTTACCTGAAGGAAGACGACGTCATCGTGTTCAACCCGTACGAACTGCTGCACGTGGCGAAGGTCACCGCGCGTTCGATGTTCGACGCCGGCTACCGCGCGCCGCTGCGCCGTCCGGTGCCGGTGACGGGCCGCTACGGCTGGGCGACCATCCGCGGCCAGCTGGTCAACATGCGCGATGGCGGCTTCATCTCGGCCTATGACTACCAGCTGGGCGACACCATCGCCGAGATCGTGACCGGCGGCGACATCGACCAGGGCAGCTACGTCTCCGAGCAGTGGCTGCTGGACATGGAGCGCAAGGCTTTCATCTCGCTGCTGAACAATCCGAAGACCCAGGAACGCATCATGGGCATGATGCAGACCGGTAAGCCGGTGCGTAACTAATCGGTGCGGACAAAACAGGACTACTGACATGAGCAAACAACTTCAAGACGCATACATCGTCGCAGCGACCCGCACCCCGATCGGCAAGGCGCCGCGCGGCATGTTCAACAAGACCCGTCCGGACGACCTCCTGATCGCCGCGATCAAGGGCGCGATGGCCGCCGTGCCGAACCTGGACCCGGCGCTGATCGTCGATGCCGTGATCGGCTGCTCGTTCCCGGAAGCCGAGCAGGGCTTCAACATCGCGCGCCAGGCCGTCGTGATGGCCGGCCTGCCGAACACCGTCGGCGGCGTCACCGTCAACCGCTACTGCGCCTCGGGCATCACCGCCCTGGCGATGGCGGCCGACCGCATCCGCGTCGGTGAAGCCGACGTCATGATCGCCGGCGGCGTCGAATCGATGTCGATGGTGCCGATGATGGGCCACCACCCGTCGATCAACATGCGCGTGTTCGAAGACGACAACGTCGGCCTGGCCTACGGCATGGGCCTGACCGCCGAGAAGGTCGCCGCCCAGTGGAAGGTGTCGCGCGAAGACCAGGACGCATTCGGCCTGGAATCGCACCGCCGCGCCATCGCCGCCCAGCAGGCCGGCCACTTCAAGGACGAGATCACCCCGGTCGAGATCACCACCCGCACGCCTGACCTGGGCACCGGCGAGATCAAGGTCAAGCAGCGTACCGTCGATGCCGATGAAGGCCCGCGCGCCGACGCCAGCATGGAATCGATGGCCAAGCTCAAGCCGGTGTTCGCC
>CAJYQM010000500.1 GCA_913777025.1 uncultured Massilia sp. | reverse complement strand
GCTCGCTGCAGGTGCTGCGCGCCTGCGCGCATCTGGATGACTACGTCGATGCGATGGCCGCCGCCCTCGATGCCGGGCGCCGCAGCCCGCGCGCCCAGGCCGCCGGCAACAGCTATGGCGACACCGTCTTCGAACTGGCCCTGGGCCTGCTCTACGAACTGCAGGCCCGGCCGGCCGACTGGAACGCCTTCCGCGCGGCCTTCGACGCCGAGGGCGGAGAGATCGGCGACGCCCTGCTGCGCAAGAAGGTCAACGACATGTACGCGGTCCTGCGCGACAAGGTCGACGCCGACAACTACCAGGCCGCCTGCGGCCGCCCCTGCAGCCCGAACCGCATCTACGCCTACCGCATGCTCGACACCGCCTACGGCGAGGTCGCGCGCCTGTTCGCCAACTGGGAGCAGCATCGCGCCCAGGTCGGCGCGATCCTCGGCCGCGCGCTGGAAGGCGGCGTCCCGATCGAGGTGCGCCAGCTGCGTTCGATCGCCGACTGCCGCCCCGAATGGCTGCTGCGCTGGAGCGCCACGCTGTCCGCTTTTGGCGGCAGCCCGGGCCCGCTGCACACGCGCTCCAAGCGTTTTGCCGGCCTGAAGGACAATCCGGACAAGATCGGCGCCATGCTGCGCGAGATCGGCGACTACGAGGCGCTGTCGGCCAACCGCGACCACGACTGGCTGCAGGACTTGGACGATGCCAGCGTCTGGATGGAAGATTACTGGCGCATACTGCAGGATTCGGAGCAGGCCGCCACGCCGGGCCCGGACCGCATCCTGGAAGCGCGCCAGGACGAACTCGACGAGGCTGGTCCCGAACCGGAAGCGGTGCCGGCGGCGTTGGCCGACCCGGTGCTTGACCCCGCCTGGGAAAGCGCGGCCGTCTCGGTTTCCCTGCCCCCCGGCTACATGCTGGCAGCGGCCCGGGCCGAGGACGCCGGCGGCTGGGTGGCGCGCGAACTGGCCGGGGATGGCTTGCCGGTGCGGCTCGCGGTGTATGCGCGCCTGCTGGGCCCCGCCGACGATACTTATCCGGACGCCTGGCGCGACCCGGCCAGCGGCGAACTGCCGACCATGCAGCAACTGGCGGCCCTGGCCCGGGTCTCGCTGCCGACGCTGCGCAAGCGGCGCGACGCGGCCATCGCGCGCCTGGGCGCACGGATGCCTTGAAAGGAAAGCTGGGATGATGAAGAGCGCGAACGAGATGCAGATGCGGGAAAAGCGGCGGCTACAGGAACATCTTCTGCTGGCAAGGCGGGTGGAGGATGACCGGCTGGTGCTGGACGACGCCACGCTGGCCGCGGCGCTGGACGGCAGCCGCCCCCTGACCCCGGGCGAGCGCGGGGCGCTGCAGGCCTCGCCGCTGACGGCGCGCCGCCTGCGCCAGCTGGCGCTGGAACGGCGCGTGCAGGCGGCGCGTCCGGCCGGCGCCTGGAACGGCAGCCGCGGCATGCTGCGCGCGGCCAGCGGCGGCGCGCTCGAACCCCTGGTCACCGAAGACGGCTGTTGGTCCCTGCACCTGCTCGACGCCGGCGCCGGCTGGCGCGCGATCCTGCAGCTGATGCCGCAGGCGCCGTTCGCACCGGCGCTGCTGGCCTCTCGCGCACCGCTCGTGGTGCGCGACGGCGAAGGCGGCATCATCCTGGCGGGCCGGCTCGATGCCGACGGCGAATGCGAGGCCGGCTGGCCCTTCGCCGCCGTGCCGGCCGCCCACCTGCAGGCGCGCGGCGCCACATTCACTGTCGAACCCTCCCGACCATGAGGACACCATGCTAGGTCTGTTCAAGCGCGCGACACCGGTCGCCGATGCCTGCGAACTGGGGCGCACAGCGGTCGCGCTGCCGCTCTACAGCGGCTGCGGGATGCCGCCGGGCTGCCCGGTCGTCGTCGTCGACGCGCGCGGCTGCACGCGCCGCCCCGCCCCCGCCAAGCGCATCGAACTGCGCGACGGCGAACTGGCCTTTGCCTTCCACCCGGGGCCCTACACGGTCGACCTGCAGCCCTTCGCGCAGGCGCCGGAAATCGGCCTGCGCACCAGCTTCGCCATCGATGCCTCCGACCCGAACTCGGCGCACCACCGCTTCGACCTCTACCTGGCCAGCGAAGCGGCCGGCCGGCTCGGCCTGGAGGCGCTGGCCGGCGCGGTGGAGGCGGCCGTGCAGCGCGAACTGCGCGAGGGCGGGCTGGACCTGCCGCCCTGCGCCACGATCGAAGAATGGAATGCCTTCCGCCTCGGCCTGAACGAACTGCTCTACATGCGCTTCGGCCTGACCGTCGACGATTGCGTGCCGGTCGACCTGGGCGCCAGCCGCGACTACGCCGCCATGCTCGCCGCGCGCAGCCAGGCCTGCCCGGCGCAGGCCGCGGCGGCGCCGGCCCGCATTTGCGCTTTCGACGCCGCCGAGCCGACGCTGGTGGACGCGCGCGCGCTGCGCCGGCTGTTCCTCGAACTGCCCGGCGTGATGTGCGGCTTGCGCCTGGCCGCGCTGCCGTCCAGCCCCGAACAGTTCCGCCAGCAGCAGGCCTTGCTGCAGCGGCTCGACCTGCTGTGCGTGGGCGCCTCGACGATGCCGGCCCTGGGCCTGGCGGCGCCGGGCCAGCCGCTGCACATCGACGAGCAGCTGCGCCGCGCGCGCCACAGCCGCCGCGCCACGGCCTCGCTGGACGAGGCCTGGGCGCTGCTGGCGCGGCTGAAGGGCGCGCAGCCCGGCGTGCTGGAAGCGCTGTACGACGAGTGCGACCGCATCGTCGCCAACCTGGAAGCCGATTGCGAAGGCCGCCGCTGCGCGCGCGAGCAGGTGGCGGCATGAGTAGCGCCGCCGTGGAAACGGCCGAGTGCCGCAGCATGCTGGCAGACGGCAGCCAGCTCACGGTGACGGCGGCGCGCCGCCCGCGTGCCGGCCGCGCCGAGGTCAAGTGCCAGGCGCCCGGCGCCACGCGCCTGCCCGAACGCATGCAGGACGTGGTGCGCCTGGCGCGCCATACCGAGACCCGTTTCGACAGCCGCGACCAGGTCGTGATCTCGATCGACCGCGTGCCGGGTCCGCATGAGCGCGACTGGGAGCTGGCCGTGGTGCTGGCCGACCGCATGGTGCGCGGCCTGTGGCAGGGCGCGCGTGGCCCGGTGGTCGCCAATGGCTGGTCCGACGCCTGGCACCTGGGGCGCATCGAAGGCCACGCCGTGCGGGATG